>JAQBGW010000017.1:0-13570 GCA_032128415.1 Betaproteobacteria bacterium | reverse complement strand
CTCACTCGTGGCCTCCCGAGTAGTCGCGCACGCCGGGTTGGGAGCGGGTAATCACGACGTCACGATAATCGACTTGCGGTGGCTCACTGCCCCGGTAAGCGGCCAGTGTATGGCGCAGGAAATTCCGGTCGTTACGCTCGGTAAAATCCAGCCGCTGATGCGCACCGCGCGACTCGGTACGCGCCAGCGCGCTGACCGTCACCGCTTCGGCGCAGTCGAGCATCGCCCCGAGTTCCAGAGCCTGCAGCAAATCGGTGTTGTAGACATTCGTCTTGTCGTGCAATTCGATGGCGGCATAGCGCCGGCGCAGGTCAGCCAGCGTTGCGCAGGCCTGGGTCAGGCCTTCACCACTGCGATAAATGCCGGCATGCTCTTCCATGATCAGCATCATTTCCTTGCGCAGCCCGGCTGTGGTTTCCGTGCCGTTGTTCCGGTCAAACAGCACGCGCAACCGCGCCTGCGCTGCGGCTGCCTGTGCAGCCAGCGCCGCCTCATTGACGGCACCTGCACCTGCCGCGAGGTAGTCGATCGCACTAAGTGCCGCACGACGCCCGAACACCAGCAGTTCGGTCAGCGAATTCGATCCCAGCCGGTTCGCGCCGTTGATGCTGACGCAGGCGCATTCACCCGCTGCAAACAGTCCGGGCAGTGGCGTCGCCGCGCTGATGTCGGTATCGATGCCGCCCATCATGTAATGCACGACCGGGCGCACCGGTACGGCATCGGTCACCGGATCCACTCCCAGATAGCTGACCGCCATGTCCCGCACCAATGGCAGGCGCTCGTTGATTGTCTTTTCGCCGAGGTGGCGCATGTCGAGCAGCATGCAGTCGCCCCACTGCGTGGGCACCATGTTGCCTTTTTTCTGCTCATGCCAGAACGCCTGGCTGACACGGTCGCGCGGCCCGAGCTCCATGGTCTTGAGCACCGGTTTGCCGACGGGCGTCTCCGGTCCCATGCCGTAATCCTGCAGGAAACGCCGGCCGTCCTTGTTGACCAGAATGCCGCCTTCACCGCGACACGCCTCGGTCAGCAGCGTTCCGGTATTGGGCAGGCCGGTCGGGTGGTATTGCACGAACTCCATGTCCTTCAGCGGCACACCGGCGCGATAGGCCAGCGCCATGCCGTCGCCGGTCTTGATCGCACCGTTGGTGGTGAACGGAAACATGCGCCCCGCGCCGCCGCTGGCAATGATCACCGCGCCCGCCTGGAAAAACTTCATCTGCCCGCTGCGCATCTCAATCGCCGTGAATCCCCGGCAACGTCCGTCATCGACGATGAGGTCGGTCGCATAGTATTCGTCGTAGCGCTGGATCGAAGGAAACTGCAGCGACGTCTGGAACAGCGTGTGCAGGATATGAAATCCCGACTTGTCGGCGGCAAACCAGGTACGCTGTTTTTTCATGCCACCGAACGGCCGTACCGCCACCGATCCATTGGGCTCGCGGCTCCAGGGGCAGCCCCAGTGTTCAAGCTGGATCAGTTCTTTGGGTGCTTCACGGACCAGGTAGTCGACCGCGTCCTGATCGCACAGCCAGTCGCCGCCGCCCACGGTGTCATTGAAATGATGTTCGAGGCTGTCGTCGGACTTGATCACGCCGGCGGCCCCGCCCTCCGCAGCGCAGGTGTGACTGCGCATCGGATACACCTTGGAAATCACCGCGATGCGCAGATCCGGATTCGTCTCCGCCAGTGCAATGGCGGCCCGCAACCCGGCTCCCCCCGCACCCAGAATGGCCACATCCGTACGTATCGTTTCCAATTTAGCCGTTTATCCCAAGATGCCGCTGCGTTTATGCCATGATCAATTGATCACAAGCCGCTCTACTTGCAGGCTTACGATAACTGGCACACCCTGCATACTACTTGATCTGGATTAAGTTTTTGTCAGTCCACAGCGGGAAGGAAGGCTGGCTGCCCGTTTGTTTTTTTATGCTATTTTCCGGTCTTTGCCAACCGGCAATCGATGCAGCACAAATTTATTCAACACGGTGACAGTCGCCTCCTTTCAGGACAAAAACACATGATTTCCGCACCGTTGCGTCTCGGCCTGCTGGGTTTTGGTGATGCCGCCGCCCGTTTGGCAAAAGAATTATCCGCGGCCGGACTCACCGGCATCCTCGCCTACAGCCGCAGCGGCGCGAAGGCTCAACCGGGAGACCACGCTTACGAACGCGCACTATCCTCCGGCGTCACATTGGTTAAAACAGTCGGTACCCTGGCGAAAAAAACAGACGTCATCATCGTGCTGACGCCGGGCAAGGCCGCGCTACCGGCACTGAAAAAAATCCGCAAACACCTGCGGCCCGACCACCTCTACGTCGATGCCACCACCAATTCCGCCGCCAACATGGAAAAAGCCGCGGCTCTCGTCGGCGATGGCGCGAAGTTCATCGACGCTGCAATCCTGGCACCGGTGGACCTCATGGGCATCAAATCGCCCTTCGTCGCCTGTGGCCCGCACGCCGCCGAGTTTCGCGATCGCCTGACACCGCACGGCATGGTCATCCGCGTCGTCGGCGCCGCCCCCGGCGACGCCAGTGCGATGAAACTGATCCGCAGTGTGTTCACCAAAGGTCTGGCCGCGATCCTGCTCGAAAGCATGGAGGCGGCGCGCCGGCGCAACATCCTCGACGAAGTCGCGGGGGACCTTTCAGACACCCTCAACGAAATCCCCTTCGAGAAAATCATCCACCGCTACATCTGCGGTACCGCAGTGCATTGTGAACGGCGCCTGCACGAAATGAAGGATTGCCTGGAACTGCTGCAGGCGATGAATTCCACCGACCGCATGACCCGCACCACCATCAACATGCTCCGCGACATGGTAAAAACCGGCATGCCGCAGAAATTCCCGGTCGAGGCCGACAGCATTCATCCGGTGATCGACGCGATGATCGCAGCACGCACGCAAACGCACTAGCCCACGCCATCGCGCGATGCGTTACGCTCACACCACATGAGCCAGCCGCACACCCATCACCACACGCACGATCCCCACGGTCACGCCCACGCCATGCCCGGCAATTACGGCCGCGCATTCAGCATCGGTATCGTGCTCAATGTTGGTTTTGTCATCGTCGAAGCCTGGTACGGCTGGGTCACCGGCTCACTCGCGTTGCTCGCAGACGCCGCGCACAACCTTGGCGACGTCGGCGGCCTGTTGCTGGCATGGGCAGCCTTCGCCGCAGCGCGGTTGCAACCCAGCGATCAAAAAACCTACGGCTGGCGCCGTGGCTCCATCCTCGCCAGCTTCATCAATGCCCTGATACTGCTGGTCGCCATGGGTTCGCTGGGCTGGGAAGCCATCCACCGCCTGAATGAACCTGCACCGATGGCTGCAAACACCGTGATCATCGTCGCCACCATCGGCGTAGTCATCAACACCATCACCGCTGCATTGTTCATGGCCGATCGCAACAAAGACCTGAACATCCGCGGCGCTTTCCTGCACATGGCGGCCGATGCGCTGGTATCCATTGGCGTAGTCCTGGCCGGCGTGCTGTATCTGTGGCAGGGCTGGACCTGGATCGATGCGCTGACCAGCCTGATCATTGCATGCGTCGTCGTCGCCGGAACCTGGTCAATGTTCAGACAATCGCTGCATCTGCTGTTCGACGGTGTGCCTGAAAATATCAAACTGCCGGAAGTGCGCGACTGCCTGCAGGCGATACCCGGTGTGGTGTCGGTTCATGATCTGCACGTATGGGCGATGAGCACCGCGGAACCGGCGCTCACGGCGCATCTGGTGACGGGTACGGAACGCAATGCCAGCGACATCCTGCATGAAGCGCAACGCTTACTGCATGAGCGCTTCAACATCGCGCATGTGACGCTGCAGATCGAGGCGGAGGCCTGCGCTGCCAAGTGCGCGGAATAGTCTTAGGGAAGCGCCGATTAAGTGTTTCAGTTGATCAGCGCTTCCTCTGCAGTAGGGGATCTACAAGGGGCATAGCCCCTTTGCTCAATACGTCAGTAACTAGTTGTTTTTATTGATATTTTACGATAATTTTTACATCTCTGTCAGACGCATGCCCAGCGCGACTGCCTGCCGCTGCTCAAAGATTTTGCGCACCGCGTCGTGCTGCTGGCCGATGATGCCGCCGCGCACCGTGCCCTTGCCTGTGGCCTTGTAGAGCACCCGCCAGCTCTCCGGCAAATCATCGCCATCCGGTGGCGCCAGCCACAACCGGAACAGCAAGCGCTTCTGCGCCGGATCAGCATGGTCGGTGAAATCCGTGCGCGAATGCAGCGTGACATGGCTGTTGATGAGCTGCAGATCACCGGGCTCCAGCCACATCGTATGCGCGAGATCGGCACGGCGCACCAGCGCGTCGAATTGTTCCAGCGCCTCGCGGTGTTTTGCGGATAGTTTCCGCACACCGTCGAGTTGCTGCGCGGACGTCACGCGATTGCGGTTCCATTTGCTGAAAAGTTTGCCGCCACGCTCATCGAATATCGGGTGCGGATATGACGGTGCCTCATCCGGCGCCTGCTCACCCTGCCGGCTGAAATGTATGGGTTGATGCAGATAATCTGCCAGTTGCGGATGCTCGGCGCGCATGCGCCGGTACGCCGCCACTGAACTGGTGGTGATGCTGATACCGCCGGACGCCGCCTTGTTGTAACAGCTCAGCGCCACCACATCGGCGGAATCGGTATGGAAATCCAGTTCAGCATTCGAGTTGTACCCGCGGCCAGTGCCGGTGCGATAGGCATTGCCGGCATCGCGCACCGCCGACACGTAATGGCTGGCCTTGCCCTGCGGCCTGCCCACACCATGATGCAGACCGATGCCCCAGGTCAGCAGCTCGAAATCCTTTTCGTCCAGACCCGCGCGCGGCAAACCACGAATCAGCGCCACGCCGCGCCCACGCTGCATTTCGGCAAACGCTGCCGCGATCATCGGCCCCGCGCTGCCCAGATCAAAATCCTCGCGACGATAATCAAACAGCGTTTTGTCGCGATCGATGGCGTGGGTCAGCGCAGCAACAAGGTCACAGCGCGCGCGGTCGTCGAGCGTAAACAGCCAGCGCCGGTCGGCTTCGAGTTCGGCTGCAGTCCATGCTGCAGGTGTGTCATGTAATTTGAAGACCATGGTATTGCGCCCATTCTTCATCCGGCAGCGGGGAGCGCACCGGAACCTGACGCGCGCTATTCCATCAGCGCCATCTGGAAATCACTTTTGCTTGTCGAACAATCCGGACAATGCCAGCTCTCCGGCACATCCTCCCACGGCGTGCCCGGCGCGATACCCTCATCCGGCAACCCCTTGGCTTCGTCATAGACAAACGCGCACAACGTGCATTGCCACACCCGCGTGCCGGGCGCGCCCCTGGCAACCTGCGCCACCGCAACGGCCGGTCGCGGCGTATCACGCGGAAAATGCAGCGCCAGCACATCCAGCCCCTGTGCGCCTGCCACCAGCGCCAATGGACCTTCCTGCGGCTTCACAAACGCCACCGACAATGCCTGATATTCCTTGCCCGCGTATAGCAGGCTGCCGCGGACGATGATCAGGTACTGGCCGTCACTGTCTGCCGGATCGGGCGCCAGCGTTGTGGCATGCGGCGCCACGCTCAGCGCATAACTCGCCAACCCTGCCTCATCGCGAATAGTGTTGAAAGCGTGCAGCGCCGCGCCAGTAGTGACTGCCTTGAATGTCGGCGCCTCGCTCGCCTGCCAGGGCTTGCGGTTCTCCAGCGCCGTCAGTTTGGTGCGCTTCTCGGGATCGTCGAGATACTGCGCCCCGGCATCCCTGTGTGCGCGCAGTGTCAGAAAACCCATTTGCTGCTCGCCGAACACGATGGGACCGTACGGCGTATGCCGACGGGCGAAGTGCACACCATTGACCTGCAATTCATGTTTGCCCAGCACGCCGCCGCCGCTGACCACCACCTGATACTGATCGTGATCGTGAAAATGCGGCTCGATCACCCGCCCCGCGGTGCCTTCGACCAGGAACGCCTGCGCTGCAGCCGCATCGTTTTCATCGGGGCCGATGAAATTGGTGCGCCATGCAATACCCGTGGGTACCTGACGCTCCGTGCGCCGGGCTTTGACGTCTTCAATCGAGGCTATTTGCGGCATGTGACGGACTCCGTAATACGGACGACAGACAACTCGTGACGATTATAAGTGCCGCCCCGGTCGCTGTGGGCTTGAAGAACTAGTATATGGACTGCAGCCGGCAGGCTGGCATGACCCTGCTCACGAAAATTCCGCCTCCGCAGTCAGCGCCAGCGCGCCTTCATGATTGGTCACCCACAGTTTTGCGCTTTTGCCGTCAGCCGACGGCGCGCCACAAATATGCAGATCGCTGCCCACAATCAGTGGCTTGATATTGCGTGATGAGAAGAGCTTGATGGGTGACGGCCCGTGTTTACGGGCGAGCTCAAACAACAGCAGAGTACTCAGCCCGCCGTTGACGATCAGTCCGGGGTAGCCCTCAACCTGGGTGACGTAGGGCAGATCGTAGTGTATCCGGTGCCCGTTGAACGTCAGCGCCGAGTAGCGGAATAACATCACCACATCGGGCTTGACGATTTTTTCCCATACTGCTTTTTCAGGTGCGAATTGCGACGGAGGCGGCGGTGCTTTGGGATCCGCCGCTTCGCGATAAACGATTTTCTGCTCTTCGGTCAGCGCCAATCCCCGCGGGCTCAACATATCAGTCTTCACCGTCACAAAGACCATCTGCCCGGTCCGTCCCTGTTTGAGCTCGACATCCTGAATGGTCGATTCGCGGCGCACTTCGTCGCCGACTTGGAGATCCGCATGGAACCAGACGCGCTTGCCCGCGAACATGCGCCGGGGCAGCGGCACCGGCGGCAGGAAATCACCCCGTTCGGGATGTCCGTCGGCACCAATCTCCGATTGCCGGGCGATGCGGGGAAACAGAAAGGCATGCCAACCGATGGGAAACGAGTCGCCCATTTTCGGAAACGGCTCTTCCCGATCCAGCATCGCATAAACGCGATCCACCATCGGTACGGTGATGTAATCGAGCGCAGTTTCTTTGGTGCCTATCCATTTTTTCAGTGATTCCAGATCCAGCGCCACGATCACTCCTTCTGCATGAAATTCCGGTCACCATCATAGACAGATGGTTGCAATTACAACAAATGGTTTTCCTCCCGGCATCACCCCATCTCACATTCTGAACAGCGGCATGCATGGAGACGGTACCCCATTTGTTGTGGATAAAAAAACCGGGCTCCGTCCCTATATCACTACATTTTTTCTCAGTGAAAGCGAAATACACCCGAAAATATGTGTGCAATCGCATCGACAAAAAACTGAGCGGTGAAAAGAAGCAGGCCCAAAATAGCGGCAATTATTTGCTTTCTAACGGTGACACACAAGAAACCTGACACCAGGGCATAGAAAACAATCGTTCCAGCGACTGCCGCGTCATTGACACTTCTTGAAACAAGGAAAGGTGAGATCACAATTGCGATAACGCCTGTGGCGAGAAAGGAATATGAAAAGCTTCGCCAATTGACCGGATGTTTGCGATACCGCAGGACCAAAGCTGCCACAAAAAGCCAAATGCTCACAGTCGAAAGCCGAGTGATGGTCCATCTCAGATAACCTTCGGGCTGAGCAACCAGCCCGTAATCCTTCCAGTCTGTCAAGAGTGCGAATGCGATGTACACACACCACGTCAGCAGAATTCCCAGTCCGGCATTTCGTTGTCTATTTATTATTTCCATACAGAAATCTAACGCTAAGCTAACCGGCATGGCGGCGCAGCCGACATGTCCGTGTTGAGCGATTTGTTAGCTGCCTTCATTCCATGCCCTTTTGGTACCACTTGATGACCTTGCCATCCTCACTGACAACACAAGACCACGCGTAATACTGTTTCTTATCAACATCCACTTTCACATACAGCCAATACGACTCCCCATCATGAAGGGCAGATCGACTGTACGGATCACCAAGGATGTCAACAACCACGTCGGAATCTACACCGGGCTTCAACAATGCGTCTTTCAAAACGCGGAAGTCCTCAATTGCCCGATTGGTTTTCCAATTTGCAGATATCTCCGAGTAGTCGATCTGCGGTGCAGACTTTACCTCGGCAGGACTTGGAAGAGGATTGCCCTTACCGCATCCAACGTTCACGAACATGGCGATCACCATTGAGCATAAGAATGTAGATTTCCGAATCACGTCATTCCAATCAGCTAACGTTCGCGATGACGCGCGCCCGCAAGCGCGTCAAGCGCTTGCCTCGCGTCGCTGTCGATCGCGCGGTTAGATTTCTTCACCGAACTTTGCTGAGTCGATCGGCAATGCGCGTCTGCCAGCCTGGGCCGGTAGCCTTCCAGCGCTCGATAACGTCCGCAGGTAGGCGTAGCGAGATCAACTTGCGCGGATTTGGCGAAAAGGGTCTTCCTCCCTTGTTTACCTTCGCGCGGCTGAGCATCTCCTCGGTGAGTTCGGGGAGTTCCTCGTACTCCTCGGATTTCACCGTATGAGCGTCAACGCGTGCCAGATCAGACTTCAAGGAGCGGCGCGATGCGGGCCTGTTCGCGTTCATTTGCTTTCCTCATACTGAAAATGTGGCGATCCGCGCCACGCGGTGCGTATCCCACGACTACCATCCGGCCTTGAAGCAGGCCGTAGCAGATCACGCGTTTCTCACCATAGTTCTTCCGCGTGTCTTCGATCTCCAGCGTGACACCTGCGAAGACAACCGCGGCATCAGTAAAATCGAGTCCACGCTCGGCCAAGGTGTTCTTGCGCTTAGCCGCATCGAACGTGATTTGCATAGGGTTATTGTATCTACAACAACCTTCCGCCGCAAGTCTTACTCATCGGCACGGCGGTCTTTAGAAATCTAACGTTTGACATGAGCGGCACACAACGGCGGCACTGCCCTTGACGGAGCGGGACACTGTGCCCCGCCGTTGTGTGTCCGTTCGATGGAAGGGTTAGGCCCAGGCGACGAGGAGCGCAAGTACATAGAGGGCAGTAGCCAAGAGAATGCCTCGAAACGGAATACTGAACCAGTAGCGCTTGCCTAGGAAGACGTAGCCAAAGAGTAGCAGCAGACCGAGCGACAGAAGAAACTTGGACTCGAACAGGAACGCACTGTGCGCCAGGGACAGATAGCCGTACGCGGCACCGAATAGGATGGCACCGAAGCTGTGGCTAGCGTTGAAGCCGATCCATGCCTTCCACATGGTTGTTTGGCGGGTGATCACTGGCGACACCTCCTGCATGCGTGCTTTCAACGCGCGATCGCGGGGCAGTAGCTTGGGTCCGTAGAACGTGTACAAAAGGTGCGCCAGGCCAAGCAGCAGAATGATCGCTGCACTGCCTGCAACTAGGAAAGGCGGAAGCGTGCTCACAGATGTGTATTCCGGGGCCTAACGTGAAGTAGTTGACATTTTTAGTTGCCAAATTTAGGTGACATTTTTAGTTGACGTTTTGCACCAGGCTGGTGCCCATAATAGGCCAGCGTCACGTTATTTATCAATCCCACGATAATCAGTTTAGATCTGGTCATTTCACCGGCTCCAGCCTCGCAATCAACCCCTCCCGCTCATCGGTAAGCAGGTAAATAAATCCATCCGGCCCCGCGCGCACATCGCGGATGCGCCCGATCTCGCCCTTGATCATCCGTTCCTCGCGCACGATTTTTTCGCCGTTGAGTTCCAGCCGCACCAGCATTTCATCCTTCAACGCACCGATCAGCAGATTGCCTTGCCAGTTGGGGAATTGGTTACCGGTATAAAACGCCATGCCTGACGGCGCGATTGACGGCACCCACACGTGCAGTGGCTGTTCCATGCCGGGTTTTGAAGTGCCTTCGCCGATTCTGGTGCCAATGCCGTAGTTGACGCCATAGGTAATCACCGGCCAGCCGTAATTGCGCCCGGCGCGCATCACGTTCACTTCGTCGCCGCCCTGCGGGCCGTGTTCCTGCGTCCACAACTCGCCGCTCTGCGGATGCAGCGCCGCGCCCTGCATGTTGCGGTTACCCAGGGTGAATTTCTCCGGCTTGGCGCCTTTCTGTTTCACAAATGGATTGTCGACGGGCACGCGGCCATCGTCGTGCAGCCGGATCACCGAACCGGCGTGGTCGTTTAACTGCTGCGCGCGCGGCATGTCGCCACGGTCGCCCAGCGTCAAGTAAACGAAGTTTTTTCGATCAAACACGATGCGTCCGCCAAAATGGTGGCCGCTGCGGGTCTTGGGTTCCATGCTGAACAGCACCTGCACGTCGGTCAGGCGATGGCCGCTCATGTCGCCGCCCAGTTTTCCCCGCGCCAGTGCCGTGCCCCAGCCGCCATCACCTGAAGCGTTGTATGAAAAATAGATCCAGCCGTTATCCGCATATTGCGGATGCAGTACGACGTCGAATAATCCGCCCTGCCCGGCAGCGACGATCTCAGGCAGTCCGGCCACCGGCTGCGGATCCAGTTTGAAATCCTTGCTGACGATGCGCAGCCGTCCCGCGCGCTCGGTCACCAGCATGCGGCCGTCGGGCAAGAACGCGATGGACCACGGGTGTTGCAGGCCGCGCGTCAGCGTCACCACGCGAAAGGCATGTTTCTCCGACTGGATGGTCTGCGCTGCAACCGGCATTACAAAAATCAATGCCGTCATTCCGGCGAAAGCCGGAATCCAGAACTGCCGGACTAACCAAATGCTTGCCCGGCCGATTCCTGAGGCCAAATGCACTGGATTCCGGCTTTTGCCGGAATGACGAAGGAGAGAGCCTCTCGATTCAGCGCGCAAAACCCATGAAACAACACGTATCTTGTCAACCACAAAATCAGATAAGCAGTTACGCATAATCCAGCCAGAAATGAGTAATGAGCCGCGCTTATAATAGCGCCCTTTCGCAAGACTGCATCTGATGTTGTTACCCCTACAGCTGCCCGCACCGGGGCAGCGCGCAAGCACTGCACTGCTGCAGGGTTCGAGTGATGCCCCGGCGCTCGCCGCGCTGGCGGCCCAGGCACGTCCGCTGCTGGTGCTGACCGAGACCGCCTGGCAGGCACAACGCCTGTTACAGGAGATTCCATTCTTCGCGCCGCAGTTGCGCGTGCATCTGCTGCCCGACTGGGAAACGCTGCCCTACGATCATTTCTCGCCGCATCACGATTTGATCTCGGAGCGGCTCGCTACACTGTGCCAGATTGCGCGTGGCGAATTCGATATCGCACTGGTGCCGGTGACCACCGCGCTGTATCGCATGGCGCCGGTGGATTTTATTACCGCCAACACTTTTTATTTCAAACAGGGCACTCGCCTGGGCGCCGACGCGCTGCGCCATCAATTGACGCTCGCCGGCTACAACCATGTCACACAGGTGGTGGCGCCCGGCGAATACAGTTTTCGTGGCGGGTTGATCGATCTGTATCCGATGGGCAGCCCGCTGCCGTACCGCATCGATTTGTTCGACGACGTCATCGATTCCATCCGCAGTTTCGATATCGACAGCCAGCGCTCGATCATGAAGGTGCCGGAAGTGCGGCTGCTGCCGGCGCGGGAATTTCCGATGGATGATGCTGCGCAGAAAAGTTTTCGCCAGCGTTTTCGCGAACGTTTCGAAGGCGATCCGTCACGCAGCCAGGTGTACAAGGATGTGTCCAAGGGCATCCCTACTGCCGGCATTGAATATTTCCTGCCGGTGTTTTTTGACCACACCGCGCTGATTACCGATTACCTGCCGCCGAACACGCTGGTCTGTCTGCGCAGCGGCGTGCGTGAAGCCATCGACGAATTCTGGGCCGACACCCGCGGTCGGCACGCGATGGTGCGCGGTGACCTGGCCAATCCGGTGCTGCCGCCGCAGGAATTGTTTCTGACCGAGGACGCGTTTTTCGGGGCGCTGAAACCGTTTGCACGGATTGATCTCATCGCCGCGACGCCGGCAGTGGCCGGCTCTCCTGCAGAGACTGCAGAAAATATCAATAAAAACAATGTGTTACAGGATTCATCCGCCTCGACCTTACTGCCACTACTCAACGTCGAGCGCCGCGCCGACGATCCGCTGCATCGCTTGCGCGCGTTCGTGAATGATTTCGACGGCCGCGTGCTGGTGCTCGCTGAAAGTCTGGGCCGCCGCGAAACCATGATCGAGTATTTCGCTGAATACGATCTCAAGCCCGCGCAGGCCGCGGACTATGCGCAGTTCAATGCCAGCGATGCGCGATTCATGCTGAGCGTCGCGCCGCTCAATACCGGATTTATCGACACCGACGCGCGTGTCGCGATCATCACCGAGAACGAGCTCTATGCCGCGCAGGTGCGGCAGCGCGCCGCGCGCGAAGCCAAGCGCACCGCACCGGAGAACATGCTGCGCGACCTCTCCGAGGTCAAGATCGGCGATCCGGTGGTGCATGAAACCCACGGCATTGGCCGCTATCTCGGTCTGCAGACGCTGGATCTCGACGAAGGCCGCAGTTCTCAACTCAGTGAATTCCTGACCCTGGAATACGCCAACGCCGACAAGCTCTATGTGCCGGTGTCCAGCCTGCACCTGATCAGCCGTTACAGCGGAGCAGCACCGGAACAGGCGCCGTTGCATCAACTCGGCAGCGGCCAGTGGGACAAGGCGAAAAAGAAAGCCGCGGCGCAGGTGCGCGACACTGCCGCCGAACTGCTGGCGCTGTACGCGCAGCGCGCCATCCGCCAGGGATACGCGTTCAATCTCAAACCGCACGACTACGAAGCCTTCGCCGAAGGTTTCCCTTTCGAAGAAACGCCGGATCAGGCCGCGGCCATCAACGCCACCATCGAGGATCTGAAAAACCTCAAGCCGATGGACCGCCTGATCTGCGGTGACGTCGGATTTGGCAAGACCGAAGTCGCGCTGCGCGCCGCCTTTATCGCCGTCGCCGACGGCAAGCAGGTTGCCGTGCTGGTGCCGACCACGCTGCTCGCTGAACAGCATTTCAATACCTTCTCCGACCGCTTTGCCGACTGGCCGGTCAAAATCGCCGAACTGTCGCGCTTTCGTTCAGCGAAAGAAACCACCGTCGCACTCGCCGGCCTGACCGACGGCCGTGTCGATATTGCCATCGGCACCCACAAGCTGGTCAGCCGCGACGTGAAGTTCAAAAATCTCGGACTGGTGATCATCGACGAGGAACACCGCTTCGGCGTGCGCCAGAAAGAACAATTGAAAGCGCTGCGTGCCGAAGTTGATGTGCTGACGCTGACCGCCACGCCGATCCCGCGCACGCTGGCGATGTCGCTGGAAGGCCTGCGCGACTTCTCGGTCATCGCCACCGCACCGCAGCGCCGGCTCGCCATCAAGACCTTCGTCGCCCGCTACGCCAAATCGCTGATCCGTGAAGCCGTACTGCGTGAACTGAAACGCGGCGGGCAGATTTATTTTCTGCACAACGACATCGACACCATCGCCCAGATCGAGGAAAACCTCGTGCGGCTGGTACCGGAAGCACGCATCCGTATCGCCCACGGCCAGATGCGCGAGCGCGAACTCGAATTGGCGATGCGGGACTTCTACCAGCAGCGCTTCAACATCCTGCTGTGCACCACCATCATCGAAACCGGCATCGACATCCCGACCGCCAACACC
>JAQBGW010000016.1:0-11790 GCA_032128415.1 Betaproteobacteria bacterium | reverse complement strand
CCGGTTTGCCTGTTGCAGCATCGGTGCGCGTCAGCAGGAAGTTGCTCATGTTCAAACCAATGCGCAGTTTGCCAGTCGGCGCGATTTCGGAGCGGAGGGCGGGGGAAACTTCGGTCATGTGATTTCCTGTCATTCAGGGTTACAGATCGCAGGATTAGACACTGAACGGTGCAGGTTTGTCATCCACGGTTAGAATCGTTGGTACTGCTATATGGAATCCACCGTGCCCGCCCGCTACATTGCCCACCTCGACATGGATGCGTTTTACGCGTCGGTGGAGCTGCTGCGCTATCCAGAACTGCGTGGCAAGCCGGTAGTAGTCGGTGGACGGCGGCGCGCGGCGCAGAATGATCCCGCAGACACTGCATTTTCAACGTTGCGCGGCTACACCGGACGCGGCGTGATCACGACCTCAACTTATGAAGCGCGGGCGCTGGGCGTGCATTCGGGCATGGGCCTGATGAAAGCAGCGAAGCTGGCGCCTGAAGCCATACTGCTGCCGGCGGATTTTGATGCGTATCGACATTATTCCAGAATGTTCAAGGACGCCGTGCGCGCGATTGCGCCGCAGGTTGAAGACCGCGGCATCGATGAAATCTATGTGGATCTGACGGAGCTGGTGGCGACAAGCGCTGCCGACGGCGCGCCCGACCCGTGGGCGCGCGCACGGGCGATCGCCACTGACGTCCAGCGTTCGGTGCGGGAGACGACCAGGCTGTCGTGCTCTGTAGGTATTACGCCAAACAAGCTGCTGTCGAAAATTGCCTCCGAGTTGAACAAGCCCGCCGGCATCAGCGTCATCCGTGGCGAAGACGTGCACAAGCTGGTGTGGCCGCTGGCGGTGCGCAAGATCAACGGCATCGGCCCCAAGGCCAATGTAAAACTGGAAACGCTGGGCATCCGCACCGTCGGCGATCTGGCACAGGCCGATCCGGCGTTGCTGGTGGAACATTTCGGTACCAGCTTCGGCGCATGGATGCACGAAGCCGCGCACGGACGCGACGACCGCCCGGTGGTGACCTACAGCGAACCCAAGTCGATCAGCCGCGAAACCACGTTCGAGGATGATCTGCATCCGGTGCGCGACAAGGCGCGGCTGACGGAGATTTTCACGGCACTGTGTGTGCGTGTTGCGGGCGACCTGCAGCGCAAAGGTTATGCCGGCAAGACCATCGGCCTGAAAATCCGTTTTGATGATTTCACGACTGTCACCCGCGATCTGACCATCGACGCGCCGACTCAGGATGCGCAGACCATCCGCCGCGCGGCGGGTGCCTGCCTGAAACGCGTGCCGCTGGACCGGCGCATCCGCTTGCTGGGTGTAAGGGTGGGGACGTTGTCCCACGCGGGTGTCGATAATGCGGACGTGGCCGCGCAGCGCAGCCTGCCCAGCTAGTATCATCGTCGAAGGAGGAAATTCAATATGATTAAACTCGAATTCCACGATCCGTCAGGCGTACTGGAAGTTACACAGTCTTTTGCGCCCCGTGTCGACACGCTGGCCGGCAAGCGCATCGGTTTCGTCAGCAATGAACAGTGGCAGGCCTTTCGCATGCTGCCGCTGCTGCGCGATTTGCTGAAAGCCGATTACCCGACCGCGGAACTGTTGCCGATCGACGCGTTTCCCCAGGGTAACGTGCTGATCCCGACCGAAGAGACAGCCCGGCTCGTCAAACAAGCCGGGCTGGATGCCGTCATCGTCGGCAACGCCGCCTGAGGCTCCTGCGCCACCGCTTGCGGCCGTGCAGCCGCGAGGATAGAAGCACTGGGCATACCCACCGTCACGCTGACGCGGACGGATTTTGTCGGTGTGATGAAAAACGCCGTATCGGGCCTGGGTCTGGCACCGGACGCGGCGATGGTGACGTTTCCCATCGACATGTTTCTGCCGGGCAGCGATCTCACCGCGCTCGGCGCGCGGAAAAAAGAGTTCTATAACGGACTGACGCAATGGAAATCCGGATTCGCCCAGTCCGCCAACGGCGAACTGCCGATGCTTAGCGTCGAAGGCAGGACTTACGAAGACGCACTGCAGAAAGCCAACAACCTGCTCATCACCAATCTGTGGGGTGACGGTTTGCCGATATGGCCGGCAACCTGTGAGCGCGTGGACTGGATATTGCGCGGCTCGGCTTTTCCGCGCACGCAGGTGCTGGGGAAATTTCCACCGCGCGGCGGCATCACCACGGTGGAAACCTGCGCCATCGCGCTGGCGATGGCCGGTGGCCGGCCGGAGTATCTCCCCGTATTGATCGCCGCAGTGGAAGCCTGCCTGGATCCGGCCAATCTGTTTGATCAGTTGCAGGCGACCTCCGGTGGGCCGTTTCCGGTGGTCATTGTCAACGGGCCGATCGCCAAAAACATCCGGCTGAATTCCGGGTTCGGCTGCCTCGGGCCCGATCCGCAACGTCCCGCGGGTGCGAGTATCGGTCGCGCGTTGCGGCTGTTGCAGCAGAACGTCGGTGGCGCGCTGCCGGGCATCGGCACCATGGCGATCTTTGGCGCAATGCGATACACCAATGCAGTGTTCGCCGAAGATGAGGCGAGTCTGCCCAAAGGCTGGCTGCCACACGCGACCCAGCGCCACGGTTTTGAACCGGGCACCAATGCAGTGTCGGTATTTTTTGCCAGCGGTGTGACCAACGTGCGTCGCCGCGGCGCCAAGAAGGAAACGCCGGAAGAAGACGTCACGCAGGGTTTGTGGCGCATGGCGGATTTCATGCGCACACCGAATCTCGCCGCGTTGTCGGGCTGGGAGCAAGGCACACCGGGTGCGATGCTGGTGTCGCCGGTGGTCGCGGGGATGATGGCGAAACTTGGCTGGACGCCGACCAAGCTGCGCGAATTTCTGTGGGAGAATTCAAAAATCCCGATGGCGCAGTTGAAGCGCGGCGGCGGACCGGCGTGGATCGAGATTGATGCCAATCCGGTGACGCGCGACAGCATCAATCTCGATCCGTGGCCGATTGCGCAAAAGCCCGACAATCTGATCTTGCTGGTCGCGGGCGGCGATCACCCAACGCACAGCCAGTGGCTGCAGGCGCATTCGCCGGCGGTGGTGGGGCGGGTGATCCGCACGCCGGAAACGTTTGACCGGTTGCTCGCTGAATCCGATCGCGACCTGGGTTGCGCGGCGGACGAGTGTCGGATATAAAAATACTTAATTAAAACAACGACTTACATCTAATCAATCGGGATTCACCCATGTCGCAACCACTACCGCTCGCCGGCATCCGCGTCATCGAGTTCTGCCATGTAGTCATGGGGCCGACCTGCGGGCTGGTGCTCGCCGATCTCGGCGCTGAAGTGATCAAGGTCGAGCCGCTCGACGGCGATCACACCCGCAAGCTGACCGCTTCGGGCGCGGGATTTTTCCCAACGTATAACCGCAACAAAAAAAGCATCGCCGTCGATCTGAAATCGGAGCAGGGCCGCGAAATTGTGCTGAAGCTGATTGGCAGTGCCGACGTAGTGATCGAAAATTTCCGGATGGGGGCGATGGATAAGCTGGGTTTTGGCTACGCCGCCCTCAGTAAACTCAAGCCGGAAATCGTTTACTGCTCGCTCAAGGGTTTTTTGCCGGGGCCGTACGAGCATCGCACCGGCCTTGATGAGGTGGTGCAGATGATGGGCGGACTGGCTTATATGACGGGCGGGCGTTTCGGCCCGCTGCGCGCCGGCGCCTCGGTCAATGACGTGATGGGCGGCGTATTCGGTGCGGTGGCGATACTTGCTGCCATCAATCAGCGCCATGTCACGGGGCGAGGCCAGTATGTGCAAAGCGCGTTGTTCGAGAACAATGCGTTTTTGATGGGTCAGCACATGCTTGAGGGATTTGCCACCGGCCAGCCGGTGAAACCCATGCCCGATCGCGTCCGTGCCTGGGCGCTGTACGACAATTTCAAGACCAGCGAGGGTGAGCTGGTGTTTGTCGGTGTGGTGACCGACACGCAATGGAAAGTATTCTGCGAGTCCTTTGGGTTGACCGAATTGTTCAACGATCCGGCGCTGAAAACCAATCCGCAGCGCGTCGTGGCGCGGCCGCGCATCCTGCCGGTGGTTTCGGAAATCTTCAGCAAAATGGGCAAGCAGGAGCTGATGGATCGTTGCGAGAAACTCGGCCTGCCGTTCGCGCCCATCGCCAAGCCCGAAGATCTGTTCGACGATCCGCATCTCAATGCTTCGCGGGGACTCACGCCGGTGACGCTGAACAACGGTATCAAGAGCAAGGTGCCGGTGTTGCCGATCGAAATGGACGGACAGCGTTTTGGCACACGCATCGACATCCCGCAAATCGGTGAGCACACGCGCGAGGTCTTACAGTCGATCGGCTACGCCGATGCTGAGATCGACAACATGGTCAGCGGCAAGGTGGTTGCGGCAGGCGAGAGGTAACTTGTGCTTCCACTTTCGGCTATCAAGCGACGTGGGTGGATAATGAAAATCACCGTTTTCAACAGCCACTTCTGGAAAGCGTTTCCGAGTATAGGAAAAAAAATGCTGAATTGCGGCTCTTTTCAGGCAATTTTGCAGCGGGAAAAATATACCTCGTGCCGGCAGTGGCGGTGACCACCAAGGTCAAGGTCACGGTCCGGATACGGAAATATCGCCAATTCACGCAGTAACGTCATTTCCAGGATGTCATGAAGCTGTAATAAACCATGGCTAAGATTCGTTCGTCTCCCCACAAAGTCATTTAAGAAGGAACACGAGCGATGAAATCCAGAGTAGTGTCACGCATCATACTGTCGACAGCGATGATGCTGAGCACAGGTGCAGTTGTCCGGGCCGCCGATATCACCGGAGCGGGCGCCACGTTTCCGTATCCTATTTATTCGAAGTGGGCCGAGGCTTATCGGGCAAAGACCGGCAACAAAATGAATTACCAATCGATCGGCTCGGGAGGCGGCATTAAGCAGATCATTGCCAAGACGGTCGATTTCGGCGCGTCCGACAAGCCGTTGCCAGTTAAAGATCTGGAGAAAAACGGCCTGGTGCAATTCCCGATGGTGATCGGCGGCGTGGTGCCTGTCTATAACCTCAAAGGCATCAAACCCGGCGATATACGCCTGACTGGCACCGTGCTCGCCGACATTTATCTCGGCAAGATCACCAAGTGGAATGCGCCGGCGATCGCGGCGCTCAATCCGAACGTCAAATTGCCCAATCAGGACATTACTGTGGTGGCGCGTTCCGACGGGTCGGGTACAACCTTCATTTTCACCAATTACCTGTCCAAGGTCAGCGCCGATTGGAAAAGCAAAGCCGGCAACAGCACCTCGGTGAAATGGCCGGCGGGTGTCGGCGGCAAGGGCAACGAAGGCGTGGCGGCGTATGTTCAGCGCCTGCCGGGCTCGATCGGTTATGTTGAATACGCGTATGCGATCCAGAACAAGATGTCATACGCTTTGCTGCAAAACAGGGAAGCCAATTTTGTCGGCCCGAATGACAAAACCTTCCGCGCCGCGGCTGCCAACGCGCGGTGGGAGAAAGCGCCCGGATTTAACGAAATTCTGACCGACGAGCCGGGCAAGGATAGCTGGCCCATCACCGGTGCGACCTTCATCCTGATGCACTCGAAGCAGGACAAACCCGAAAAAGCGGCGGCCGCGCTTCGGTTTTTCGATTGGGCCTACGAAAACGGCGACAAGATGGCGCTCGATCTAGACTACATTCCGATGCCGGACAATGTCGTCAAGCTGGTCAAGGCGGAATGGAAGAAGATCCAGGACGGATCCGGCAAGCCCGTTTATTGAGCTTATCGTCGTTCCCTTAATTTCAAACTGTGCTGCGGGGAGTCTGTAAAGGCTCCCCGCTGTTTTCGAGGCCCGACATATGCCGTCCCAGGATGACGTAGTGATCGCCCCGTCATTCGAGACTGGGGGGCAAACTAACTATAATAGAAGCCCAAAGCCAACCGAGCAGCTGCCCTGGATGGATGCATTTTTCAAAAACCTGACGCGCCTCTCCGCGTTCTTCGTGTTATCCATCCTGGCCGCGATCCTGGTTTCGCTGCTGTATCACAGCCAGCTCGCGCTGGGAAAATTCGGCTTCGGATTCCTGTTTGACCCCGAGTGGAACCCGGTGACCGAGGAATTCGGTGCGTTGGTGCCGATCTATGGAACGCTGGTCAGTTCCGCGATTGCCATGATAATCGGCATCCCGGTCAGTTTCGGCATCGCCTTGTTCTTGACGGAATTGTCGCCGACGTGGCTGAAACGCCCGCTCGGCACGGCCATCGAAACGCTGGCGGCCATCCCGAGCATCATTTACGGTATGTGGGGTTTGTTTGTGTTTGCGCCGTTCTTCGCCGAATACGTACAGCCGGCGCTGATCGCGTATCTCGGCCCGCTGCCGATACTTGGCATGCTGTTCAAGGGCCCTGCAATGGGCATCGGCATGCTGAGCGCCGGCATCATTCTCGCCATCATGGTGATTCCGTTCATCACGGCGGTGATGCGTGACGTGTTTGAATTGGTGCCGCCCCTGCTCAAGGAGTCGGCATACGGGCTCGGTGCCACAACCTGGGAAGTGGCCTATAAAATCGTATTGCCCTATACCAAGATCGGTGTGGTTGGCGGCATCATGCTCGGGCTCGGGCGCGCGCTGGGTGAGACCATGGCAGTGACTTTTGTCATCGGCAACGCCCATCGGCTCAGCGCATCACTGCTGGCTCCCGGCAACAGCATTGCATCGGCGCTGGCCAACGAATTCACCGAAGCGGTCGGTGATCTCCATTCCTCGGCGCTGATCGAACTCGGGCTGATACTCTTCCTGATCACCACCATTGTGCTCTCCCTGTCCAAGCTGCTTCTGTTGCAGCTCGCGAGGCAGGAGGGCGGAAAGACGTAAGAAAACACATGGAAAACGCGATTTATCGACGCCGGCGCAGAATCAACGCCGCCATGCTGTTCATCTCGGGACTGGCGTTGGCGTTCGGCCTGTTCTGGCTCGCGTGGATACTGGTTACCTTGCTGCATCAGGGATTGGGCGCGCTGAGCTACTCGCTGTTCACGCAATCCACACCGCCGCCGGGCAGCAGTGGCGGTCTGCTCAATGCGATCGTCGGCAGCGCGTTGATGGCAACGTTAGCGACTTTGATCGGAACACCGATAGGCATACTGGCAGGCACTTATCTTGCCGAGTACGGGCGGCGCGGCTGGCTTGCGCCGGCAACGCGGTTCATCAACGATATATTGCTGTCAGCGCCCTCGATCGTGATCGGTCTTTTCATTTACTCGGTCTATGTGACGCAGGTAAATCACTTTTCCGGCTGGGGCGGCGCGCTCGCGCTTTCCCTGATCGTGATCCCGGTGGTGGTGCGCACTACCGACGACATGCTGAAGCTGGTGCCCGACAGTTTGCGTGAGGCGGCAGCTGCGCTGGGGGCGCCGACCTGGAAAATGATCGTGTTCGTATCCTACCGCGCGGCGCGTGCGGGCATCATTACTGGCGTACTGCTCGCGGTCGCGCGCATCAGCGGTGAGACCGCGCCGCTGCTGTTCACCGCGCTCAACAATCAGTTCTTTTCCCTGGACATGAACAAGCCGATGGCCAACTTGCCAACAGTGATATTTCAATTCGCGATGAGCCCGTACCCGGACTGGCAACGGCTGGCGTGGGGCGGCGCAATTCTGATTACGTTCGGCGTGCTCGCGTTGAATATTCTGGCACGTGTACTTTTCCGCAGAAAGATCTGATTACATGATAATTGTGAATGGATGCAGCAAATGACCGGGGAACTGAAAATTACCAACCCGAAACTGAAGGTAAACAACCTCAGCTTCTATTACGGGAAATATCTGGCGATCAGGAATGTCTCGATGGAGATTCCCGCCAACCGGGTGACCGCCTTCATTGGGCCGTCGGGCTGCGGCAAATCTACCCTGTTACGCACTTTCAACCGCCTCTACGAGTTGTATCCCGGGCACCGGGCCGAAGGCGAAATCCACCTCGACGGCAACAACATACTCGACAAGAAGCAGGATATAACCCTGCTGCGTTCCAAGGTCGGTATGGTATTTCAGAAGCCGACGCCGTTTCCGATGTCGATCTACGACAATATCGGTTTTGGCGTGCGTCTGTATGAAAACTTAAGTCGCGGTGAAATGGACGAGCGCGTCGAATGGGCGCTCACCAAAGCGGCGCTGTGGAACGAGGTCAAGGACAAGCTCGGCCAGAGCGGCAACAGCCTGTCTGGCGGACAGCAGCAACGGCTGTGCATCGCGCGCGGCATCGCGATCAAGCCCGAGGTGCTGCTGCTGGATGAGCCGTGCTCGGCGCTCGACCCGATATCGACCGCGCGCATCGAGGAGCTGGTGAACGAACTTAAGGTGGATTACACGGTCGTCATCGTTACGCACAATATGCAGCAGGCGGCGCGGGTGTCGGATTACACTGCCTACATGTATCTCGGCGAGATGATCGAGTTCGGCGTTACCGACAATATTTTCATCAAGCCCAGGCGCAAGGAAACCGAGGATTACATTACCGGACGGTTCGGCTAAAGCCGTCCCTGGAGAGACGAACATGGTGCAAAGCGAACATTCTTCCAAACAGTACGACATCGACCTCGAGGCCTTGCGTTCCCGCGTGCTGGAGATGGGCGGGGTGGTCGAAGCACAGATTCTTGCTGCGATCAACGGCTTGATGCAAGGCGATTCGCGCGTGCTCGACAAAGTGATTGCCGAGGATCATCACGTCAACGCACTTGAAGTCAGCATCGACACAGACTGCAGCCACCTGATCGCACGCCGGCAGCCGGCAGCCGGTGACTTGCGTATGGTGCTTGCCGTCATCAAGATCGTGACCGACCTCGAACGCATCGGCGATGAGGCTGCCAAGATCGCGCGTATGGGGAAGCTGGGGCTCCGCCGCGAGGGGCTGCCGGCCACACCGCTTGCCGCCGTCCGGCATGTCGGCGACATCGCGATCGGCATGCTGCGCAAGGCGCTTGACGCGCTGGCCCGGCTCGACCCCGCGTCGGCAGCGGCCATCGTGCGCGAAGATTTTGAAATTGATGAAGAGTTCCGCGCCATCGTCCGGCAGCTGATCACCTTCATGATGGAAGACCCCCGCACGATTTCGTCGGCGCTCGAGATCGTGTGGGTGGCAAAAGCGATCGAGCGGATCGGTGACCACTCGAAGAATATGGCTGAACAGGTGATCTACATCGTCAAGGGTACGGACGTTCGCCATACCTCGGTCGAAGACCTGGAGCGCGAGGCGCTCGGTTGACCGGGATGCGCGAACAAGCCATGGGCAGCGACATACTGGTTGTAGAGGACGAGCCGGCGATCCAGCAGTTGATCGCGGTCAACCTTGAGCATGCCGGGCACCGCGTGCAGTGCGCACTCACTGCAGCCGAGGCCGACGCGTCGATACGCAAGGTTAGGCCCGACCTGATCCTGCTCGACTGGATGCTGCCCGACATCGCCGGCACGGTGCTTGCGCGCAAGCTGCGCGCCGATGCGCGCAGCAAGGACATCCCGATCATCATGCTTACTGCGCGCGCCCAGGAACACGACAAGTTGGAGGGCCTTGAGGCGGGCGCCGACGATTACATCACCAAGCCGTTCTCACCCAAAGAGCTGCTTGCGCGCATCAAGGCCGTGCTGCGGCGGCGTGCGCCTCAGCTCACCGACGATGCGATCGAAATCGACGGCCTCAGACTGGAGCCGGCGGTGCATCGCGTGTCGGGCAAGGGCAGGCAGCTCAGCTTGGGGCCAACCGAATTCAAACTGCTGCATTTTTTCATGACCCACACGGAGCGAGTATTCAGCCGTGCACAATTGCTCGACCATGTCTGGGGCGACCATGTGTTTGTGGAGGAGCGCACCGTCGACGTCCACATCCGAAGATTGCGTATGGCGCTTGAGCCGAGCGGACACGACAATCTGGTCGAAACCGTGCGTGGCGCCGGCTACCGGTTTCATGGATAGGCTGCCTCGCTGCAACTTATCGCCCTGCACCCGCATGCGATAATCATTTGCATTCAATTCCGGATCGGCCCCGGTGGAAAATTTTCATTTCCGTACCCTGATTGCAGTTGCGCTCGCCGCTGTGATCGCGACCTTGGCGGGTCTTGTGTTCGGTGCAACCACCGGTTGGGCGACATTCTCGACGGGCGTCGTTCTGCTGTTGTTGCATCACGCGCGACACATTGCATCACTGGCCGCATGGCTGAGGCAGCCGAGACCGGGACAAGTGCCGTCAGGGCGAGGTGCGTGGGACTACATATTCTCGCTGCTTTATCGTTTTGAGCGGGTGAGTAGCCGGCAGTACCAGCAGTTGGCGAAAACACTGGTGCGTTTTCGCCAGGCGGGACGCGCACTGCCCGATGGCGTCGTGATACTTGATGCCGATAATCGAATCGAGTGGTGCAACGATACCGCTGAGACCCATTTTGAATTGAACGGCGAGACGGACGCTGGTCAGCCAGTCACCAACCTTGTGCGACAGCCAAAGTTCATCGCCTATGTCGAGGCCGGGGATTACGCTCAGCCGATTGAGCTTCGCACGACGCGCAGCGATGGGATGGTGGTGTCGGTGCAGATCATTCCCTACGGGGACGCGCAGAAACTGCTGCTGTCGCGCGATGTCACCCGGCTGGAGAAACTCGAAACCATGCGCCGCGATTTCGTCGCAAACGTATCGCATGAGTTGCGCACGCCGCTGACCGTGCTGTCGGGGTTTCTCGAGACGATTCAGGAGCTGGATCTGGATCGCGAGCGTTCGCGCAATTACATCAAGTTGATGTCGGAGCAGAGCAGGCGAATGCAACTCATCGTGGATGACCTGCTGGCACTGTCAACCCTTGAGTCGGCGCCCGGCCCCTCGCTTCAAGAGCGCGTGCGTATAGGGCCGCTGCTCGCCGTGCTGCGCACAGATGCCGAGGCGCTAAGCGGCGGCAAGTACCGTATCGTACTCGAGGCTGATTCAGAATTTGATCTACTCGGCGCCGAAAGTGAGATAGCCAGCGCATTCGGCAATCTGGTGAGCAATGCCATCCGTTACACGCCCGAGGGCGGCGTAGTGCGCGTGACCTGGCGGGCAAACGCGAGCGAGGCTGAATTCGCAGTAGAGGATAATGGCATAGGTATCGCGCCAGAGCATATTTCGCGGCTCACCGAGCGCTTCTATCGGGTGGATCAAGGTCGTTCGCGCCAGACCGGTGGAACCGGGCTTGGGCTATCAATTGTTAGGCACATCTTGAACCGCCATCAGGCCACGTTGGAAATTTCCAGCCAACTGGGCAAGGGCAGCCGGTTTTCCGCGCGCTTTCCTGCGCGCCGGATTGTGCGCGCGGCCGCTGTACCCCACGAAGATTTGGTTTAGGCGTAACTGATATTCCTTGGGCACCGGAAGCAAGTAGTTCATGTCTCTTAAACATTGCTAATAATCAATAACCTATGTTCCCACCTATACAACAGGGGCTACTGGTTCGCAATCTCGCGATCCTGGAGACGGCGGAGTTTGAAGCGCTGTTGCACAGCCGGTTTTTCGGCAGCAAAACTATGGACTTGCTGCGTTCTGCCAAGATACCTGCCCTTTTACTGCGCTGATTGCGTGCGCTGCCGCAAAGAATCCGTACATGGAAAAATTTCTCAAATTCCGGCAATTACTTGATGCGAATCTGCGCGAAGTTGAATCAGCAATGGCGCAGGCTGATGCGGCAGCTGGAACCGTGATACTGGATCAGTCGAGTGTTGGCCGGTTGTCACGGATGGACGCGATGCAGCAGCAGGCGATGGCCGCAGAAATCCGGGGACGTCTTGCATCGCAAAAGCT
>JAQBGW010000015.1:0-3076 GCA_032128415.1 Betaproteobacteria bacterium | reverse complement strand
GTGGAGCCGCTCAAGGAAATTCTGTGGGGCAAGCAGGTGGCGGCTACACCGATCACCGGTTGGATCAACAATATAAAACTGTTCTGCACCGTGTTTGACCCGACAACCGGCAAGTATCGATTTGACCTGTCACCATTCATCTCTTTCGGGATCGGCATACTGATACTGAGCACGCTTGCGTGGGTGATCGTACGCGCCTGGCGCGAGTCCTCATCGTCGAGGCCGACTGCTTGATTGCGAACTTCGCGTGGCGCGACCGGCAGATCGCGATTACGCCTGCAACCGCGTCGGAGTCCGGCGACCAGTGAGCGGCTTGCGCAGCACTGCCAAAGCAGCTTTTGAAAGTGCAGACAAGGTATTCGACCGCGCCTTCACGCCGGCCTGGAATCCGCTTGGCCACCTCGGCACACTGGGCTGGTTTTTCTACTGGATTGTCATCGTCAGCGGCATCTACCTGTACATTTTTTTCGATACCGGCATCAACCAGGCGTATGCGTCGCTCGAATACATAAGCAACGTTCAGTGGTACGCCGGCGGCATCATGCGCAGCCTGCACCGCTATGCCTCCGACGCCCTGATCATCGTCATGATGCTGCACCTGGCGCGCGAGTTCGTGATGGACCGTTACCGCGGCGCGCGCTGGTTCACCTGGTTCACCGGCGTGCCGCTGCTGTGGCTGGTGTTCGCCTGCGGCATCAGCGGTTACTGGATGGTTTGGGATGTGCTCGCCCAATACATCGCGATTGCCTCGACCGAATGGCTCGACAGCCTGGGTATCTTCGGCCAGTCGATCGCCCGCAATTTCCTGAACAACGATACGCTGAGCGGCCGTTTCTTCACACTCATGGTGTTCATCCACATTGCGGTGCCGCTGTTCATGTTGCTGGTGATGTGGATCCATATCCAGCGGCAGAGAAATGCCAAGGTCAACCCACCGGTCGGACTTGCTGTCGGCACACTTGGCATGCTGCTGGTGCTGTCCATCGTGCGGCCGGCAGTCAGCCAGGCACCCGCGAACCTTGACCGCGTGCCTTCAGTCATGGACTTCGACTGGTTTTACCTGGTGGCTTACCCGCTGCTCGACACCATTCCCGGGCGGACCATGTGGGTAATCGCCGGCGCTGCTACCTTGTTGCTGATACTGCTTCCGTGGCTGCCGCCGATGCGGCGCCGGGCAACGGCCCACGTTGACCTCGATAACTGCAACGGCTGTGGTCGCTGTGTGGACGACTGTCCCTTCAGCGCGGTGTCACTGGAGCCGCGTACGGATGCTGCCAGGTTCACCCACGAGGCAGTCGTCAACGACAACCTGTGTACGAGCTGCGGTATCTGTGTGGGGGCGTGTCCAACGGCCACGCCTTTTCGACGCACTTCGGAACTAGTCCCGGGGATCGATCTGCCGGATATGGGTATTCAGGCGCTGCGCGACAAGACCCTGTCCGCCACAGAAAACCTGTCCGGGAACGCGCGCGTTGTCGTTTACGGATGTGCGCATGGCGCGCGACTGGAGCAACTGCGCGCGCCAGATGTTGCGATTGTCGAACTTCCATGCGTCGCCGCGCTGCCGCCTTCGTTCATCGATTTCGCAATCACCCGTAATCATGTCGACGGCGTTTTTCTGACCGGCTGCGCCGAAGGCAACTGCCATTATCGGCTTGGCATCGTCTGGACCGAACAACGCCTCGCCGGGGAGCGTGACCCGTATTTGCGCAAGCGCGTGCCGCGCGAACGCATCGCCGAGGCCTGGGCAGGCATAACCGGCAACATGCGCCTGCAACAGCAGCTGCGTGCATTCCAGGACCGGCTCAGGGCGTTGCCACCGTTCAAACGCTCGCCCCACTCGTCGACCGCCAGGCAAACCGGGGAAGCAACTGACCAGCATGTCTAAAGTGCCGCAGCACATTGGCAAGTACATTGGCCAGATCATCGCCTACGCAGTGTTTGCGATGGTGGTCGGCTATTTCTCGACACAACCCGCCTATACCCACCTGGGGCCGGACGATGCGTTGATCAAACTGAGTTTCAGTCATGCCGGGGCGCACGCCCAGGAATGCCGGACACTGACGCAGGAAGAGTTACAACGGCTGGCGCCCAATATGCGCCGGCCGATGGATTGTGTGCGTGAGCGACTGCCACTGCTGGTTGAACTGGAACTGGATGGCAACATCCTCTATCGCGAAACATTGGCGCCCTCGGGCCTGTCCAGTGACGGCGCCTCGACCGCGTACCAGAAATTCCCCGTCCCTGCCGGTGCACATCATCTTGTCGCGCGCTTGCGCGACAGCCGGCGCACGGACGGTTTCGACTACGAACAAGCGGTTGATGTAAGCCTCATGCCGCTGCAAAATTTTGTGATCGATTTCCGGCCTGAACTCGGCGGTTTCCTGTTCCAGTGAGAGCGCCAGATGCGTGAGCACACTTAAATATGTGGAAAAATCATGGCGCTGATTGAATGGAAAGACGAATTCTCGGTAGGTGTGCCCGATGTCGATCACGAGCACCAGAAACTCATTGCGCTGATCAACGACCTGCATGACGCGATGTCACGCGACAACAGCGATGTCACGGTGATGAATTTTCTGGGCGAGATTTACGCGCAGATAGCGGCGCATTTTGCGCTGGAAGAAAAAATCATGCGCGAGCGCAAGTACGACCAGTATGCCGAACACAAGGCGGATCACGAGGCTCTACTCGATGAGTTGCGCGACATCATGGACGACTACGAGGAAAACGCCTGGTTCAGCGATGACGCTTTCGCCAACGCAGTCGGAAGCTGGTTTACCGATCACTTCAAGAACCGCGATGCTCGCCTGCATAAACACCTGGGATAAAATTCCGCGGGAAACTGGCGCCGCGCCGTCTGTTCACGCCAATGCGTACTTCTACCAATATACAGATATACAGGCCAGACCCCGGTTTTCCTCAAATGGCGCTGGGGCACCGCGTCGATTGAGGCAGTGGCGCGTCTGTTCACGATCCACGAGCAAGCGTAGCCCGGAAGGAGCGAAGCGTATTCCGGGACCTTCGTCTCATCACGCACCGAATTCCCCCCTCTGCTCACACGCCCGCCCAACGC
>JAQBGW010000014.1:0-2745 GCA_032128415.1 Betaproteobacteria bacterium | reverse complement strand
GTGGTCAATCCGGCTAATCACAGCCAGATCGGCACGGTGGCGTTTGCCGAGAAGGCTGACCTTGATCGGGCGCTTGAAGCTGCGGACCAGGGCTTCAAGGTCTGGCGCAAGGTGTCGGCTTTCGAGCGCTGCAAGATCATGCGCAAGGCCGCGGAGATTTTTCGGGAGCGTGCGGACACGGTCGCGACCTGCATGACCTTCGAGCAAGGCAAGCCGATCGGCGAGGCGCGGATGGAAGCGCTGGCGGGCGCCGATATCATCGACTGGTTTGCCGAAGAAGGCCGCCGCGCCTACGGCCGTGTGATTCCGGCGCGCACCGAGGGCGTCTATCAGCTGGTGGTCAAGGAGCCGATTGGTCCGGTTGCGGCCTTTACGCCGTGGAATTTCCCGATCAACCAGGCGGTGCGTAAGCTGTCGGCGGCGCTGGCGACCGGCTGCTCCATCATTCTGAAGGCACCGGAGGAGACCCCAGCCTCGCCGGCCGAGCTCGTGCGCGCGTTTGTCGATGCGGGTGTGCCGGCAGGCGTGATCAATCTCGTGTACGGCAATCCCGCAGACATATCCAGCTATCTGATTCCGCACCCGGTGATTCGAAAAATGTCGTTTACGGGTTCCACCGTGGTGGGAAAACAGCTTGCCGCCATGGCCGGCCTGCACATGAAGCGCGCGACGATGGAACTGGGTGGCCATGCGCCAGTGATCGTTTTCGACGACGCCGACATCGACGTCGCGGCGAAGACGATGACGTTCATGAAGTACCGCAACGCGGGGCAGGTGTGCGTGTCGCCCACGCGCTTTCTGGTGCAGGAGAAGGTGTACAAGCAGTTCGTTGAGAAATTTGTCGAAGGCGCGAAAGCAATCAAGGTGGGTGATGGTTTTGACAAGGACACCAAGATGGCGACACTCGCCAATCCGCGCCGGCAAAGCGCGATGGTGGCCAATGTCGAAGACGCGAAAAAGCACGGGGGCAAAGTGCAGGCTGGAGGCTATCCCATCGGCGAGAAGGGCAATTTCTTCGAGCCGACGGTGATCACCGAACTGTCAACCAAAGCGATGGCAATGAATACCGAACCGTTTGGTCCGCTGGCGA
The DNA here is from genome assembly GCA_032128415.1 of Betaproteobacteria bacterium. Taxonomy (GTDB): domain Bacteria; phylum Pseudomonadota; class Gammaproteobacteria; order Burkholderiales; family SG8-41. Next base: position 1,655 of record JAQBGW010000014.1, on the reverse strand, counting down.
TCATTAACCCATTCAAGACGTTCGATGACGCGGTGACGGAAGCAAACCGTTTGCCCTATGGGCTCGCAGCGTATGCGTGGACGCGCTCGGCGAAAACGGCAAACGCGATAGCAGCGCAGGTAGAGACGGGCATGATGACCATCAACCACCTGGGCTTTGCGCTGCCCGAGGTGCCGTTCGGTGGGGTGAAAGATTCGGGCTACGGCACGGAAGGGGGCAGTGAGGCGATCGAACCGTACTTGGTGTCGAAGTTTGTGACCCAGGCTGGATTGTGAAAATATCAGCGAAAGCCACAATTTTTGATCGTGAAACGTGAAACGTGAAACGTGAAACGTGAAACGTAAATCGTGTCTTGTTTCTCTCCGCGTCTCCGCGGTTCAATAACAGTTTCTCTCGGCGTCTCGGCGGTTTAAGTATTGTCCTTGCTTCTCTTGGCGGTCTTGGCGGTTCAGTTCTTCTTGTTCAAGCGAGCGCTGACGCCTTTGACCATCTCGTTGAGCGAGCCGAACACGGTGACACCCGCGGCTTCGAGCGCCGCGCGCTTGGCAGCAAAGGTGCCGTGCGCGCCGTGGACGAGAGCGCCGGCGTGCCCCATGGTGACGCCTTCTGGCGCGCTCCTGCCGGCGATCAGCGCGAACACGGGTTTGGCGTATCGCTGCGCGGTGAGCGCAGCAGCGAACTCTTCTTCTTCGCTGCCGCCGATCTCGCCAATGATGAGCACGCCTTCGGTCCCGGCATCGGCCGCGTAGAAGGGCACCAGGTCAGCGAAGCGGGTGCCCTTGACCGGATCACCGCCAACGCCGACCCAGACCGACGTGCCAACGCCGTGATGCGCGAGGCGGTAGCCGGCCTCGTAGGAAAGCGTTCCAGATTTCGACATCAGCCCCAGCCGCCCTGGCCGGAGGGAATCGTCTGGCAGGAACCCGAGTTTGGTCTCGCCTGCAATCGCCATCCCAGGCGTTGAGCCGCCGATCCATATCGCGCCGGCGTCGCGAACGAGCCGCCGCGCTTCGAGCGCATCGTGCACAGGCATGCCCTCCGTGGGCGTGACGAGGTAGTGAATGCCAGCGGCGATGGCGTCTCGCATGGCGTCGAGCAGCTGCATCGCACCGACCAGCAGCACGCTCGCCGTTGCGCCGGTCTTCTCAACTGCGTCGTGGCAGTTTTCCAACACGGGCACTCCATTGACCTCGCGTACCTTGGCTCCGGGAGACACGCCGCCGACGATACGCGTGCCGTACTGCATCATAAGGCGGCTGTGCAGCTGGCCCGCCCGCCCGGTGATGCCCTGCACGATTACTGGGGTGCTTCTATCGATTCGGGGATTGATGCTCATCGGAACTCGCGTGCGTTGTCACAGCTCGCGCAAAAATGGTGATGAATGAGGTTGATGGATAATGGTGATGAAAAAATGGTGATGAAAACCAACGGGTCCGGTTGAAGCGCTTTTCCCTCACCAGTAATCATCACCAGTATCCATCACCAATTCTCATCACCATTTGTCACTGCAGATTTAGGTGCCTGCGCACCTCAGTTAGCGCCGCATCAAGATCGACATGGAGGGCGATGCGCGCCGCGGAGAGCGTTTCGCGCGCCGCGGGCAGGCCGTTGCCGACGAGCCGGGCGACGACCGGGACCTTGAGGCGGGGCACCTC
>JAQBGW010000013.1:0-15642 GCA_032128415.1 Betaproteobacteria bacterium | reverse complement strand
CACATAATCCGCGTGCCCCGGGCAGTCCACGTGCGCGTAGTGCCGCTTCGAGGTCTCATACTCCACGTGCGCCGTATTGATCGTGATCCCGCGCGCCTTCTCCTCCGGCGCCGCATCAATCTGCGCGTAGGCCTTCGCCTCACCACCAAATTTCTTCGACAGCACCGTCGTCATCGCCGCCGTCAGTGTCGTCTTCCCGTGATCCACGTGTCCTATCGTCCCTACGTTCACGTGCGGCTTCGTCCGCTCAAATTTGCCTTTGGCCATGATGATGTTCCTTATTTCTTCTCGTCTTTGCCGGATAGCTTGTTGATGATTTCTTCAGCGATGTTGCGTGGCGCTTCCGAGTAATGCTTGAATTCCATCGTGTAAGTCGCGCGACCTGTCGATAACGAACGCAGCGTAGTCGAATAACCAAACATTTCCTTCAACGGCACCTCGGCCTTTACCGTCTTGCCACCGCCAGGGATATCGTCCATACCTTGGATTACGCCGCGCCGCGAGTTGAGGTCGCCGACAACGTTGCCCATAAAATCTTCCGGGGTTTCCACTTCAACCGCCATGATCGGCTCGAGCAACACCGGACTGGCGCGACGCAGGCCTTCCTTGAAGCCCAGAAGCCCAGCCATTTTGAACGCGTTCTCATTCGAATCGACATCATGATATGAACCGTCAAACAAAGTCACCTTGACATCGACCACCGGGAATCCCGCCAGCACACCCGACGGAATGGCCTCCAGAATGCCCTTCTGCACTGCCGGAATGAATTCGCGCGGCACCGATCCACCTTTGATGGCGTCGACAAACTCATAGCCTTTTCCGGTTCCGTTCGGTTCAACTTTCAGCCAGACATGGCCGTACTGCCCGCGCCCGCCAGACTGTTTGACGAACTTGCCTTCAACCTTGTCGCACGACTTGCGTATCGTTTCACGATAGGCAACCTGCGGGGCGCCCACATTGGCTTCCACGCTGAACTCGCGCTTCATGCGCTCCACGAGGACTTCCAGATGGAGCTCGCCCATGCCCGAAATAATAGTCTGGCCAGAGTCTTCATCGGTGCGCACCCGGAACGAAGGATCTTCCTGCGCCAGTCGGTTGAGCGCGAGGCCCATTTTTTCCTGGTCGGCCTTGGTTTTCGGCTCTACCGCGACGTGAATCACCGGCTCCGGGAATATCATCCGCTCGAGCGTGATAATTTTCGATGGGTCGCAAAGCGTGTCACCAGTCACCACGTCCTTGAGACCAACAGCCGCGACGATATCACCTGCAAACACTTCCTTGATCTCTTCGCGTTGGTTGGCATGCATCAACAGCACACGCCCAATGCGCTCTTTGCGCTGCTTGATCGCGTTATAAATCGTATCGCCCGAATTCAGCACTCCGGAATAGACACGGATAAACGTCAACTGCCCGACAAACGGGTCAGTCATGATCTTGAAGGCCAGCGCCGAAAACGGCTCGCTGTCTTCCGCTTTGCGCGACCCTTCCGTCTCGTTGTCCAGTATGCCTTTTACCGGGGGAATATCCGCCGGGGACGGCAGGTAATCAATCACTGCATCCAGCATCGCCTGCACGCCCTTGTTCTTGAACGCGGAGCCGCACAGCATCGGCACAATCTCTCCCGCGATCGTCCGTCGGCGCAATCCGTCCTTCAGTTCCTCCTCCGTCAGCTCGCCGGACTCAATGTACTTGTTCATCAGCTCTTCATTAGCTTCTGCCGCAACTTCAACCATCTTTTCACGCCACTCGTCAGCGAGTTCCTGGAGCTCAGCGGGAATATCCTTGTATTCAAACTTGATGCCCTGGGAAGCCTCGTCCCAGACCACAGCTTTCATCTTGACCAAATCGACCACGCCGATGAAATTCTCCTCACTGCCGATCGGCACCTGGATCGGTACGGGATTCGCCTTGAGGCGCGATCTCATCTGGTCATAAACGCGGAAAAAATTCGCGCCTGTGCGATCCATTTTGTTGACAAACGCCAAACGGGGGACGCGATACTTGTTGGCCTGCCGCCATACCGTTTCAGACTGCGGCTGCACACCACCCACTGCGCAATACACCATGCAGGCGCCGTCGAGCACGCGCAGCGAACGCTCGACCTCAATCGTGAAATCCACGTGGCCCGGCGTATCAATAATGTTGACGCGGTGCTCCGGATAATTCGCAGCCATGCCGCGCCAGTAGCAAGTCGTGGCGGCAGAGGTAATGGTGATGCCGCGTTCCTGCTCCTGCTCCATCCAGTCCATCGTCGCGGCGCCGTCATGCACCTCGCCGATCTTATGGTTCACACCAGTGTAGAACAGCACGCGTTCGGTAGTCGTGGTCTTGCCCGCATCAATATGGGCAGATATCCCGATGTTGCGATAGCGATCAATTGGAGTCTTGCGTGGCACGTTCGTTACCCTTCAGCAGCCGACATCAAAATCGGTAATGCGAGAAGGCTTTGTTGGCTTCCGCCATACGGTGCACTTCTTCACGTTTTTTCATTGCGCCGCCACGGCCTTCCGCCGCTTCTGCCAGTTCCCCGGCCAACCTCGCGCCCATTGATTTTTCCCCACGGCTGCGTGCAGCGTCGCGCAACCAGCGCATGGCAAGTGCCATCCGGCGCACCGAACGAACTTCAACCGGCACTTGATAGTTCGCGCCGCCGACACGCCGACTCTTCACCTCGACCATCGGCTTCACGTTGTTGACAGCCAGGTTGAACACCTCGAGCGCGTCTTTGCCTGCCTTTTTCGTGATCTGTTCCAGCGCGCTGTACATGATCCCCTCGGCAACTGATTTCTTGCCGCGCGTCATCAGTACGTTGATGAATTTCGCGATGTCCTGGCTACCGTATTTCGGGTCCGGCAGAATATCGCGCTTCGGTACTTCCCTGCGACGTGGCATTTCCCTAATCCCCTATCAAGCCGCTTTGGCGCGCTTCGCGCCGTACTTGGAACGCGACTGCTTGCGATCCTTGACACCTGCCGTATCCAGACTGCCGCGCACCACGTGGTAACGCACACCTGGCAAATCCTTCACCCGTCCACCGCGTATCAACACCACCGAATGCTCCTGCAGGTTGTGTCCTTCGCCGCCGATATAACCAATGACCTCGAATCCGTTGGTCAGGCGTACTTTGGCCACTTTACGCAGCGCCGAATTCGGCTTTTTGGGCGTCGTCGTATAGACACGGGTACACACCCCGCGTTTCTGCGGGCTACCCGCCAGCGCCGGCACCTTGCTCTTGCTGTGAGGCGCCTGCCGGGGTTTGCGCACTAATTGGTTGACGGTCGGCATTTTTCCTTTTTTCTCAATAAGTTACGTAATTTAATCAGGCATCGGACTACCCCCATGCCACTACTCTTCAGGAATGCTGGGGACGGCCCCAAAAAAACGCGGGGACGGCGTTTCCACCGTCCCGGCTTTTTACCGCTAGGGCACTGCGCGAATTTTGTAGTCGCACCGGGCCCAACAAAGACCGTCGATTTTATGGGGTCAGGCTACCACTGTCAAGCGACCTGCTCCTCCCCTTCGGCACTGGCAACCGCCGATTCTGCAGCAGCAGCGGCCTGCTCACGCTCTGCCTGCTCCGCCTGCCTGCGGCGCACGCGGTGAAAGGCCAGGCCGGTGCCTGCCGGAATCAGCCGACCGACAATGACGTTCTCCTTCAAGCCGCGTAGTTCATCGCGCTTGCCCATGATCGCCGCCTCGGTCAGCACCCGGGTGGTCTCCTGGAAGGAGGCTGCCGAGATGAACGAATCCGTGGACAGCGACGCCTTGGTAATGCCGAGTAGCACATGCTCGTAGTGCGCCGGCTTCTTGCCTGCAGCCTCGATGCGCTCGTTTTCCAGCAGCAACTCTGCGCGCTCGACCTGCTCGCCCGTAATAAAGCGGGTTTCGCCCGCATCGACAATAAGCACGCGGCGCAGCATTTGGCGCACGATAACTTCGATGTGCTTGTCGTTGATTTTCACACCCTGCAGCCGGTAAACGTCCTGCACCTCGTTGCTGATGTAACGCGCCAGAGCTTCGACACCCAGCAGACGCAGGATGTCATGCGGATCAGCCGGGCCGTCGACTATGCTTTCGCCTCGATTGACCACTTGTCCGTCGTGCGCCATCACGTGCTTGTCTTTGGCAATCAGGAACTCGTTGGCAACACCGTCAAGGTCAGTAATGACCAGACGCTGTTTGCCTTTGGTGTCCTTGCCAAACGAAACCGTGCCGGTCACTTCGGCCAGCATACCGGCATCCTTCGGAGAGCGCGCCTCGAAAAGCTCCGCAACCCGTGGCAGACCACCGGTAATGTCACGCGTCTTCGAAGTCTCCTGCGGAATCCGCGCCAGCACCTCGCCCACGCCGACATCCTGCCCGTCACGCACGGTGATAATGCAGCCGATCTGGAAGGTAATATTGACCGACTGGTCGGAACCGGCCAGCTTGATTTCCTGACTGTTCGCGTCCAGCAGTTTGACCTGCGGCCGCAAACCCTTCGCCTGAGCGCTGCCACGGCGTTTGGGATCGACAACCACCAGCGTAGAGAGCCCGGTGACTTCGTCGATCTGTTTCGCAGCCGTAACCCCTTCTTCGACGTTCTCGAATTTGATGCGGCCGGCGTACTCGGTAATGATGGGACGTGTATGCGGATCCCAGGTTGCAAGCACTTGGCCCGGCTTTACGGTCTGGCCATCGCGCGCAGACAGCAACGCGCCGTACGGAACCTTGTGCCGTTCACGCTCGCGATTGGCATCGTCATGAATCATGATCTCGCCGTTACGCGAAATTGCGACCAGTTCGCCACGCGTATTTGAAACGTAGCGCATTCCTGCCGCATAACGCACTACACCTGCCGACTTGCCTTCCACCTGGCTTACCACCGCCGTACGTGAGGCGGCACCGCCAATATGGAACGTACGCATCGTCAACTGCGTACCAGGCTCACCGATGGATTGCGCCGCAATAACGCCCACCGCTTCGCCGATGTTGACCATCGCACCACGGCCGAGGTCACGTCCGTAACAGCGGGTGCACAGACCATAACGCGTCTCACAGGTCAGAGGGGTGCGTACTTTGACTTCATCGATGCCCGCAGCTTCGATGGCATCGACAACTTCTTCGTCAAGCAGCGTGTTGGACGAATACAAAGTTGCACCAGATTCGGAGTTGACCACATCAGCCACAGCCACACGGCCGAGGATGCGTTCGCGCAGGCTTTCCACGACTTCGCCGCCTTCCACAAGTGCCTTCATGACCGCACCCTGTTCGGTACCGCAATCATCCTCGGTCACCACCAGATCCTGTGTCACGTCCACCAGACGGCGGGTCAGGTAACCCGAGTTCGCGGTCTTCAACGCAGTGTCAGCCAGACCTTTACGCGCACCATGCGTCGATATGAAGTATTGCAGAACGTTAAGACCTTCGCGGAAATTCGCGGTGATCGGCGTCTCGATAATTGAACCATCAGGTTTGGCCATCAAACCGCGCATACCGGCCAACTGGCGGATCTGCGCCGCGGATCCGCGTGCGCCTGAATCCGCCATCATGTAGATGGAATTGAAGGATTCCTGCATCACCGGGTTGCCCTTTTTGTCGAGGCGCGGCTGCCAGTCTCGTGACTTCGGATTCCACTCGCTGACCGGCTCGACGCCAAGCTGCTCCATCATGGCTTTGGCAACGAAATCGCCGGCACGACCCCAGATATCGACCACCTTGTTGTAGCGCTCGCCCTGCGTAACCAGACCGGAGGTGTACTGCTTTTCAATTTCCTGAACTTCTTTTTCCGCTTCACCGATGATGTCGTTCTTCTGTTTCGGCACCAGCATATCGTCGACACAAATGGAGAGTCCCGCGCGCGTCGCCATTGAAAACCCGTTGTACATCAGCTTGTCGGCGAAAATCACCGTTTCGCGCAGTCCGCAGCGGCGGAAGCTGGCATTGATGATTTTTGAAATTTCCTTCTTTTTCAATGCCTTATTGATGAATTCGAACGACAGTCCATGCGGCAGAATTTCCGACAGCAGAGCGCGGCCGACGGTGGTCTGGTAACGCGTCAATTTCTCGCGCTTCGTGCCATCCTCGTCAACTTCGGTTTCCTTGATTCGCACCAGGATACGTGCGCTAATTTCGACCTGTCCGGACTCGTAGGCACGCGACACTTCAGCGATGTTGATGAAATTAGAGTCTTCGCCGCGTGCGCCCAGCTTCTCACGCGTCGTGTAATAAAGCCCGAGCACAATATCCTGCGACGGCACGATGATTGGCTCGCCATTGGCGGGGGACAGAATGTTGTTTGATGAGAGCATCAGCGTGCGCGCTTCCATCTGCGCTTCCAGCGACAGCGGTACGTGAACAGCCATTTGGTCACCGTCGAAGTCGGCGTTGAACGCCGCGCAAACCAGTGGATGCAACTGGATTGCCTTACCTTCGATTAGCACCGGCTCAAACGCCTGGATGCCCAAACGATGTAGTGTCGGGGCGCGGTTGAGCATCACCGGATGCTCGCGAATCACTTCTTCGAGAATGTCCCAAACGATCGGCTCTTCGCTCTCCACCATGCGCTTGGCCGCCTTGATGGTGGTAGCCAGTCCCATGACTTCGAGCTTATTGAAGATGTACGGTTTAAAAAGCTCCAACGCCATTTTCTTCGGCAGACCGCACTGGTGCAGTTTCAACTGCGGACCGACCACAATGACCGAGCGGCCGGAATAGTCAACGCGCTTACCCAGCAGGTTCTGACGGAAACGGCCGCCTTTGCCCTTGATCATGTCGGCGAGCGATTTCAGCGGGCGCTTGTTGGCGCCGGTCATTGCCTTGCCGCGACGACCGTTGTCGAGCAGTGAATCCACCGCCTCCTGCAGCATGCGCTTCTCGTTGCGCACAATGATTTCCGGCGCTTTCAGTTCGAGCAGGCGCTTGAGCCGGTTGTTGCGGTTGATCACACGACGATACAGATCGTTCAGGTCGGATGTGGCAAAACGGCCGCCGTCGAGCGGCACCAGTGGGCGCAGTTCCGGTGGCAGTACCGGCAGCACTTCCAGGACCATCCAGTCGGGCTTGATACCCGATTTCTGGAACCCCTCCAGCACTTTCAGCCGCTTGGATATTTTCTTGATCTTGGTTTCGGAGCTGGTGGCCTTGAGATCCACGCGCAGCGTTTCGATTTCATGATTCAGATCCAGACTGCGCAGCAATGAGCGTACGCCCTCCGCGCCCATGAATGCGCTGAAGTCGTCACCAAACTCCTCAACCTTGGCCAGGTAATCGTCTTCGGTCATCAACTGGCAGCGCTTGAGCGGGGTCATACCGGGATCGGTAACCACATAGGCTTCGAAATACAACACGCGCTCAATGTCGCGCAACGTCATGTCGAGCACCATGCCCAGACGCGACGGCAGCGACTTGAGAAACCAGATGTGCGCGACCGGGCTCGCCAGTTCGATGTGGCCCATGCGCTCGCGGCGCACCTTGGACAGCGTCACCTCGACACCGCACTTCTCGCAGATTACGCCGCGGTGTTTAAGCCGCTTGTACTTGCCGCACAGGCATTCGTAGTCCTTGGTAGGACCGAAAATCTTGGCGCAGAAGAGGCCGTCGCGTTCAGGCTTGAACGTACGGTAATTGATGGTCTCCGGCTTTTTGACCTCTCCGTACGACCATGAACGGATCTTCTCGGGCGAAGCGAGCCCGATCTTGATCGCGTCAAATTCCTCTTCCTGCGTAACCTGTTTGAACAAATCAAGCAGTGCTTTCATCGCGAACTCCTACGTAGTCTGTACTGCACGGTTCGGTGCTTGCGGCGGGAATATCTGGTGCGCCCGCCGGGCTCTCTTCAATAGATCAATAACGGTTGTGATCGAGGTCAATGTCAATCGCCAGCGAGCGGATTTCCTTGACCAACACGTTAAATGATTCCGGCATGCCGGCCTCGATACGATGGTCGCCCTTGACGATGGATTCATAAACCTTGCGCCGGCCCTCAGTGTCGTCCGACTTGACCGTGAGCATTTCCTGCAGCACATAAGCTGCGCCGTAGGCTTCCAACGCCCACACCTCCATCTCGCCGAAACGCTGGCCGCCGAACTGGGCTTTGCCGCCCAGCGGTTGCTGCGTAACCAGGCTGTACGGTCCGGTGGAACGTGCATGCATCTTGTCATCGACCAGGTGATGCAGCTTCAGCATGTGCATGTAGCCTACGGTCACCGGACGCTCAAACACATCACCGGTGCGACCGTCGTACAGAGCCACTTGCGTCTTGCCGGGCGTGAAACCCAATTTCGTGGTCCGCGCATCTCCTGAGGGATAAGCCAGATCAAGCATCTGCCGGATTTCGACTTCCGTTGCGCCGTCGAATACCGGTGTGGCAAACGGCACGCCATTGCGCAGATTGGTCGCAAGTTCGATGACTTCTTCGTCCTTCAACGTATCCAAGTCCACCGGCTTGCCATTGGTGTTGTATACCTTATCCAGCATCTTCCGAATTTCGGCAGTCTTCGCCTGCGCTGCCACCAACTCGCCGATGCGCAGACCAAGACCTTTCGCTGCCCAACCCAGATGGGTCTCCAGAATCTGCCCGACGTTCATCCGCGAGGGCACGCCCAGCGGATTCAACACGATGTCCACCGGCGTGCCGTCTGCCATGTGCGGCATGTCCTCAACTGGCGTGATTTTGGAAATCACACCCTTGTTGCCGTGACGTCCGGCCATCTTGTCGCCTGGCTGCAACTGGCGTTTGACCGCCAGATAGACCTTGACCATTTTCTGCACGCCCGGCGGTAGTTCGTCGCCACTGGTGAGCTTTTTCTTTTTCTCGTCAAAGTTCTTGTCAAACTGCAGCTTGGTCTGCGCCAGACTTTCCTTGATCTGCTCCATCTGCGCGGCCGAATCCTCATTCGCGAGTCGGATGTCAAACCAGCTGTGCCGTTCAACTTCGGCAAGATAGGTCTTGGTAATCTTGGAGCCCTTGGTGAGCTTTTTCGGACCACCATTGGCAGTTTTGCCGGTCAGCAGGCGTTCCAGACGCTCGAACGCGTCGTTCTCCACAATACGCAACTGGTCGCCGAGATCCTTTTTGTAACGCTTCAGCTCGTCGTCGATGATCTGCTGGGCGCGTTTGTCGCGCTCTATGCCTTCGCGGGTAAAGACCTGCACGTCGATGACCGTCCCCGACATACCTGAAGGCACGCGCAGGCTGGTGTCTTTAACATCCGACGCCTTCTCGCCAAAGATTGCGCGCAGCAGCTTTTCTTCCGGCGTGAGCTGGGTTTCACCCTTGGGCGTCACTTTGCCGACGAGTACATCGCCAGCCTCAACTTCAGCACCGATGTGAATGATGCCGGACTCGTCGAGATGCCCCAGTTGCGATTCCGACAGATTGGAAATGTCACGGGTAATCTCTTCCGGTCCGAGCTTGGTGTCACGCGCAACGACCGACAGTTCCTCGATATGGATCGAAGTAAAGCGATCGTCGGCAACTACGCGCTCAGAGATGAGGATCGAGTCCTCAAAGTTATAGCCGTTCCAGGGCATGAACGCGACCAGCATGTTCTGGCCCAATGCCAGCTCACCCATGTCGGTGGAAGCACCGTCGGCAACAACGTCACCGCGGGCGATATGGTCGCCCACCCTCACCAGCGGTCGCTGGTTGATGTTGGTGTTCTGGTTGGAACGCTGATACTTGACGAGATTGTAGATATCCACACCAACGTCACCCGCCGATGTTTCATCGTCGTTCACCCGCACCACGATCCGTCCGGCATCGACATAATCTACGATGCCACCACGGCGCGCCTGCACCGCAGTACCGGAGTCCACTGCCACAGTGCGCTCCAGCCCGGTGCCGACCAGCGGCTTTTCGGCGCGCAGGCAAGGTACCGCCTGGCGCTGCATGTTAGAGCCCATCAGCGCGCGGTTGGCGTCGTCGTGCTCCAAAAACGGAATCAGCGATGCAGCCACGGACACTGCCTGTGCCGGCGCGACGTCCATGTATTCAATGCGCTCCGGCCCCGACAGCGCAAATTCGTTGTGATGACGGCAGGACACCAGTTCATCGGTGAACTTACCGTGCTTATCCAGCGCAGCATTTGCCTGGGCAATAACAAATTTACCTTCTTCAATCGCCGACAGGTAATCAATCTGGTCGCTGACCTTGCCGTCCTTGACCTTGCGGTACGGCGTTTCGAGAAAGCCGTAATGGTTGGTGCGGGCGTAGATCGCCAGCGAATTGATCAGACCGATGTTCGGGCCTTCCGGTGTTTCAATCGGGCATACGCGCCCGTAATGCGTCGGGTGTACGTCGCGCACCTCGAAGCCCGCGCGCTCGCGCGTCAATCCGCCCGGTCCCAGAGCCGATACACGGCGCTTGTGGGTGATCTCCGACAGCGGGTTGGTTTGGTCCATAAACTGCGACAACTGCGAAGAACCGAAGAATTCGCGGATCGCCGCCGATACCGGCTTGGCATTGATCAGGTCGTGCGGCATCAGATTTTCCGATTCCGCCTGCGACAGACGCTCGCGCACAGCGCGTTCGACACGCACCAGTCCGGCGCGGAACTGATTTTCCGCCAGTTCGCCCACCGACCGCACGCGGCGATTGCCGAGATGGTCGATATCGTCGATTTCACCCCGGCCGTTGCGCAATTCCAGCAGAATCCTGATAACGGCGACGATGTCTTCCGGAGACAGCGTGTTCGTACCCACGAGTTCTGTGCGACCAACTCGACGGTTGAATTTCATGCGGCCTACCGCCGACAGATCGTAGCGATCCGGCGAGAAGAACAGACCGTTAAACAGGGTTTTCACCGCATCTTCCGTCGGCGGCTCGCCGGGACGCATCATCCGGTAAATCGCCACTTGCGCTGCCAGTTGGTCAGCGGTCTCGTCGATGCGCAAGGTCTGCGAAATGTACGGGCCCTGATCAAGATCATTGGTGTAAATCGTCTCGATGCTGGTGACTCCCGCTTCACGCAGCTTGACGAGTACCTCTTCGGTAATCTCGTCGTTGGCGTTGGCAACCAGTTCACCAGTGGACTTGTCGATGACGTTGAGCGCAAGCGCGCGGCCGATCAGGAAATCCTCCGGCACGTCGAGACGTTTCAGGTTGGCGGTCTCCATGTCGCGCACGTGCTTGACGGTGATCCGCTTGTCCTTGGCGACAATCAGCTTGCCGCCCTTGGTGGTGATGTCGAAGCGCGCGATTTCACCGCGCATGCGCTCCGCCTTCAGTTCGAATTCAATGCCGCCCTTCGTGATATGGAAGGTATCGAATTCAAAGAATTCCTTGAGGATTTGTTCCGCAGACAGGCCGAGCGCCTTCAGCAGGATCGTAACCGGCATCTTGCGGCGGCGATCGACGCGAAAATACAGGTAATCCTTGGGATCGTATTCGAAATCCAGCCACGAACCGCGGTAAGGAATAATCCGCGCCGAGAACAGCAGCTTGCCCGAGGAATGTGTCTTGCCGCGATCGTGCTCGAAGAACACGCCGGGCGAACGATGCAACTGTGAAACGATTACACGCTCGGTGCCGTTGATGACGAACGAACCGGTCGTGGTCATGAGCGGGATTTCGCCCATGTAAACTTCCTGCTCCTTGACCTCTTTTACCGTCGGCTTGGACGCTTCCTTGTCCATGATGGTCAGGCGCACTTTCGCGCGCAGCGGCGCCGCGAAGGTCAGGCCGCGCTGCTGACATTCCTTGACGTCGAACGGCGGCATGCCCAGCACGTAGCTGACGAACTCGAGCCGCGCATTCTTGGAATGGCTCTCGATCGGGAAAATACTGGTGAACGCTGCCTGCAGGCCTTCATTCTTGCGCGTGTTGGCGGGCGTGAATTCCTGCAGGAAAGCAGCAAACGATTCGAGCTGCGTCGTCAGCAGGTAAGGTACCTGCAGTACGCTCTCGCGTTTGGCAAAACTTTTACGAATGCGCTTCTTTTCGGTGAATGAATAAGCCATGTCCACTCCGGTGCATAATCAGAAAGTCAAATGTTGCAGGTCACAAACGCGGGCTACGCGGTATGACCTGCCACTTCCGACCTTCAGCAAAACAGTCAAAAGGCGCCGGTCGACGGATAACCACCGTCCGGCGCGAGGTCCAGCAATTACTTGATCTCAGCCGTGCCGCCGGCCTCGACGATTTGTTTCACGATGGCATCGGCATCGGCTTTCGGGATGCCTTCCTTGACAGCCTTCGGTGCGCCATCAACCAGATCCTTGGCTTCCTTCAGGCCCAAACCGGTCACCGCACGCACCACCTTGATGACGTTGACCTTGCTGGCACCTGAGTTGGTCAGATTGACGGTAAACTCGGTCTGTTCCTCGGCAGCAGCAGCACCAGCGGCAGGCGCCGCAACGGCAACAGCGGCAGCGGCAGCCGATACGCCAAACTTCTCTTCCATTTCCTTGATCATTTGCGACAACTCGAGCACCGTCATATTTGCGATAGCGTCGAGGATTTCTGCTTTGGCAACAGCCATGTCGTTCTCCTGAATCTTAAAAAGTTAATTAATACAATAAGTTAAGATCGATCGGCGATTGCAGCCCTAGGGCATGCGTTCACGCGGCCTGCTTTTCCTTCTGATCCCGCACAGCAGCCAGCGCCCGCACAAACCTGCTCGGCACCTCATTGAGGGTGCGTACAAATTTAGCGACCGGTGCCTGCATCGTTCCCAACAGGGTGGCGAGCAACTCCTGACGGCTGGGCATCTTGGCGAGCACCGCAATTTCCTTGGCACTCATCATGACATTCGGCATCGCGCCGCCCTTGATCACAAGACGCTCGTTCTCCTTGGAGAATTCGTGCAGCAACTTGGCGGCAGCAACGGGATCACGCGAAATACCGTAAGCCAGAGGTCCGATCATTTGATCGGCCAGAGCCTTGAACGGTGTATCGGCGACTGCACGGCGCACCAAGGTGTTTTTCAGAACGCGGAAATACACGCCCGAGTCGCGCGCTTTCTTGCGCAACGCGGTCATGTGCCCCACGGGCAGGCTGCGGTACTCTGCGAGTACGATGGTCTGAGCTTGCGCAACCTGCGCGCTCACTTCGGCCACTACCGCTTTCTTCTGCTCCAGATTGAGACTCAAAGTCGTTCTCCGTTAAACGTTAACCAATGAACACTGGGCAAATCCGTCGGAACAAATCGCCTAAAGCGGCTCTGCATCCCGAATTACTGCCCTGCGCCCACCTCTTGTTACACGGCGACCATGGATCCAGGAACCAGACATGAATATGTTTGACCTGTTTCGGGCACACCGTCTGCGTAGGACTTCAGCCTCCAGTCGCCAATTCTGCCGACGACTGTCTTCCAAAAATTAAACCAATTAACCCTCTTGGTACCTACGGTCTTTGACAACCCGCCGACGATGCACTGCCGGCGGCCCAAAGTTCCTGCCTCGTGCGACACGCACGAGGACTTTTATTACTGTTACTGCTGCGCGAAGCTCGACTGATCTACACGAACTCCGGGACCCATCGTGCTCGACACCGCAACCTTCCTCAGATAGATGCCTTTAACTCCCGCAGGGCGCGATTTGTTCACGGCATCGACCAGCGTGCGCAGGTTTTCCTCCAACGCATCAACGGTGAACGACGCGCGGCCAATCGTGCATTGCACGATGCCCGACTTGTCGGCGCGGTACTGCACCTGGCCGGCCTTGGCGTTTTTCACCGCCAACGTTACATCCTGGGTGACCGTACCCACTTTCGGATTCGGCATCAGGCCACGCGGCCCCAGTATCTGCCCCAACTGGCCGACCACGCGCATCGCATCCGGCGTCGCAATCACCACGTCAAAATCCATCTTGCCGCCCTTGATCTCGGCCGCGAGATCGTCGAAACCGACGAGATCAGCGCCGGCGTCCTTGGCCTGCTGGGCCTTCTCGCCCTGCGCAAACACCGCAACACGCACCGTCTTGCCCGTACCTTTCGGCAGGACTACGGAACCGCGCACGGTCTGATCGGACTTCTTGGCGTCGATACCGAGATTGATCGCCACATCGACCGCCTCATTGAACTTCGCCGTCGCGCCTTCCTTGACCAGTTGCAACGCATCTTTCAGCGGATACAGCATGTCGCGGTTAACCTTGGCGCGTACCGCCTTATAGCGTTTGGAAATAGTAGCCATCTCAGACACCCTCCACTTCGACACCCATGCTGCGGGCGCTGCCGGCGATGGTGCGCACAGCCGCTTCAAGATCAGCCGCCGTCAGATCGGGCATCTTCGCCTTGGCAATTTCCTCGACCTGCGCGCGCGAGATCCTGCCCACCTTGTCAGAATTCGGGCGCGCACTACCGCTCTCAATTTTGGCTGCCTTCTTGATCAGGATCGACGCCGGGGGCGTCTTCATGATGAAGGTGAAGCTCTTGTCCTGGTACGCAGTGATCACCACGGGGACCGGCAGGCCGGGCTCCATTTTCTGCGTGGCGGCATTAAACGCCTTGCAGAATTCCATGATGTTCAATCCACGCTGACCCAATGCCGGCCCGATGGGCGGCGACGGATTTGCCTTTCCCGCCGGCACCTGCAGCTTGATGAAACCGACCACTTTCTTTGCCATTTACGCTCTCCTTGCGGGTGCAATCGGACGCCAATCAAAAAAGACGCCGCCCTCCCCGCAGTTAAATTTCAGGCCTTTTCGACCTGACCAAAATCCAGCTCGACCGGGGTCGAGCGACCAAAAATCGTCACCGACACGCGCAACTTGCTCTTGTCGTAGTTGACGTCTTCCACGTTACCGTGAAAATCGGCAAACGGACCATCCTTGACACGCACTGCCTCGCCCACCTCAAACAGCACCTTGGGCCGCGGCTTCTCCACGCCTTCCTGAATCTGGTTCAGAATGTTCTGCACTTCCTTGTCCGATATCGGCGTCGGTTTGGTCGATGTGCCGCCAATAAAACCAGTCACTTTCGCGGTACTTTTCACCAGGTGCCAGGACTCGTCGGTCATGTCCATTTCGACCAATACATAGCCGGGAAAAAATTTCCGTTCGCTGATGCTTTTCTGCCCGCCTTTCATTTCGACCACTTCCTCGACAGGCACCAGAATCTGGCCGAACTGCTCTGCCATGCCGGCACGGCGGATGCGGTCAACGAGCGCTCGCTGCACGCTTTTCTCAAAACCTGAATACGCGTGCACGACATACCATTTCTTACTCATCATTCCCCGCCGATCAGCTTTTTCACGATCAACAACAGGATGCTGTCCACCGCCCACAGGAACAGCGCCATCACCAGCACAAAAACAAACACGATCGCTGTCGCCTGCAGCGTCTCATTGCGTGTCGGCCATACTACTTTGCGTGTCTCCGCGACCGACTCCTGCGCAAAACCAAAAAATGTCTGTCCTGCTGCAGTTGTCCACAGCACGGCTGCACTTGCAGCAAGCCCGACCAGAAACACCGCCAGGCGGATTACCGTCGCGCTTTCCTGCAGGTAATAAAACCCGCTCACACCGGCGACAACGAGCAGCGCCGCTATCACTATTTTGATCTTGTCCACTATCGCAACCGCCTTGTGCCTGTGTGGGTGACCTGGGCACCTTGCCCAGGTCATCGGATTGTCAACGCCGCCTGTTTTTGGCAGGCCAGGAGGGAATCGAACCCCCAACCTTCGGTTTTGGAGACCGACGCTCTGCCAATTGAGCTACTGGCCTG
>JAQBGW010000012.1:0-2699 GCA_032128415.1 Betaproteobacteria bacterium | reverse complement strand
CCCAGGCCATAAGCGATGCCGGACCAGTCGAGCGTCGATTCGCCTACCGTGCCAGACCCTTTCGCCGCGCTGACGGAGGCGCATTCCTGCGCTACTGCCGGCGCGGAACCGTTCGCTTCTGGTGCCAGCGTTGCAGACGCTGCGGATGGCGTGATCGGCGCTTGCGGCAAATCGAGTCGCGCCGCTTTCGACGGTACCGGATCTGGCGGCGGCGCGCCTGCCGGTTCCGCGTCGATGTTCACTGCCGGCGAGTTTTCGCTGTTATCGTGAGCGCAGTCGGAGTCGCTAGCGGCGGAGCTTAGTTCAGACTTTTTTTTTACCGCATCGGCAACGTCGATCGACGAATCCTGTGGTGAAAAGGCAATCAATCGCAGCATCAGCATTTCGAAACCAGCCGCTTCATCGGGGCAGATCAACAGGTCCTGGCGCCCCTGCAGCACGATCTGGTAGTAGAGTTGCACTTCTTCGGGCGACCAGCGCGTGGCGTATTTTTGCAGCAGGGCCTCGTCGATTCAGGAAACCAGCATCAATTTTTTCAGGTTGTTCAATATCAATGACGCTAAACCTTATGTGTAACATTCGAAAACTGCTGTTGGGGAGCATCCTGCTATTGGCAGGCGCAACATCTCTCGCCGGGGTCTACGAGGACATGCTGCACGCCGTCAATAACGATGACGAGCGCACGGTCGCGGAGTTGCTTCAGCGTGGCATGGATGTGAATACCGTAGGACAGAACGGGGACTCCGTGCTGATGCTGGCGGCCAGGCACGGCAAGCCACAAATGGTCAAAACCGTGCTGGATGCCAGGCCCAGGATCAACGCGCGGAATGCCTACGGGGAAACGGCCCTGATGCTGGCTATATTCCAGGGTCACACCGAGGTGGTCAGGCAGCTCCTGGCCAAGGGCGCCGAGATCAACCATGCGGGATGGACTCCCTTGATCTATGCGGCAGCTCAGAACCGCATGGATATCGCGCGTATCCTGATCAGTCAAGGTGCCCGGGTGAATGCCCATGCGGAGAACGGAACCACGCCGCTCATGATGGCCGCCCGTGAAGGACATCTGACCATGGTATTGCTCCTGCTGGAACACGGCGCTGAGCTGAATTTGAAAACCCTGGATGGGCATACAGCACTGGGGCTGGCCAGGGCTCTGGACCGGCGCGAAGTCGTGGAGATGCTGACCCGCGCTGGCGCAACTGAATAGGCATGGATGCCCAGGACGCCAGGCTGGACTTAAGACCGGTTCTCCTGCTCATGGGTAATAATATACGTATAATGTATATTATGTTAAATAATAGAGTGTCCGTCCTCGTGCGCAATAACTCGGCAGCTAGGAACTGAAACTACCCCTGCTACCTGGTTGGTTTTACAATGCTGTTACAAACAGGTTCGATAAATGAGTGAAGACGAGATTACCCAATGGCTCAGCAAGCGGGGCCAGAAACGCGATCTGAGTATTGAATTAGCCAAGCAGCTGGCGATGGAATCGCGCCTGGGGTGGTATATCGCGCCGCACGCCCACAACCGTTTTGCCATCGGCAAGGTAACGTTGAAGCGGCTATCGACCCGTCACTTTATAACCGATGACGCCGGCAAGCCGCTGACTTTTGAGAGTGTCGACCTGGCGAAGGCATTCCTGCGGGATGAACTGAAGATACTGACTCCGCAGGTGTACAAGTTCTAAATGGTTGGCGTCAGACGCGCTCCAGCTAGGGCGCTAGAATCAGTTCTTGACTTTGCATCGATAGAAGATCATCTCCCTCGGCCAGAAGTGCAAGGTCAAGAACCGACCCCCTGCTTTTCCGACCCCCTGCTCTTCTCCTGCATCACCCTCTGTTGCCCCGGATTCAAGTGCTCGGCTATCATGGTGGTAGCCTACTTTATTTGAGGTCACTATGACCACGCTGGAAATCAATCTGCCCGACTCCCTTGCCAAGGAAGCGAAGGAAGCGGGGCTGCTCACCCCACAGGCCGTCGAGACAATGCTGCGTGAGGCTGTGCGCAGCCGCCGCATCGCGCGGCTCGTGGAAGCGCGGCGCAACATTGCCACCGCAGGTGTCGCACCACTAACGATGGAAGAGATACAGACTGAGATAGAAGCTGACCGCGCCGAGCGGCGCAGGAAGATCACCGGCTGATGCGGCTGGTGCTCGATACGAACGTTGTCGCCTCAGGACTGCTTTGGGACGGGACATCAGCGCAGTTGATCGATGCGGCGCAGGCCGCTGAGATGGAGGTTTTTACCAGCCGCGTATTGCTTGCAGAACTGACGCGCATCCTGCGCCGCGCGAAATTCTCCAGGGCAATCGCCGCCAGCGGCTTGTCGCTCGATGAGTTGGTGCTCGGTTATGCCGAAGTCGCGCAACTCGTGAAGCCGGCGCTAATCGCCCCGGTCGTACTTCGCGACCCTGACGACGATCACGTGCTCGCCTGCGCGGTCGCGGCGAACGCCGATCTCATCGTCTCCGGCGACGCCGACCTGCTCAACCTCAAAGCTTATCAAGGCATCCCCATCGTCGGCCCCGCCGAGGCATTGACGCGTTTGCCGCAGCGCTGAGCGGCATCTGGTAATCTTTAGGGTCACCCATTAGAAGGCCGTGGTCAAGGGACGAAGAAAGCCAGCGCAGTCGTTTGAGTTGCGCAATCCGCTCCAAGTTCTCCACCCTTATTGCCAAGCGCCGTTCTGCTACGCGCCC
>JAQBGW010000011.1:0-57893 GCA_032128415.1 Betaproteobacteria bacterium | reverse complement strand
CCTCCACTGATACAGTGGGTAAGCTCGCGGGCATCCCCGTGGTGTCCCAGGTGGTCAACGCCGTGAACAAGAACAAGACCGCACGCAATGCCATGGACAAGGTGCTAGGTGTGCACCCCAATGCCATCATTCCGGAATTCCATACGGATACCCTGCGCAAGCGTGAAGCAAGGCGCACGACACCGGAACTGAGTGCGGATGCCGGCAACCTCACTAAAGGCAGGGTGGCGATGTTCACTACCTGCTATTGCAATCGAAATGAACCGGGTATCGGTGAGGACTTGATTGCCATACTGGAGCACAACAAAATCCCGGTAAAATTGGTAAACCAGGAGATCTGCTGCGGCATGCCCAAGCTGGAACTGGGCGACCTCGAAGCGGTGGCGCGCAACAAGGAGCTGAACATACCGGTGCTGGCAAAGCTGGCCCGCGAAGGTTATGCGATTCTGACGGCGGTGCCCTCCTGCACGCTGATGTTCAAGCAGGAGTTGCCGTTGATGTTTCCGCATGATGCGGAGGTGGAACTGGTGGCTGAAGCAATGTTCGATCCTTTCGAATATTTCGTGCTGCGCCACAAGGACGGTTTGTTGAAAAAAAACTTCACGCAATCATTGGGCAAGGTCTCGTACCACGTTCCCTGTCATCTGCGTGTGCAGAACATGGGGCAGAAGACACGGGAAATGCTGGAGATGATTCCCGGAACGGCAGTAACCACGATTGAGCGTTGCGCCGGGCATGACGGCACCTGGGGCGTCAAAAGCGAATTCTTCGAGCAGTCGATGAAGATCGGCCGCCCGGTGTTCCGGCTGATGGGAGAATCCGCGCCGGACTACATCAGCTCCGATTGCGCCATCGCGGGGCGTCACATCCAGCAGGGCATGGCCGACAGCGCCGCGCAAAAACAGCACCCCATCACATTGATACGCATTGCTTACGGACTTTGATACTCGCCATGACGCACATCGCAAAAGAGTCACTGATGCCCCTCGAAGCCTATGCCAGGGCGCGACCCGAATACCGTGCCAGGGTGATGGCACACAAGCAGAATCGCGTTGTCCAGATCGGCGGCAACATCACGCTGATCTTCGAAGACGAGCTGACCATCCGCTACCAGGTGCAGGAGATGTTGCGCGCGGAGCGCATATTCGAAGAGCAGGGCATACTCGACGAGTTGCAAGCCTATAATCCGCTGATTCCGGACGGCAGCAACTGGAAAGCGACCATGATGATCGAATACCCCGAAGAGCAGGAGCGCCGCGGCAAGCTCGCCCAATTGATCGGCGTCGAAGACCGGGTATGGGTACAGATTGCGGGATTCGAGCGCGTTCATGCCGTCGCGGATGAAGACCTGGAGCGGGAAAACGCAGAGAAGACCTCAGCCGTGCATTTTCTGCGTTTCGATCTGGACGCAAAAATGATTGCCGCGCTGCGCGGTGGCGCGACCTTGACAATGGGTGTGGATCATCCGCACTACATCGCCACGGTGGACAGCGTACCTGCTGCGACCCGGGCATCGCTGATCAGCGACTTGCACGGTTGAGCGGTCTATGAAGCTGCCCGCGATCCCCGGTTTTTTTCCGCACCCGATGCGCGGTGCAGCAGCAGCGGGCCGGCTCGTATTGGGGGCTGCCCTTATTCTGTTTCCGGCAGCGCTCGCCATGGCGCAATGGGAGGGGTGGGACTACAACTTTGACCGCGAAATCACGCCATGGGCCGAGATGCAGGGGCAGCTACCCGCTTACCCAGCGGACCAGAATTTGATTCCGCTGAATGTCAGCGCGGTGACCCCGCACCGGTTTTTTGTGGATGCAGCATCGGTTTCGATTGGCGGCGACGGCGTCGTGCGTTACTCGCTGGTAATCAAGACTGCGGGCGGTTCGACCAACGTTTCGTTTGAAGGCATCCGCTGCGAGTCCCGCGAGCAGAAATACTATGCCATCGGGCGCGGCGACAAGACCTGGGTGCGTGCGCGTAGTCCACAATGGCGCCCCATCGTATTCAGGGATGTCAATGCACAGCACTTGACGTTGTACGGCGAGTACATGTGTCGCGGCAAATTCATGATGGAATCCGCCGAACAGATAGTGCAGGCATTGCGCAGGGGGCCACAGCAGTCCGGCGGTGGCAGTTGAGGCTGCTGCGCTGACACGGCGACGTCACAGCAGAACCAGATTGTCCCGGTGTATCAGTTCAGGCTCATCGACGTAGCCGAGCCTGGCTTCAATCTGGTTGGAGGGCGTGCGCAGTATCCGGCAAGCGTCCGCATAGCTGTAATTGATCAGGCCGCGGGCGATTTCCCGCCCGGCTTCGTCGACACAACTCACGACTTCGCCGCGCTCGAAATCGCCTGAAGCGGCACAAACCCCCACCGGCAGCAGGCTCTTGCTGTCACTCATCAGAGCTTTGACTGCGCCGGCATCCAGTGTCACCCGTCCACGCACCTGCAGATGATCGGCCAGCCACTGCTTGCGTGCCGCAATCGTGGCTTGCCGGGCGAGCAACTGGGTGCCGATACGTTCCCCCGCGGCCAAGCGCAGCAACACGTCGGGTTCGCGGCCCCAGGCGATTACCGTGTCGGCACCACTGCGCGCCGCGCGTTTTGCCGCCAGCACTTTGGTCAGCATGCCGCCGCGTGCGATTGCGCTGCCCGAATCCCCGGCGATGGTTTCCAGATAAGGATCGCCCGCAGTGGCGTCGGCCAGCAGCGTCGCGGCGGAATCCTTGCGCGGATCAGTGCTGTAGAGACCACGCTGATCGGTAAGGATGACCAGCGCGTCGGCCTCGATGAGGTTGGTGACCAGTGCTGCAAGCGTGTCATTATCACCGAAGCGGATCTCATCCATCGCTACAGTGTCGTTCTCGTTGATCACCGGAATCACGCCCAGATCAAGCAGCGTGCGCAGTGTCGAACGTGCGTTCAGGTAACGTTTGCGGTCGGCAAGATCCTCATGCGTCAGCAGAATTTGCGCGGTGCGCAGACCGTGGCTGCGAAAGCAGGATTCATAAACCTGCACCATGCCCATCTGGCCGACGGCAGCCGCGGCCTGCAATTCGTGCAGGGCGTGCGGACGGCGCGACCAGCCGAGGCGCTGCATGCCTTCGGCAATGGCGCCGCTGGATACCAGCACGACCTGCCGGCCATCATTGTGCAAGCGAGCGATCTGTTCTGCCCAGTTGGTGAGGGCCTCATGGTCGAGGCCGAGTCCCGTATTGGTCACCAGACCGCTGCCGACCTTGACCACAAGGCGACGTGCTTTTTTGATAACCGAATTCGTTGAATTCGTCGAACTCGCGGCACTCATTACGGAGTGTCCTTCGTAGTTTTACGTTTCGCCTTCTGCGGCAGGTCGTTCTGCAAGTGATCCATGACGGCGTACACCAGTGTCCGGCAGCCTTCTCCGTTGATGGCTGAGATGGTAAAGCTTTTGCGCTTCAAGCCCAGTTTTTTCAACAATGCACTGATAAGCTTCTTGCGATCCCCTTCGGGAACCAGGTCAAGCTTGTTGAATACCAGCCAGCGCGGTTTGCGGTAGAGAGCCTCGTCATACTTGCGTAGCTCGCTCACCAGTGCTTTGGCGTCGCGCACCACGTCAGCATCAGGGTCCGGCGGCACGACATCGATGATATGCAGCAACAAGCGCGTGCGGGCCAGATGGCGCAAGAACTGGTGGCCAAGACCGGCACCTTCGGCGGCGCCTTCAATCAAGCCCGGAATGTCTGCGACGACAAAGCTGCGATTGTCATCAACCCGCACCATACCCAGATTCGGGTGCAGCGTAGTGAATGGGTAATCGGCAACCTTGGGACGCGCCGCAGAGATGGCGCGGATCAGCGTCGATTTGCCGGCGTTGGGCAGGCCCAGCAGACCGACGTCGGCGAGAACTTTCAGTTCCAGCTTGAGGTAGCGTGAATCGCCGGGTTCACCGAAGGTGAATTGCCGCGGCGCACGGTTGATGCTCGACTTGAAATGGAGATTGCCCAACCCGCCGCTGCCGCCTTTGGCGAGCGTTACTTGTTCGCCGTCACTCGCCAGATCGAAGAGGATTTCGGAGGTTTCGGCATCACTGACCACCGTGCCCACCGGCACGCGCAGTACGATATCTGCCGCGGCGCGACCGAAGCAATCCGAGCCCATGCCTTTCTGGCCGTTTTTGGCGCGATGAATGCGCGCGTAGCGGTAGTCGATTAGCGTATTGATGTTGCGGTCAGCGACGGCAAAAATGCTGCCGCCGCGGCCGCCGTCGCCGCCATCAGGTCCGCCGCGCGGTACGAATTTCTCGCGGCGAAAGCTGGCTACGCCATCGCCGCCCTTGCCGGCGTGTACTTCTATGCGCGCTTCATCGATAAATTTCATGTTGATCCCAAACAAAAAAGGCCCTGTCGTTCAACAGGGCCTTTTTAAACAACGGTAACGGAAGATCAGGCGGGAACGACGCTCACGGTCTGGCGCAGCTGCGGGCCCTTCCTCGCAAACTGCACGTGTCCTTCGACCTTGGCGAAAAGAGTATGGTCACGGCCGATGCCGACATTTTTACCGGGATGCACCCGGGTGCCGCGTTGGCGCACGATGATGCTGCCGGCGGGGATCAGTTCGCCGCCGAAGCATTTGACGCCAAGACGCTTAGATTCCGAGTCGCGGCCGTTACGTGAGCTGCCGCCTGCTTTTTTGTGTGCCATGAGTTTTGTTCCTTATGGAAGTGCTGATTAGGTGTTTGAGTTAACCAGCTTTCCTTATCCGGCGATGCCGACAATCTCGAGCTCGGTGAAATTCTGCCGATGCCCCTGACTCTTGCGATAGTGCTTGCGGCGGCGCATTTTGAAAATATTTATCTTGTCGCCACGGCCATGGGCCAGCACCTTGGCCTTGACGGCGGCACCTGACAGCAGAGGGCTTCCCAGCTTGACGTTGCCGTCGGCGGCTATCATTAACACCTGGTCGAGGGTGACCTCGGACCCCACGTCGGCCGACAGTTGCTCGACTTTGATCTTGGCGCCAGCACTGACGCGATACTGCTTACCGCCGGTCTTGACTACCGCATACATGGAAAACCCCTCGACATGAACCGCAGAAAACCGCGGATTATACAAGCAGCGGGAACCCGAGTCAAAACTGGCGGGGTTCGACTACAGTATAGATAGGCTATTAAAATCAATTGGTTAGATGATATTCACGATTCCCGGGCCGATTGTGTTCGGCGACTGGCCCATCGCGTTGTTGTTATCATGCGCGTTTTTCCGTGCATCCCGTGCTCCTCGAAGCCCTACGCCAACAGTTGGCCACCGATATGCAAGCCGTGGATAGCGTCATCCGCGAGCGCCTGCATTCGGAAGTCGCGCTGATCCGCCAGGTTGCCGAATACATCATCGGCGGAGGCGGCAAGCGCCTGCGCCCGGCGCTGGTTTTGCTGTCGGCAGGTGCGCTGGGTTACCAGGGAACCGCGCACCATACGCTCGCCGCGGTCGTGGAATTCATACACACAGCCACGTTGCTGCACGATGATGTGGTCGATGAATCCGCTTTGCGCCGCGGACGACCGACTGCAAACACACTGTTTGGCAATGCCGCGTCAGTGCTGGTCGGCGATTTTGTTTACTCACGCGCTTTTCAGATGATGGTGAATCTCAACGATCTGCGGGTGCTGCGCGTACTGGCCGACGCGACCAATGTCATTGCCGAGGGTGAAGTGCTGCAGCTGATGCATTGCCGCAACGCCGATATCGACGAACCCAGTTATTTGCAGGTGATACGTTACAAGACTGCGAAGTTGTTCGAGGCTGCCGGCCGTCTCGGCGCAATCCTTGCTGGCACATCTGCCGATACCGAGACTGCCATGGCTGCTTACGGCAGCCATCTGGGAACGGCATTTCAGTTGATTGACGATGTGCTTGATTATTCTGGTGACGCAGGCGTCATCGGCAAGAACGTTGGCGATGATCTGGCGGAAGGCAAGGTTACGTTGCCGTTGATTCGCGTCCTGCGGCACGGTACGGCTGCGGAAGCAGCTCTGGTCCGACACGCCATAACTTCCGGTGGGATTGGTGATCTTGCCGGCGTGTTGGCGGCAATCCGGCGCATCGGCGCGCTGGACTACACCAAGGCGCAGGCACAGGCTGAAGCGCAGGCTGCGCAAGCCGCGTTGTCGGCCATACCGGCCACGCAGTATCGGGATTCTTTGCTACAATTGGCGGAGTTCGCGGTAACGCGATCGCATTGATGGAACGTATCGATGGAGCGTATCGATGAAATCAGGGCACGTGCAGCGTGCCCTTCTTGTTTGTGCCGTTCGGGGTGTAGCTCAGCCTGGTAGAGTACTGCGTTCGGGACGCAGGAGTCGGAGGTTCGAATCCTCTCACCCCGACCATTGGATTGTGGCGCCATCCAGGGAAGATTGTTCATGGTGCTGCCGACTTATCCCGGGACCGGAGTCTGATTGATGGCCAAGATCCTGCTCCTTGCACTCGCTTTTGCGGTCGCGTTCTGGCTGCTGCGGCGGTATCGCAAGCACTTCGAACAGCAACCCCCGCGCAATCCCGCTGGCGAGACTGAAGTTATGGTGCGTTGCGCCCGCTGCGACATCCATATTCCGCGCGCAGAAGGGGTAGCGGCAGAGGGTAACTACTTCTGCTCCGCCGAGCACGAGCGTGAATTCCGCAACGCCCGTTGAGCCATTGCCGATGAAGTTTGCCGGGCCGACCATGCTGTTTTCCGCGAATCAGGATCACCCTGAGTCTGTGCCGGACGCCTACTGGCGCTCGTTGCTGCTGTTCAACGTTTATCGTGTAGCAGCGGCCTTGCTGTTGTTACTCGCAGCAGGTGTTTGGGGCGACACTCTGCAGTTCGGCTCCCGCGATATGCGACTGTTCCTGATCGGTGCGATCACCTACGCGGTGTTTGCGCTGGGGATGTTCGTGCTGATCCGGACGCGCGAGCGGTTTACCTGGCAACTCGCCATCCAGGTCGGGGCCGATATCGGCTTTATGGTTCTGCTGATGTATGCGAGCGGCGGGCTGGCCAGCGGCCTCGGTCTGCTGTTGCTGACGTCGCTGGCTGCCGCAGGTCTGGTCAGCCGCGGCCGGTTAACGCTGTTTTTTGCCGCCATCGCTACCATTGCGGTTCTGCTTGAGCACACCTATGAAGTGCTGCGCTTTTCCGAGGGCAGTGCCCAGTATGTGCAGGCGGGGCTGCTGTCAGTGGCCTATTTTGCGATTGCCTGGCTTGCCCACGTGCTGGCGATGCGGTCACTGGTGAGCGAGAAGCTGGCTGCGCAGCGCGAGCTCGATCTTGCCAATATGGCGCAAGTCAACCAGTTGGTCATTCAGGACATGGAGCATGGCGTCATTGTGGTGGATGGCGAGGGAGTCGTGCGTCAGACGAACACGGCAGCCACGCGGATGATTGACGGACTGGGGGACGGCGGCGTCATTGCACTCAGCAATTGCGCGCCGGCGCTGTATGAGCGGTTCAAGTCCTGGCTGGATGATACGCAGGGACGGCAGGCGCCGGATGAGTTTGATCTGGGATCGAATCTGCGCGCACGTCTGCTGCCGGTGGCGCCGCAGCGGGGCGCCGGCGCCGTGATCTTTATCGAGGATATGGCACGCATCCAATCTGCGGCCCGGCAACTGAAACTGGCTGCCCTGGGGCGGCTGACGGCCAACATTGCGCATGAAATCCGCAATCCACTGGGCGCAATCAGCCATGCAGCCGAACTGTTGCAGGAAGAGCCCGGTGTATCCGCAGGTGCACAGAGACTGACGATGATCATTCGCGATAACACGCACCGCCTCGACCGCATGATCAACAATGTACAAACGCTGAACCGCGGCGAGCGTGCGGACAGGGAGCGTGTCCATTTCGGTTCCTATTTGCGTGCGTTTGTCGAACAGTTTCTGGCTACAGAGAAACTTGAGGTGCCGGTAATCACGCTGGAGTTGACTGTGGATGCGCACGTCATGTTTGATCGCGATCACCTCAACCAGGTGTTGTGGAATCTGTGCCGCAATGCGCTGCGCCACTCGCAGCGCAGGGCCGGAAGCATCCGACTGGTGGTTGGACGTTCGTACCGGGGCAATGCGGTAAGATTGGACGTGAATGATGATGGAACGGGGGTGCCGCCGGAGTCTCGCGGCAAACTGTTCGAGCCGTTTTTCACCACGGCGCCGGGTGGTACTGGTCTGGGCCTGTATCTCGCGCGTGAAATCTGCGAAGCCAACGGCGCGGTGCTGGAATATGTGGAGTCGGCACGCGGGGCGCAGTTTTCGATGGTTTGCGCGACGGGTTAATAGACGGGTAAATAATCAGTTGAAGCGGGTTGTTGAAGCGGAATTCTGAGGGAGGGCTGTGGCAACCGGTCAAATACTGGTGGTCGATGACGAGGCGGATATCCGGGAATTGCTGAGCATGACCCTGATCCGCATGGGTCTGGAGCCGCATTGCGCCGGTGGTGTCGATGAGGCCATTGCCATGCTCGGGCGTAACAGCTTCGAGCTGTGTCTGACGGATATGCGTCTTGCAGATGGCGACGGTCTGTCGATAGTCGAACATATCACCAAGAACCATCCCAGTCTGCCGGTCGCGGTCATTACCGCGCATGGCAGTGCCGAGAACGCGGTTGCTGCGCTGAAAGCGGGGGCATTCGATTATCTCGGCAAGCCGGTGTCCCTTGATCAATTGCGCGCGCTGGTGCGTTCTGCGCTGAAGTTGCCGCGCCCCGGAGATAAAAGTCGCGACAGTGATGCGGATCCGACGCTGCCGTCGGGAGCGCCGCAGTTGACCGGCAGCTCGCCGTTGATGGTGCAGGCGCGCGGGATGATCGACAAACTGGCGCGCAGCCAGGCACCAGTGCAGATTCGCGGTGAATCAGGGTGCGGCAAGGAACTGGCGGCGCGCCTGATCCATATGAACGGTGCGCGGCGTGACGGGCCGTTCGCTGCAGTTAATTGCGGCGCGATCCCGGAAAATCTGATGGAGTCGGAGTTTTTCGGGCACAAGAAGGGCGCTTTTACCGGTGCCGTGGCCGACCACGACGGTTTTTTCCAGGCAGCCAACAGCGGTACGCTGTTCCTCGATGAGGTCGGCGACTTGCCGTTGGCGATGCAGGTGAAATTGCTGCGGGCAATTCAGGAGAAGCGGGTGCGCAAGGTTGGATCGACGGCCGAGGAACTGGTTGATGTGCGCATCATCAGCGCGACTCACCGCCACCTGGCGGACGAAGTGAAAAACGGCGCGTTCCGCCAGGATTTATATTACCGCCTCAACGTCATTGAATTGCGCATGCCCGCACTGCGCGAAATGCGCGACGACATTCCGCAACTGGCCGCATCGATACTGGCGCACCACGCGGCCAACGGGCGGGCAACGCCGCTATCAGGTCCCGCCAGGCTTGCGCTGCAGGCGTACCGTTTTCCGGGCAATGTGCGCGAGCTGGAAAATATACTCGAACGCGCAGTCGCGCTGGCCACAGGCGACGAGATCACGGTTGATGACCTGCAGTTGGCGGAAGAGCATGCGGTCGAGCACGATCCGGGGCTGGAGGGACTGCCGTTGCCCGAGCGACTGGAGGCAATCGAGCGCAAATCGATACTCGAGGCGCTGGAGCGCACCCGCTACAACCAGACGGCGGCGGCGAAGTTGCTGGGGATTTCCTTCCGCGCGTTGCGCCATCGCATCCAGCGTCTGGGTATCCGCCAGGAACTCGATGCCAAACCCCTGAGGTTCCGGTGTGAATATCGATTCAACCGGCGTGGTTGATGCGGCACTGTTCACAGCTTCCCCCAATTGCGATGCCCGTCCCGGGGACATCGCCATCGAGTTGCTGGTCATACACAGCATCAGTCTGCCGCCGGGTGTATTCGGCGGCACGGCGGTAAGCGATTTGTTCATGAACCGCCTGGATCCGCAGGCGCATCCTTATTACGTGGAAATTGCCGCGCTGCGCGTCTCCGCCCATTTTTTTATCCGGCGCGACGGTGCGCTGCTGCAGTTCGTGCCCTGTGCGCTACGGGCATGGCACGCCGGGCAATCGTCCTGGTGCGGTCGCGCGAACTGTAATGATTTTTCTATCGGCATCGAACTCGAAGGTGCGGATGAAACCGCGTTTACCGACGCCCAATACAGTCGGCTGGAGACATTATCCCGGCTGTTGCTTGCGCATTATCCGATCGCTGCCAGCGTGGGGCATGCGGACATTGCGCCCGGTCGCAAGACCGACCCAGGGCCACATTTCGACTGGGCCCGTTATCGCGCCGCAGTACCGCTGGACTGATTCCCTCTAGTCAGTCCTGGGGCGCCCCTGCGCTCCTGCGAGCGGCGTGGCAGGGGGGTGGATGCCCCCGCGACCTCGAAGTAAGCCGCAGACCCCTTGCCGCCAGGGAACACGTGCCTTCAAGGGATACATGCCAAATAATCCGCAGCTTATGGTCTTTTCCTGCTGTTTCTCAAGAACTTTTCAAAAAAGCGTAAAAACCTGTTGCGGATTCAAAATCGGGCTACTAGAATTCGTTCAAAATAACGTGTAAGCCACAACATGTTGTGGTTGTGTTGTGGTTGATGAACCGGGTAGCTGTTTTCCCGGGGAAATCAGAAAACTCAAAAAAATCAAGGAGTTAAATTTTATGCAAGTCGTCAGCGACCCCAGCCAGCCCCGCACGCCCGTCAAAGTCGCCGAAATTCCGGTGGATGCAGCACGGGAAGCGCTCTACGCCCAATACAAAATTATCCGGCGTAACGGCTCTGTGGTGGGCTTCGAGCCGGCGAAAGTTGCCATCGCGATGACCAAGGCGTTTATCGCCGTGAATGGCGGCCAGGGCGCGGCGTCGGCGCGGGTGCGCGAGCAGGTTGCGGCATTGACGGACAACGTGGTGGTTGCTCTGATGCGGCGCCAGCCCTCGGGTGGCACTTTTCATATCGAGGATATTCAGGATCAGGTGGAGCTCGCGCTGATGCGCATGGGTGAGCACCACGCCGCCCGCGCTTACGTACTTTATCGAGAGGAACGGGCCAAGGAGCGCGCGCGCCAGCGCGAGGTGCGTAAAGAAACCACCGGTTCGCGCAACGATGGGCTCAATGTCATTGATGCGGGTGTGACACGGCCGCTGGACGTGCCGCGCATTACGGCGCTGGTGGAAAGCGCCTGTGCGGGCTTCGGTCGGGATGTCGGCGCACAGCCGATTCTTGATGCAATGTACCGCGATCTCTACGAGGGCGTGCCCATTGAAGAGGTGCGCAAATCTCTGGTGCTTGCCGCCCGCGGCCTGATCGAACAGGATCCCGGCTACAGCTATGTCTCCGCACGCCTGCTCTTGCACACGCTGCGGCTGGAGACGCTGGGCGTGGAGGCTACGCAGGAGGATATGGCGACCCGCTATGCCGCCTATCTCCCGCAGTTTATCGAGAAAGGCGTTGCCGCAGAATTGCTCGACGAACGCCTGGGAAGTTATGACCTGACAGCGCTGGGTGCCGCAATCGACGCGCAACGCGATCTCAAGTTCACCTACCTGGGACTGCAGATTCTGTACGACCGCTATTTTCTGCATATTGACGGCCAGCGCATCGAACTCCCGCAGATATTCTTCATGCGTGTGGCGATGGGGTTGGCGCTCAATGAGCCGGAAGGCCAGCGCGAAGCGCGTGCCATCGAGTTCTACAACGTGCTGTCGAGTTTCGATTTCATGAGCTCGACACCGACACTGTTCAATTCCGGCACGCGCCGCTCACAATTGGCAAGTTGCTACCTGACTACAGTTTCCGACGATCTCGACGGCATTTACGAAGCGATCAAGGAAAACGCCATGCTGCAGAAGTACGCCGGCGGCATCGGCAATGACTGGACGCCGGTGCGTGCTCTGGGTGCCTACATCAAGGGCACCAACGGCAAGTCGCAAGGTGTAGTGCCGTTCCTGAAAGTGGTCAACGACACTGCGGTAGCCGTTAATCAGGGGGGCAAGCGCAAGGGCGCGGTATGTTCCTACCTCGAGAGCTGGCACCTCGACATCGAAGAGTTTCTGGAGCTGCGCAAGAATACTGGCGACGACCGCCGTCGTACCCACGACATGAACACGGCCAACTGGGTGCCGGATTTGTTCATGAAACGGGTCATGGAAAACGGTAACTGGACCCTGTTCTCGCCTTCTGACGTGCCGGATCTGCACGAAAAATTCGGCAAGGCGTTCGAAAAAGCCTATGTCGAGTACGAAGCGAAGTGCGTGCGCGGCGAAATGAAGCTCTTTAAGACCATACCCGCCAATCAGCTGTGGCGGAAGATGCTGACCATGCTGTTTGAAACCGGGCATCCGTGGATCACGTTCAAAGACCCGTGCAATCTGCGCTCCCCGCAGCAACACGTTGGCGTAGTGCACAGCTCCAACTTGTGCACGGAGATCACGCTGAACACAGGGGCTGACGAAATCGCGGTGTGTAACTTGGGCTCGATCAACATGCCGGCACATCTGGACATGTCCACCGGTCGTCTCGACATGGAAAAGCTCAAGCGCACGATCGGCACTGCAATGCGCATGCTCGACAATGTGATTGATCTCAACTTCTACAACGTCAACAAAGCGCGCAATTCCAACTTCAAGCATCGTCCGGTAGGGCTGGGCATCATGGGTTTCCAGGACTGCCTGCACATGCTGCGTGTGCCGTACGGTTCACCGGCGGCAGTGCAGTTCGCTGACCGCTCGATGGAACAGGTGGCCTACACGGCGTTTTCCGCTTCGGCAGATCTGGCTGAAGAGCGGGGGCCGTATTCCACCTTCAAGGGGTCGCTGTGGGATCGCGGCATACTCCCGCTCGATTCGGTCAAGCTGCTGGCCGAAGAACGCGGCGGTTACCTGGACTGCGAGATGTCTGCCACACTCGACTGGAACGGATTGCGCGGTCGTATCCAGCGTGTCGGTATGCGCAATTCAAACTGCCTGGCGATCGCGCCGACAGCGACCATAGCCAATATCACCGGCCTGTCGCAATGCATCGAGCCGACGTACCAAAACCTCTATGTCAAATCGAACTTGTCAGGCGAGTTCACGGTCGTCAACGAATTTTTGGTGCGCGACCTGAAAAAACTCAACCTGTGGGACGAAGTGATGATCGCCGACCTTAAATATTTCGACGGTTCACTGGCGCGCATCGACCGCGTGCCGCCGGATGTGCGCTCTCTGTATGCCACGGCATTCGAGATGGATGCAAGTTGGCTGGTGGAGTGCGCGGCTCGTCGGCAGAAGTGGGTGGACCAATCACAGTCGCTGAATATCTACATGGCCGGCGCTTCGGGCAAGAAACTCGATGACACCTACAAGCTGGCTTGGGTACGCGGTCTGAAGACCACGTACTACCTGCGCACGCTGGGAGCGACTTCGACGGAGAAATCCACCTCCAAGGCGGGCCAGTTGAATGCAGTGACGTCCGATGGCGGGGCGAACGGCGAGTCGGATCAGCCCAAGGTGTGTTCCATACTCGATCCCGAATGTGAATCGTGTCAGTAGGACGTGATGAGCAGCACAAAACAGGGAGGGAGCCGGAAGCAGCCAGCACAGTTTACGGATCAGGTTTGCTTGACGGACAGTTTGGCGGTTTCACCCAAAACATTATCAAGATCCGCCGCCTGCTCCGGAAGTGAAGTGTCCACCCACAAAGCCAATAAAGGAGACTGAATATGTTGCAGTTTGAAGAGACGGCTATAGCCGGCGCTGGCGCGGCGCGGCAATTGCCGGCAGGCGAGCGGGTGCCGGTACCGAGTGCTGTCGAGGAATTGCGGCGTGTGAACGTTGCTGACAAGCGTGTCATTAACGGCAGTACGGATGTGAATCAGCTGGTGCCGTTCAAATACAAATGGGCATGGGACAAATACCTCTCAGCCTGCGCCAACCACTGGATGCCCCAGGAAATCCAGATGAGCCGCGACATTGCTCTGTGGAAAGATCCCAATGGATTGACTGATGACGAGCGGCTTATCGTCAAGCGCAACCTCGGTTTTTTTGTTACTGCCGATTCGCTGGCGGCGAACAATATCGTGCTGGGCACCTACCGGCACATTACCGCGCCCGAGTGCCGCCAGTATCTGCTGCGCCAGGCCTTCGAGGAGGCGATTCATACCCACGCTTACCAGTACATCGTGGAAAGCCTGGGCCTGAATGAAGGTGAAATATTCAACGCCTATCATGAGGTTTCGTCGATCCGCGATAAGGACGAGTTCCTGATCCCATTCATTGACGTGCTGACTAATCCCACGTTCAAGACTGGTACGCCGGAGAATGACCAGAAACTGTTGAAGAGCCTGATCGTGTTCGCGTGTCTGATGGAGGGGCTGTTCTTCTACGTCGGTTTTGCGCAGATTCTGGCGCTGGGCCGGCAGAACAAGATGACCGGCGCGGCTGAGCAGTACCAGTACATCCTGCGCGATGAGTCGATGCACTGCAACTTCGGCATCGATCTGATCAACACCATCAAGATGGAGAATCCGCATCTGTGGACCGCTGAATTCCGTGAAGAATTGTGCGAGTTGTTCCACAAGGGGGTGGCGCTCGAATACAAGTATGCCGAAGACACCATGCCGCGCGGCGTGCTTGGCCTCAATGCCGCGATGTTCAAGGAATACTTGCGCTTCATCGCCAACCGGCGCGCCCAGCAGATCGGCCTGGAACCCATGTTCGAAGGCGCGACCAATCCGTTTCCGTGGATGGCGGAGATGATTGATCTGAAAAAAGAACGCAATTTTTTCGAAACCCGGGTCATCGAGTATCAGACCGGTGGTGCGTTGTCCTGGGATTGACGCTCTGGATATCCAGCAAGTGGAGGTTAAAACGAAACATGCGATTGCAGGCAGGGATGCGTCGGACGAGCGACGCCCCATGATGGTAAGCCGTTATGGACAATCGGCGACGTATGGCACCGTGGCGGCTTCACGGTGCTGCGCCGCCAAATTTTTTGGCGCTGTTTCTGATCTTCACCACCATGGGAGGGTATAACCCTTGGCACTCAGTCTGAAGTTCCGGCGTTACCGCAGTCGCAGGGCTCATCTGCATACGGTTACCGAACTGCGCGCGGAAGAAAACTGCACTCTCTGGCTGCGTTTTGATGATGGCTTGGAAGGCCATGTATATCTGGGTGATCTGGTTGGCGACACGGCACTGGCAGTGTTATCCGATGCCACGTTATTCCGTCGGGTAGCATTCGATCCGGTATCGAACGTCCTGACCTGGAGCGGCGGCATTCGCGTTGATCCGGATCTGCTTTATCGCGATCTGGCGACCAAGGCGGGCGCCATGGTGCACTAGTATCTGCAGTAACAACGGCAAGCGGCACACCGCTGCAACATAAGTAGTGCCGGGGAGCGCGGAATACCCGCAAGGGTGCGCGCAAGATGAGAAGAAGCAGAAGGAGGCTCGCATGGCAAAAGCGAAAAAGAAGGCAGCAAAGAAAAAGACGGCAAAGAAGAAACAACTGAAAAAGAAGAAAGTCGTTCGCAAGGCTGCAACGCGGAAGAGTGCAAGCCGAAAGGCGGGCAAAAAAAAGCCGGCCCGAAAGCCGGCGAAGAAAAAAGCAGTCAAGAAAAAGCAGAAACAACAACCTGCTGCCAAAAAGCGGGCGGCTTCAGGAAGACCTGCACCCCGGGCAATGCCGGAACCGGCTCCAGTCGTCGCGCCCCGTCGTCCGATTGCTGTTCCGGGCGCATGGCCGTTCCCGATGGGAAGCAAGCCCTGACGTCGGTGCCATGCAGCTGGATCGGTCTCGGGAGAAGTCCGACGCCCGCTGCGGGTGGCATGTAGCAACCTGCAGACAGCAGGGGGTAAAGATACCCAATCCGCGTGGTCGGGGCAAGGCGCGGGGGGTACCCCGCGCCTGCGGAATCCCCGTATAAATTATAAAAATCAACAAGTTGTACGAGTAAAAAAAATTCATGCCAGGGTCGCCCGGAGGTACCAGTTGAGCCCGGTTCACGCTGGTCGTGCTGGGGGGCTTCTGCGCCCGACGTCCGTGGGGCGTTACACTGCACCTGGCGTCCGGCTCAAGCGAGAGGGCATATGAAGCGCGCGGCATGCGGTGTATTTTTGGTGATGTGCCTGATTGCGTCCGCGGTACAGGCCGCGGCGCCCGACGTTTATATCCGCGCGGTCAAGGGTGATTTTGATGACATCAAGGAGCGTCTGATCTGGGCGCTCGAAAACCGCGGCTTGGTCATCAATAACACCGCGCGCATCGGTGCGATGCTGGAGCGCACCGGGCGTAATCTGGAGCGCAGTCACCCCATCTACGGCAAGGCCGAGGCGATCGAGTTCTGCAGCGCCCAGGTTTCCCGAGATACCATGGAGGCCGATCCGCACAATATCGTTTTCTGCCCGTATGTCATAGCGATATACACGCTGCCCAAGATGCCCGGACAGGTGTACTTGTCGTATCGCGCGCCGGCCGCATCCGGAACCGCACAGTCGGTGGACGCATTGCGTAAGGTCCACAAACTGCTCGCAGACGTCGTCGGTGATACGACAAAATAACAATCTGCTGCAAATTAGTTCAACTTGGGAGGAGTCATGAAAACAGGAAAAGTAATCACCCGTGCCGCACTGGCGCTGTTGTTGGGACTGACCGCGCTTGGCGCGCTGGCGCAGGCCGATGACTGCAAGCATCGCGGTCAGCTCGATAATCTGTATTGCGATGAAAACAAGGATCTCGTTGCCGACACGCCCAAGGATGCGAATCGGCTGAAGAATCCGGGCACGCTGGTATTTACCTACACACCGGTGGAGGATCCTGCGGTTTACGCCAATGCGTTCAAGCCGTTCCTCAATCACCTGTCCCAGTGCACCGGCAAACGTGTCATCTACTACTCGGTGAACTCCAATGCCGCCGAGATTGAAGCCATGCGTGCCGGGCGCCTGCATGTGGGTGGATTTTCCACCGGTCCGACCGGATTTGCGGTGAATCTCGCAGGCGCGGTGCCGTTCGCCGTCAAGGGTTACGAGAAGGATTTTCAGGGTTATAACCTGCTGATGATTGTCAAAAAAGCCAGTTCTTACCAGAAGCTGGTTGATCTCAAAGACAAGAAGATCGCCCATACTTCACCGTCATCGAACTCCGGCAACCTGGCGCCGAAAGTGCTGTTTCCGCCGGAAGGGCTGACGCCGGACAAGGATTACAAAGTGCTGTTTTCCGGTGGCCACGGCCAGTCGGTGAAGGGCGTGGAATCCGGCGATTACGACGCGGCACCGGTGGCCTCCGACGTGTTCCACCGGATGGCCGGACGTGGCGAGATCAAGGCTGATGATTTCCGCATCATCTTCAAGAGCCCGGTTTTCCCGACGTCGTCGTTTGCCTATGCGCATGATCTGCACCCGGATCTGGTCAAGACCCTGACCAAGTGTTTCTACGATTACCGCTTTCCTGCGGATATGAAGAAAACATTCGGCGGCGCCGACCGGTTTTTCCCGATTACCTACCAGAAGGACTGGGAGGTGGTGCGCAAGATTGCCGAGGGCACCGGCACACCGTTTAATCGCGCTGCCTACGAAAAGGAAGCTGCACGCGAGGCAGCTAAGCGCGAGAAGGCTGCCAAAGCCAAGAAAAAGTAATGGCCGGGATTGCGCAACCGGCCGGAGCCGCGCCCGCAACCATTGAAGTTCGCGAACTGACCAAGGAATACCGCCGTGGCACACCGGTGCTGCGGGGTATTTCCATCGTTTTCCCTGATCGCGGCATTACCGCAGTGATCGGGCCCTCCGGCACCGGTAAATCGACGCTGATCCGCTGTATTAACCGGTTGGTCGAACCTACATCCGGACAGGTGCTGTTTCATGGCGTCGACATGACCGGGCTCTCGGGAAGGGCTTTGCGCGAACATCGTCGCCGTATCGGCATGGTGTTTCAGGAATTCAACCTGGTCGAACGTCTGACAGTCATGGAGAACGTGCTGTCGGGCCGATTGGGCTATTTGTCACCGTGGCAAGCCTTCTTCCGCAACTATCCAGAGCAGGACATTACGATGGCCTGGGAGTTGCTTGATACCGTAGGGCTGACGTCATTTGCCAACCAGCGCGCGGATGCGCTGTCCGGTGGGCAACGTCAGCGTGTCGGCATTGCACGCGCGGTGATGCAACATCCCGATATCCTGCTCGCCGATGAGCCGACCTCGTCACTGGATCCCAAGACTTCGGTTGAAATCATGGAACTGCTGGCAGGAATTACCGCAAGCCGCCATATCCCGGTAATCGTCAACATCCATAACGTGCCATTGGCGCGGCGCTTTGCGAATCATGTCATCGGCATGGCCGGAGGCAGCGTGGTCTATGCAGGAACGCCCGACGGGCTGACCGATGATCATCTGAAGCAGATCTACGGCGGGGAAGACTGGCTGGAATGAAGCCGTGAGCGAGATCGCACAACCACGCCCCCCGGCCTTCTTGCCC
Source organism: Betaproteobacteria bacterium (assembly GCA_032128415.1). Classification (GTDB taxonomy): domain Bacteria; phylum Pseudomonadota; class Gammaproteobacteria; order Burkholderiales; family SG8-41. The sequence goes on along the minus strand of JAQBGW010000011.1, from coordinate 39,494 downwards.
CACTGGCCAAGTCGAGTCGCCTGGATCGCGCTGATCGCGTATTCGTTCTACGCCGCATCTATTCTCGACATTACCTGGGAACGCTTTGTCATCGGTCTCGACAATGGCATGCGTTTCATCGGCCGCATGTTGCCGCCGGACACCACGTCTTCCAAGCTCCAGTTGCTGGCCCAGGGGTTATACGAATCCATCGAGATCGCCATCATCGCCTCGGCACTGGGCATCGTGTTGTCGTTGCCCATGAGCCTGCTTGCTGCGCGCAACTTGATGCCGGCTTGGATCACCTGGCCGATGCGCCTGTTCATTGCGCTGTGCCGCTCGTTTCACCAGGTCATCATCGCCATTGTGTTCGTCAAGGCGGTGGGCTTCGGCGCGCTCGCCGGGATACTGGCGCTGACGGTCGCGTCCATCGGTTTCACCGCCAAACTGTTTGCCGAAGCCATCGAGGAGATTTCTTTGAAACAGGTGGAGGCGATCCGCGCCACCGGTGCGCCGTTCGCCAGCGTCATTGCCTACGGCGTGCTGCCTCAGGTATTAACGCGTTTTGTCGGATTTGCCACTTATCAGGTCGATTCGAATCTGCGCAATTCCACCATGGTCGGCATCGTCGGCGCAGGCGGCATCGGCGGCACCCTGTTTGCCGCCTTCCAGCGCTTCGACTACGACTTCCTGCTGACCATATTGCTGGCGATCATCGCCGTCATCATGGTCAGCGAAATGCTGCAGAACCAGATTAAGAAGTTGTACCAATGACGGCAGCAACCGACCGGCACGAGTGGCAGCGATATACGCGTGCTGAGCGAATGGGCCGCTACGCCCTGTATTTCGGCGTCGTGCTGGCCTGCGTGGTGTCGTTGCGCACCGTCGAAATCATCCCCGAGTTTCTTTACGATGCGCCGGCGCAGGTGTTCGACCTGCTGCAGCGGATGTGGCCCATTGAGTGGCGCTATTATCCCAAGGGCGTACATGAAGCACTGATCGAAACCCTGCATATCGCCACACTGGGTACGCTGCTCGCGATCATCATGGCCGTTCCACTCGGGGTGCTGGCGGCGAACAATCTGACGTCCAATGCCGGGCTGAACTATTTTGCAAAACTGATGCTGGTATCCTCGCGCTCCGTCAATTCGCTGGTGTGGGCACTATTGTTCGTGGCCATTTTTGGGCCCGGTGCGCTGGCCGGCACCATGGCAATCGCGTTTCGCTCCATTGGTTTCGTCGGCAAGCTGTTCGGAGAGGCGCTGGAGGAAGCGCGCACTGGTCCGGTTGAGGCGCTGCGCAGTTGCGGCGCGCCGTGGCTCACCGTGTTCATCAAGGGCTATTGGCCGCAGGTTGAGCCGGCGTTCTGGGGTATCGCGCTGTTCCGTTGGGATATCAGCGTGCGCGAATCCGCCGTACTGGGGCTGGTCGGCGCCGGCGGCATTGGCATGGCCATCGATTCGGCGATGAACCTGTTTCAATGGCAGCGCGTGGCGCTGATGCTGGTGGCGATCTTTGCTGTGGTGCTGCTGGCCGAGATTGTGGTCACGGCGATCCGCAAGCGCCTCATCTGACGCCGGATTTCCAGATCTCGCGGCATGCGGCGATGGCCGCATCGATGTCTGTGTTATCGATATGGCGATGGGTCACAAATCGCAGCGATCCCGAATCTGCCGGACTGACGGCGATGCCGCGCGCCTTGAAATCTTCCGACCATTGCGCAGCGCTGCGGCCGCTGGCGCGTACGCTGATTCGCACGATATTGGTTTCAACTTCATTGGGATCAATCAGCGATGCGTCGATAGCCTGCAGGCCGGCGGCGAGACGTTTTGCCATGGCATGATCGTCAGCAAGGCGTTTAATCATGGTTTCCAGCGCGACGATGCCGGCCGCAGCGATCGATCCGGCCTGGCGCATGTTGCCGCCGACCATGCGCCGGAACGCGCGTGCGCGCTCAATGAAGGCGCTCGATCCGCACAATACCGAACCTACCGGTGCCGATAGTCCCTTGGACACACAAAAGCAGACTGAGTCGGTGTGCCGTGCAACTGTCGAAGCTGGCACGCCCAACGCGATCGCGGCGTTGAACAGCCGCGCGCCGTCGGTGTGCACGGGGATACCGTGTTCTTGCGCGAGTCCGTGCACCATTCGCATGTGCGCCAGTGGCAGCACCGCGCCGCCGGCGCCATTGTGTGTGGTTTCCATGCAGATCAGCGCCGTGCCAAAGTTGTTGCGTGTCATCGGCCGCACAGCTTCGCGCAGCGCAGTTTCGTTCATCGCGCCGCGCGTGCCCAGAATCGCTTTGTAGAACACGCCGGCAACGGCGGCGAGGCCGCCCAATTCGGTGTTGAGCATGTGTGCGCCGCGCTCGAGCAGCACTTCACCGGCGCGTGACGTGTGCGCGAGCACCGCAACCAGGTTGGTCATGGTGCCGCTGGGCATGTAGAGCCCGGCGTCCTTGCCGGTGAGTGTCGCGGCCAGCGCTTCGAGTTTCATCACCGTCGGATCGCTGTCGCGCGAGTCGTCACCCTGCGTCGCGGTTTGCATGGCGGCCAGCATGGCGGGTGTCGGCTGGGTGACGGTATCAGTTCTTAAGTCTATGATTTTATTCATATATTAATTTAAGTGTTAATGCGTGCTGCCAGTAAAAAATCAACCAGTTCCACAAAGCCGGCACCGGCCGCGACAGTGGTGACATAGGCAGGCTCATGCGCAAGCTGGCCTGCGAAGTTACGGACATTGGCGACTCCGACCGCATGCGGAAAATAACCGAACAGCGGCGCGTCGTTGGGCGAATCACCGGCGAATACATAATGCGCGCGCTCGGTTTCGAGATCGACATCGAAACATTCCCGAAACAGTCGCTGCGTCATCGCCAGTTTGTCGTAGTTGCCGAACCAGCCGTTGACATGGATCGAACTGATTTTTGCCGTTAATCCTCGACTCTGCATGAGGGCGACGATGTGTTGAATGGCGGCATCGGGCAGCCGCGGCACATCCTCACAGAAATCGATGGCGAGATCGGTCTCCCGGTAATGCTGGTCGGCGGCGATGGCAGCGCCGGGCACGGCGGCAAGAATTTCTGCGGCGATTGCAGTCTGTGCGGCGCGATGTTGCGCACGGACTTCCGGCGGATTCACGAACTGTCGTTGCATGGTGTATGTGGCATGATTGTAGCGGAAATAAAACGCGCCATTCTCGCCAACTACAGCATCCACCGGCCACATTCTCGCGATGTGGTCGCACCAGCCGGCTGAACGACCGGTTATCGGCACGACGCTCAGCCCGGCGCTGTGCAGTCGTTCGAGCGCGCCGTAAGCCGCCGCGGTCAGACGGCCTTCGGTGGTGAGCGTGTCGTCGATGTCGCACAGCACGCCGCGCACGCTGCGTCGCGCCGCAATGTCGAATGCCGCCAGTGCCTGCATCAGTAACACTCCTCCTGGCCCGCGGGTTGCTGTGGACGCGCGACAAAACCAAATTGTGCCGGTACCGCGGCGAACCGTATCGGCCTGACCGGTATCCGGGTCGCGCCCAGTTCCAGTTGCAGTGGCACAGAATTGCCAGCCTGCAGTGTATCCAGAGTTGCCGCCAGCGCAGTTTCGCCGGTTTCTCCGGCGGAGCCGCTGAAGCGCGGCAGCAGGGTTTCGAGGTCGGTGTCGTGTAGCAGGCCTATGCCTAGATCGGTGTCGAGCAGCAATTGTCCGACCTCATCAATGTAGGCGGCACGGATTTCAGTCACAGCAGCGCCGCTGTGCGAGACCAGCGTCAGCGGCGCACCCGGCAGCGCAGTAACCCGATAGATATGCGGCGTGTAATCGAGCGCAACGTAGACCCGCTGCGGCCCGTTCTGGAAAAACCAGCGACCCTGATCGTCGTGGCTGTAATTGCGGCCGAAAAAAGCGGCGATTCCCGGATTGGTGATGCGCTCACCTTTTAGCCGCCAATGCCCGCGACGGTCGAGCGACAGCCAGCCGTAGACCGCCGGCACGTTGGGCCATTTCGCCATGCCGCGGAGCACGAGTTCATCCATTCCCGGATAACTCCGCAATGCCGGCGGTCCAGCACCGCTTCCCGCAAACGGGCCTGCGGCTAACGAGTCCGCGGCGCGCCGGCACGTTGGGCCATTTCGCCATACCGCGCAGAACGATTTCATCCATGGTTTGAATCTATCACAGCCTCTATCACAGCCCGGTTTAACCCCGATTCCCGCTGGCTGGCGTTTATAGCCATGTCGCGGAACTTCCGCACATTTCATTCAAGGAGTCATCATGAAGCGTCTGACCATCATTGCGGCAGCATTGGCCGCTTGCGCGCTGTCGCTGCCTGCAGCGGCAGTGGGGAACATCGCCAACATTGTTGTCCACGACCGTGCGCAGAATCGCGCGCTGCCGGTCTACAAGCATGAAGGGCGATACTACGTTATCGGCAAACCCGGCAATGAGTACGAAATTCGCATGCGCAATCGCCAGCGCGGGGACATTCTGACCGTGGTGTCGGTCGATGGTGTCGATGTCATGTCCGGTGAAACTGCAGGCTGGGACCAGGGCGGTTACGTGCTGGGCGGGTATCAGGGCTTTCACATCAAGGGCTGGCGCAAGAGCCTCGATCGCGTCGCCGCTTTTTACTTCACCTCCTTGCCTGATTCCTACGCGGCGCGCACCGGACGCCCCGGCAATGTCGGCGTCATCGGCGTCGCGGTTTTCCGCAAGCAGCCCGAACCGGTCGTGCAGTATTCGCCGCCGCAGCCGGCGCGCGCAGCGGAAGCCGATGCGTCACCACCGGCATCAAAAATGGCGGAGAGCAGCAACACAGGTCCGGCCTCTTCCCCGGCCCTGGCCCGCGATGATCTGGCCGGTCTCGGGGCTGGCGCAGGATCACGCGCCGAATCCCAGACCACTGTGCAGAAATCCGCACGGTTGGGCACCGGCCACGGGCGCAGCGAAGTGTCGCAGGTCACCTTTACCGAGTTCGAACGCGCCACCAACGCTCCGGCCGAGGTCATCACCATTTACTACGACAGCTATAGCAACCTGGTGGCGCAGGGCGTTATCCACGCGCCGTCGATTGCGCGGCCGGATCCGTTTCCCTTGCGCTTCGCGCCGGATCCGCGCTGAGCCGGCGGCATTTGACTGCAGACCCATGTGGCCTGCTACGGGTTGCCGGTATGCGGGACGTTCTGCATACTGGCACCCCGTTATGCCTACGGACGCCGACGCCAGTGATGAAACGCTTATGCTCGGCTATCGCGATGGCGATGCCGCCGCGTTTGATTTGCTTTATGCCCGCCATAAAGGCGGCGTATTTCGCTACCTGCTGCGGCAGAGCCGCAACGCGGCGCTTACCGATGAAATGTTTCAGGATGTGTGGATGAATCTGATCCGCGCCCGGGACACCTATACGGTGCAGGCCAAGTTCAGCACCTATCTCTACCGTATCGCCCATAACCGGCTGATGGATCACTTTCGCCGCCACGATAGTGCCGCCGTTTCGCTGGATGACGATACCGGCCCGGAGATCGCGGAGCCGGCCGCGCCGCGCAGCGACGAACCCGAGGCCAGCGCCGACGCCCGCCAACAGGCGGCGCAATTGCTGAGTCTGCTCGATCAATTACCTGCCGAACAGCGGGAAGCGTTTGTGCTGCAGCAGGAAGGCGGGCTCAGTATCGAAGAGATCGCAACAGCGACCGGCGTGGCACGCGAAACGGCGAAAAGCCGGTTGCGTTATGCGCTGGCCAAACTGCGACAGGGGATGCAGGCATGGCAATGATTCCGGATCCCGGCGCGGGCGACACTGAGCGCGACGCGCGCCTCGAAGCGGCCTATCGTGCCGGCGCGCAGCAACAGCCGCCGGAGCGACTGGATGACGCGATCCGTGCGGCAGCCAGGCGCGCGGTCGCAGCCGGGCCGCGGCGCAGCGCAGATCGTCTACGGCGCTGGAGCATTCCGCTGTCGCTGGCTGCGGTGGTGCTGCTGTCGGTGACCCTGGTAACGATGATGCGTGAAGAAGGCGCGGAGCGCTGGGTGAATGATGCGTCGCCACTGCCGCGAGACCAGCCGCCCGCAGCGATCGAAGCACCCGCCACTGTACCTGCCCCCGTAACCGCGACGGTCCCCGCACAATCCGCAGCGCAATCCAGGACGCCCACGCCGCCGCCGGCACGCATGGCGGCAGCGCCGGTTGTAGTAATCCCGGCTGAACCGCCGCAATCCGTGACACGCGCTGAACCACTGGTAGCTGAGCAGCGCGGGCCGCAACGTCGCGAAAGGCTTGCTGCCGATGTCGGGTCGAGAGCCAAGGCGACTGCGGGCGCTGCAGCGTCGGCTGAAGCGGACGCCACAGTAAGTCAGGACAACGCCGCGCGCGACGCGGCTGCCCCCCGCCCATTGCTGGGTTCGGCGCCGGCCTCTGCCCCCGCAGCTATGGCCGAGACCGCCGCTGGTGCAGGTAAACCTGAGGCGGCAGGGCCCCAGGGGCTGGGGATAGCGTCTTCTGCCAAGGCGCGGCGCGCACAGGTGCCCGAGACGCTGTGGCAGGACCTGGAGGGCGAGCCTGTGGCCAAGTGGCTGGATCGGCTGCGCGAACTGCGCAATGCCGGTCGCACGGCCGATGCCGATCGGCTGGTCGCAGAGATTCGACGCCGGTTTCCCGACGTGGCGCTGCCGGACGATTTGCGCTGACGGGGCTGCTGTGGATCCCAAACCGGTTCCTCCCACCGCGCCCGAACCCTGGGAATGCTGTCAAAGCGGCTGCGAACCTTGCATCTTTGATCGTTATTGGGAAGCGCTTACTAACTATGAAATTGCGCTGCGGGCTTGGGAAGCACGCCAGATAGTGCCGGGAGCGGACCCCCAAGACTCACTTTAACTAATTGTATTTAAACGATTAAATACAAATACTGTAATAATCCGCCCGTTTTCGGCGTTACGGCCAAGCCATAGACCAATTACCCTTCCGAATTATTCGTCACTTGACGACGCCATGCGGTGTTATGACAGTGGAATATGTAATTTTACTATAAAAAACAGTTGGTTATAAAATTTGTTGCATTGCACTATTGGTGTGGGTAAACTTTGCCTCATTCTAATTCCTGGGTAGGTCATTGATCTCTCGCGGGGTTGCAGTCCATTCCCTGAACACCTAGAATTAGCCAGTTTTTTTGAGTGGCCCACAACCTGTAGTGGTTGCCGGCTGAGTGTAGTTGCAAGGAGACACTGTTACCGTAGCGAGGTAACCCGGTTGCGGCACTCGCCCCTTAACGGCGGGCGTCCACCCCCAAAGGAGGTTTTGCATGTACGCAAAATCGATTACTGAACACCCCCCCGCGCATCCGGTGCCGGTTCGACCGCACTGGACCCGCAAGTACCTGACCCTGTTCGCGTTCCTGGTCAGCTTTACCGCCCTCGGGCTGCTGCTGCACGAGCGCTACGGGATGAATTGGCTGCAGTCGGCCTACGCCGTGGTGCAGGGCGAAGCCAGCGCAGTTTCCGAGATAGTACTGCTGCAGCCGGCCCCGCCGGTTGTCAATCCGGATGCGACGCGGCAGCAGGCGCTCGCCGAATTCCTGGCCAAGCGCTACAAGGTATCCCGGGATGTCACGCTCGAACTGGTCGAGATTGCCCATGCCGAAGGGCGGGTGTCGGGTCTGGATCCGTTGCTGATCATGGCGGTGATCGCCATCGAGTCCCGCTACAACCCGATTGCGGAAAGCGGGGCTGGCGCCAAAGGCCTGATGCAGATCATCCCGAAATATCACGGTGACAAACTGGCCGAATTCGGCGGCGACAAAGCCGTCTACGATCCCGAATCCAATATCCGGGTTGGCGCACGGATTCTCAGAGAGTATCTGGGCCGTACCGGTAATCTCAGCATCGCGCTGCAGATGTACGCCGGTGCGCTGGACGACGATGAAGACACCTATACCCACAGGGTGCTGGGTGAGAAGCAGCTCCTGCAGCGCGTTGTAGCTTCGCTGTCCGGACCGGCGCCCGCGGCGACCCGCCTCGCACAACTGCCGCGCGAAGTCCGCCGCAATCAATCGCCGCTCGGCGAATAATTTCTCCGGCCCGGCGTGGCCAGCATCCGAATTTCATGGCGCGGTGGTTCAGTCATCGCCGATCTGGTTGCGGGTCCCACGGTAGCCAAGCTGCTGGCAGCACTGCCCTGCGGGTCCAGTGTCAGTACCTGGGGTGAAGAAGTCTATTTCACGCTGCCGGTAACCACGACGCTGGAACCCGGCGCCCGGCAAGTCGTTGATCCTGGCACCGTCTGTTTCTGGGTGGACGGCAGCGCGCTGGCACTACCTTGGGGGCGTACCCCTATTTCCAAGGGGGACGAGTGCCGCCTGGTCAGTCCGTGCAATGTGCTGGGTCAGATTCGCGGCGATGCCGCCGTGCTGCGCACGGCCCGGGACGGCGAGGCCATCCGCGTTGAAGCCGTTTGATCGGTAGGCTCGCAGTCCGGCGGCGCGCTCTATAATCGGTCATTCCCACGCTGGAGCAATGCCATGGCCGAACAGGACACCCCCAAGGATTTATTCGAGTTTATGCAGAAAATGTGGAATCCGGCGGGATTCCCGATCCCCGGCATGATCGCGCCGACGATGAATATCGAAGACATCGACAAGAAAATTGCCGAGCTGAAAGCGGTTGAAACCTGGCTGACCATGAACACCGGCTTTGTGCAGATGACCGTCAAGACCCTGGAAATGCAGAGGGCAGGGCTGGAAAGCCTGCAGGCTGCGGGCAAAGCGGCCGCCGATGCCACTAAGGCTACAAAAAAAGCCACAAAAAAACCGCCGGGTTAACCGACGGTTATTCGGTGCCTGTGCATATTACGCGCGCGCATCCAGCGTCTTCGGATCAAAAAACGGCTTGTCACCCTTGATCTGCGTGCGGTGCATCAATCGCCGTGACTCCGGGTCGAAGGCGTCACGACGATGCATCGCGCAGCGGTTGTCCCACAGGATGAGGTCGCTGACTTTCCATACTTGATACCACTCGAATTGTTTTTGGGTAGCGTGCGCCCATAGTTGGTACAGCAAATCCTCGCTCTCGTCCAATGGCAGGCCGATCACATAGGCGTTATGACGGCGGCCGAGAAACAGACAGTTGCGGTGCGTTCTCTGATGCGTACGCACCAGCGGATGAATGGCGCCGGGTGCATCGCGCGGATCGGTGACTTCGGTAAAACCTTTGCGCAATTCGCCCGCGCTATTGCGGCTGGATTCATGGCGGCAATAGCGGCCGAGTGTCTCTTTCCTCAACGCAGCGGGCAGCGAGTCCCAGGCTGCATACATATTGCAGAAACCGGTGTTGCCGCCTGTCGGCGGGACTTCCAGCGAATAGAGCAGGCTGCCGATCGGCGGCAGCTCGTTGTAGGACATGTCGGTGTGCCACACCGCTTCGTAGTGGCCGAGATTGCCGATGGCCTTGCCATCGACCTTGATGTTCGACATCACGGTGATTTCCGGAAAGGGATTCACCACGTCCTTGCCGGCATGGATAGGCGCAGAATCGAGTACCCCGAACAGGCGCGCGAAGGCGAGCAGCGCCGGATCGTCGAGCTGCTGGTTGCGGAATCGCAGGATCAGATGGGTGTGCCAGGCGTCCTCGATTTGCCGGAACGTTTCCGGGGCGATCGGTTTGGACAGGTCCACGCCGACCACGTCGGCACCCAGCGCGGCGCCGGTGGGAATGACAGTGATGCTGTTTTTTTGCAGAGTATCCATGCCGGTGCCTCCGTTACTCAAGCGACCATGCTACTGCTGTAACCAGCTATGCTCAAGGTGCCGGCCACAATACGGAAAGTTATTTGGCAGTAATTGTGTTGCGCAACAAGCCGATGCCTTCCACTTCGGTTTCCAGGATGTCGCCGGGCTTCATGAATTCCGGTGGCGTGCGCGCGTGACCGACGCCGGAAGGCGTTCCGGTGAGGACGATGTCACCCGGTTCCAGGGTAATGCCCGCCGACAGTTCGGCGATGATGCGCGGCAGCTTGAAATAAAGATGCTGCGTATTCGAATTCTGTTTCACCACGCCGTTTACGCGACAAATCAGATTCAGGTTGTTCGGGTCACGCACATCGCTCGCGGTGACGATCCACGGACCCATCGGCAGATGGCCGTCGAGGCTTTTGCCGCGAAACCACTGCTGGCCGTGATGACGCTGCACTTCGCGCGCCGACACGTCGTTGGCGACCATGTAACCGTACACATGTTTCATCGCGTCGGCTTCGGTGATGTTCGTGCCGCCGGGGCCGATCACCAGCGCGAGTTCCACTTCCCAATCCAGCTTTTCAGTCACGCCGGGGTGTGCTGGCACATCACCGTACGGGCTGTTGACGGTCAGCGGCTGCTTGGAAAAAAACGCCGGATGCGCCGGCATTTCCTGCACGTGGGGGCGTGCTTTCGCACCTTCGTTGAAATGATCCAGATAATTCCAGCCGACGCAGAACACGTTTTTGCGCGGACGCGGAATCGGTGCGTGCAGGGTGACTTTGGCGGCGGCGTAGTGCCCGGTCTTGACGCCGGCAACGGCTTTTTTCACTTGCGCCAGACCTGCGCGACCCGCGGTGACAAGCGAGATCATGTCATCAGCAGAAAAAGACAGTTTGACTCGCGTTTTTTTTGCGGCAGTGGCAATGTCGATGATGCTGCCGTCAGCGGCAACGACCCCGATTTTGGTGGCCCCGCGTTTGGTTGCAGAATAAGTCACTAGTCTCACGTCATTCTCCCTGGGTGATGTGTTTGAATTTTTCGGCGGCCTTGACCAATTCCGCGCAGATACCGGGTTCCCATGCCGAATGGCCGGCGTCAGGCACCACGACGTAGTCCGCTTCCGGCCAGGCACGGTGCAGGTCGTCGGCCGACACGATGGGACATACCGCGTCATAGCGGCCCTGCACGATGATGCCGGGTAAGCGGCGGATACGGCTGATGTGATCGAGCAGCGCATTATCCGGCAGGAAAATGTCGTTGCTGAAATAGTGCGCTTCGATGCGTGCGAGTCCCAGTGCGACGACATCACCGGCGAAGTAAGCCACAGTTTCCGGGCTGGGCAGCAGCGTGGAGCATGAGCCTTCGTAAGTGCTCCAGGCGCGCGCAGCGGGCATGTGTACTGCCGGATCGGGGTCGATCAATCGGCGATGATAGGCGGCAAGCAGATCGCCGCGTTCAGCTTCAGGTATCGGATCGGTAAATGCGCGCCACGCTTCCGGAAACAGATTGCGCAGGCCATAGAGAAACCAGTCGATCTCGCTTTTGCGACACAGAAAAATACCGCGCAGGATCAAGCCCGTGCAATGTTGCGGATGTGCTTCAGCATAAGCCAGAGCCAGCGTGCTGCCCCACGAGCCGCCGAACACCAGCCAGCGTTTGATGCCGAGGCGCGCGCGCAGTTTTTCGATGTCGCTGATCAGCAGCGGCGTGGAGTTGTCGGTAATGTCGCCCAGCGGCACTGAGCGGCCGGCGCCGCGCTGATCAAAAATCACGATACGGTAATGCGCGGGATCGAAAAAGCGCCGATGCGCGGGTGATGCGCCAGCGCCGGGACCACCGTGCAGAAATATAACCGGCGCGCCACGCGGATTTCCGCATTCCTCAAAATACAGGCGATGCCGGCCGTCGAGTTCGAGCATGCCGACGTTATATGGCGCAATCTCGGGGTAGAGCGCAGTGCGGGGGGCGTTGATGTCCATATTCAGCGCAGTACCAGGAACCAAGCGGGTCTCACAACGAGACTCAAACAGGGCTCGCAACATACCACAGCGCGGCAGCGGCGGCGACCTGCTACGGTATAATCCCGCTCCCACATTACTACGGTGCCGCGGTCGGAATTTCCGGCAATCGGTTGCGCAAAATGCCCGACGAGCAGTTACGCAAAGCAGCCCTCGAATATCACCGCTTGCCGGTGCCCGGCAAGATCTCCGTAACGCCCACCAAGGGTCTGGTCAACCAGCGCGATCTCGCACTGGCCTACACGCCCGGCGTGGCCATGGTGTGCGAAGAAATCGCCGCCCGACCCGGTGATGCCAGTCTCTACACCGCGCGCGGTAATCTGGTTGCTGTCATTACCAACGGTACTGCGGTGCTCGGATTGGGCAACATCGGTCCGTTGGCGGCAAAGCCGGTAATGGAAGGCAAGGCGGTGCTGTTCAAGAAGTTCGCCGGCATCGACGTCTTTGATATCGAAATCAACGAACAAGACCCGTACAAACTGGTCGACATCATCGCCGCACTGGAGCCTACCTTCGGCGGCATCAATCTCGAGGATATCAAGGCGCCGGAGTGTTTTATCGTTGAGCGCGAACTGCGCAAGCGCTGCAAGATTCCGGTGTTCCATGATGACCAGCACGGCACTGCAATCACTGTCAGTGCGGCGTTCATCAACGGCCTCAAAGTTGTTGGCAAGGAAATCGGAAAAATAAAGCTCGTTGTGTCAGGTGCCGGCGCCGCGGCGCTGGCGTGTCTTGACCTGCTGGTATCGCTGGGCCTGAAACAGGAAAACATCACCGTTACCGATATCGTCGGCGTAGTGTACAAGGGCCGCACCGAGTTGATGGATGACGAGAAGGTGCGTTATGCCATCGACACCAAGGCGCGCAAACTGGGCGACGTGATGGCCGGGGCTGATGTTTTTCTGGGCTTGTCCGCGGGCAAGGTGCTGAAACCCGAGATGGTGAAATTGATGGCGAAACGGCCGCTGATTTTCGCGCTGGCTAACCCTGAGCCGGAAATCCTGCCAGAACTGGTCAAGGAAGTGCGCCCCGATGCGGTGATCGGCACCGGGCGGTCGGATTATCCAAACCAAATTAATAACATACTGTGCTTTCCGTTCATTTTCCGCGGCGCGCTGGACGTCGGCGCGACCACCATCAACCGGGAGATGGAAATTGCGGCGGTCAATGCGATCGCCGCGCTGGCGCAGGCCGAGCAATCGGACATCGTTGCGGCTGCGTACGGTGAGGAGAATCTCAAATTCGGGCCCGATTACCTGATCCCGCGGCCGTTTGATCCACGCCTGATCAGCATCGTTGCGCCGGCAGTCGCCAAGGCCGCCATGGAGAGCGGCGTGGCGACGCGACCGATCACCGATTTCGATGCCTACGTGCAGCGCATGAACGAACTGGTCTATCACTCAGGCTTGATCATGAGGCCGGTGATTGCCATAGCGAAGAAGTCACCCAAGCGGGTGGTCTATACCGAGGGCGAGCATGAGGTTGTGCTGCGCGCGGTGCAAGTCGCGGTGGACGAAGGCATCGTTCGCCCCGTACTGATCGGCCGGCCCGATGTGGTCAAGATGCGCATCGAGCGCCTCGGTTTGCGCCTGCAGCGCGACCGCGATTTCGAACTGGTCGATCCCAATAACGATCCGCGCTATCGCGAATACTGGATGGAGTACCAGCGTCTCGGCGAGCGCCGTGGCGTGACACCGGACATAGCGAAATTGGACATGCGCCGGCGCGCGACGCTGATCGGCGCGATGTTGATGCGCATGGGGGCTGCCGATGCACTGCTGTGCGGCTTTCTGGGCCGTTACGAGAGTCATCTGCAATTTGTCGACCTGGTGATCGGCAAGCGTCAGGGTGTACAGAATTTTTCTTCGATGAACATGGTGATCCTGCCTGACCGGACGGTGTTCATCTGCGACACCTATGTCCACTTTGATCCCTCGGTTGAACAGATCGCCGAATCCACAGTACTTGCCGCTGAGGAGGTCAGCCGCTTCGGGCTGACACCCAAGGTCGCGCTGTTGTCGCACTCGAGCTTTGGCGCGGCTGACTCGGTCACTGCGCGCAAAATGCGCGCGGCATTGACGTTGATCACCGAACGTGCGCCGGGCCTCGAAATCGACGGTGAGATGCACGGTGATGCGGCATTGTCAGAGGAGCTTCGGATGAAAATCTTTCCGCATACCCGCCTCAAGGGGCAGGCCAACCTGCTGGTAATGCCGAATATGGATGCGGCCAACATCTCTTTCAAATTGCTGAAGACGGCATCCGGCGACGGCGTTACGGTGGGGCCGATCCTGCTCGGCGCGGCAAAGCCTGTCCATATCATGACCACCAGCGTGACCGTGCGCCGGATCGTCAACATGACGGCGCTGATTGTCGCTGATGCCAATGCCCAGCGGGGTGATCAGCACCCCTTGTTATGATATGTAACCAATTGTTTTTATTGATAAATAAATTATATTACCGCCATGACAAAATTCCGCACTGAACACGACACGATGGGTGAAATCCAGGTACCCGATGCCATGCTGTGGGGCGCGCAAACCCAGCGCAGCCTGCATCATTTTCATTTTCCCGGCGAAACCATGCCGATGCCGGTGGTGCATGCACAGGTGATGGTGAAGAAAGCCGCGGCGCTGACCAACATGGCGCTGGGCGTGCTGGATAAAAAGAAAGGTGATGCCATCGTCAAGGCCGCCGATGAAGCGCTGCGTGGCAAATGGGACGCGCATTTTCCGCTGGTGGTGTGGCAGACCGGCTCCGGTACGCAGACCAACATGAACGTCAACGAAGTGCTGGCGAATCGCGCCTCGGAGATCCTCGGCGGCAAGCGCGGTGCGTCTCGCCTGGTGCATGAGAACGACGACGTCAACAAGGGCCAGTCTTCCAACGACACCTTTCCGACGGCGATGCACGTAGCCGCGGTGATCGCGTTGGAGCAGGAATTAAAGCCCGCGGTGAAAAAACTGCGCAACACACTTGATAAAAAATCGCGTGCCTGGATGCACATCGTCAAAATCGGCCGCACCCATCTGCAGGATGCAACGCCGCTGACGCTGGGCCAGGAATTCTCCGGCTACGTGTCGCAGCTCGACCACAGCCTGCAGCATATTGAAGCCGCGCTGCCGCATTTGTGCGAGCTGGCGCTGGGCGGTACCGCGGTCGGCACCGGGCTCAACGCCCATCCAAAATTTGCCAAAGACGTGGCAGCGCAGTTAAAAAGATTGACGAGTCTGCCATTTATCACTGCACCTAATAAATTCGAGGCACTGGGCTCTTGCGACGGCGTGGTCAGTGCACACGGCGCACTGAAAACGCTGGCTGCAGCGCTGATGAAGATCGCCAACGATATTCGCTGGCTGGCCAGCGGACCGCGTTGTGGTTTCGGTGAACTGTCGATACCGGAAAACGAACCGGGCTCGTCGATCATGCCGGGCAAGGTCAATCCGACACAGTCCGAGTCGATGACCATGGCCTGTTGTCAGGTGTTCGGC
Organism: Betaproteobacteria bacterium; assembly: GCA_032128415.1. Lineage (GTDB taxonomy): Bacteria > Pseudomonadota > Gammaproteobacteria > Burkholderiales > SG8-41. The sequence goes on along the minus strand of JAQBGW010000011.1, from coordinate 24,291 downwards.
AATGATGTTGCCATCAACGCCGGCGGATCCATGGGCAACTTCGAGCTCAACGTGTTCCGGCCGATGGTGATTCGCAATTTCCTGCACAGCGTGCACCTGCTGGCACATGCCTGTGAAAATTTTGACGAGCACTGCGCGGTTGGCATCGAGCCCAACCTCGAACGCATCACCCAGCTGACCAACGACTCGCTGATGCTGGTGACCGCGCTCAATCCGCATATCGGCTATGCCAAGGCGGCAGCAATCGCCAAGAACGCGCACAAGAAGGGCCTGACGCTGAAGGCCTCGGCTATCGCGCTGGGGCATCTGACCGCTGCGCAGTTCGATCAGTGGGTGCGGCCGGAGAATATGGTCGGCATCAAGATCAAAAACCCAAAGAAAAAGTAGAGCGCGGGCGCTGACTATGGCGAAGCTGCACCCCGACAGTCCGCTGCGTACCCTGATGGAAACGTTTCCCCGCGCGGGGCGGCTCGAGTGGATCGGGCTGCGGCCCGCGCATCGGGTGGCGCTGCTCACGGTCAATCATGTCGAAGTGCTGGCAGAACACGGCCTGATCGGCGACCGCAGCGCGCAGCATGCTGGCGGCAAGCGTCAAGTCACGCTGATCCAGAGTGAGCATCTTGCTGCAGTAGCTGCGCTGCTCGGCTGCGACGCCATCGATCCCGCACTGGTACGGCGCAACCTCGTGGTGTCGGGTATCAATCTGCTGGCACTGCGCGATGCGCCATTTGAAATCGGCGGCGTGCTGTTCGAGGGCACCGGGTTGTGCGAACCCTGTTCGCGGATGGAGGAAGTGCTGGGGGCCGGCGGTTACAACGCCATGCGCGGCCACGGCGGCATCATCGCGCGGGTCATCGTGGGCGGCGTCATCCGGCTGGGCGACGCGGTGACGCACAAAAAAATCCCCGCCTGAGGGCGGGGATTCAGGAAACTGCTGCAACTACCGGTGTCAGATACCGAGCATCTTCTCGGCTTTGGTCAGCGCTTCCATGGACTCGCCATGCTTCTTGGCCTTGTGCAGAGCCTCGCCATCAGCGCGTAGTTTCTTGACTTCAGTCATCTGCGCGGCGCTGAGCTTCGCACTTGGCAATGCTTTGTCTATCGCTTTCATGTGTTTGGGACAGCTGCTGGCGAATACGGTGCTGCTGGCCAGTGCGAGTGTTGCTGCAAGTATTACGGTTCCTAGCTTCATGGAGTACTCCTTTACGGGTTGGGCGGAAAATCGGATGCCAGTTTAAGCCGAAGCGCAGCAATTTACTCAGGTATCGGATCCACTGCCCGGAACTGCATGACAGCGTATCCGCGGGAATGTAAAATTCCTTTTTAAATCAATGGTTATTGCTACTGCCTTGGCCTCAGCTCCGCTAACACCCGAAAGTGATCGGATATTCCTGCTGTCGCGTGAAAGGATAGCCGGACGACTCCAGCAGCCGGCGCCGGAACACGAACAGGATGACTTGCACCGCATCGCGTTGAACGAAGGCGTGCGCGTCACCGAGGCCGCCGTGCTGGTACCGCTGGTCAATCGCCCGGACGGGGTGCAGGTGCTGCTGACCCAGCGCACCGAACATCTGCGCGATCACGGCGGACAGGTAAGTTTCCCCGGCGGGCGGGTCGAGCCCGACGACGCTGATCGGGAAGCCACGGCGCTGCGTGAAACGGCGGAAGAGATCGGGTTGGCCGCCGATCGCATTGCCCTGCTCGGCCAGTTACCGTGTTATGAAATCCCGTCGGGCTTCCGCATTACGCCAGTCGTCGGCTGGATCGAGCCGCCGTTCGATGTGGTGCCCGACGCGTTTGAAGTGGCCGATATATTCGAGGCGCCGCTGGCGCATTTTCTCGATGCCGCCAACTACCAGCGTCGCGAATATCAATTTCGCGGCCGACACCGCCACTACCTGGCGATCCCCTGGGAAGGACGCTATATCTGGGGCGCCACGGCGGGTATGCTCTACAGCCTGTGCCGGATGCTGAACCGCTCATGATCCTGAAGCGCATGACGCCGCGCGTGGTGCGACGACCGGCTCAAGTAAAGGGTCATTTTGGTCGCTATTACGCCCTGAGCGTATGCTGTACTCAAGCCGAAAAAACCCGGATCCCATGTCCAGCGACTCCCCACCAAACCAACCTACCGTAGGCCTGATCATGACCGGCGGCGGCGCTCGCGCCGCCTATCAGGTGGGGGTGCTGCGCGCGCTCTATGAAATCGTTCCCAAAGGCGTCACCAATCCATTTCCGATCATTTGCGGCACGTCGGCAGGGGCCATTAATGCAGCAGTACTGGCGACCGATGCCGGAAATTTCCGCCGCGGCGTGCGGCGGTTGATGACAGTGTGGAAGAATTTCCATGTTCACCATGTGTATCGCGCAGATGCCTGGGGTGCGTTTGGTAACAGTGCGCGCTGGATGCTGGCGGCGATGTCCGCCGGCCGCCTGTCAAGCGGGCCTATTTCGTTGCTCGATAATTCACCGCTGGCTCGCCTGCTCGAACGCCATGTCGATTTTCCAGCGATTGGACGCTGCGTTGAGGCTGGCCATCTGACGGCATTTTCGATTACCTGTTCCGGCTATACCAGTGGCCAGTCGGTGACCTTTTATGAGGGCCATGCCAGTCTTGCCGGCTGGGAGCGCGCGCGACGAGTCGGCGTGGCGATGCCGATCGGTCTGCAGCACCTGATGGCGTCCAGCGCGTTGCCTTTCATCTTCCCTCCAGTGCGCATCAATCGCGAGTATTTCGGGGACGGCTCGATGCGTCAGGTCGCGCCGGTCAGCCCCGCGCTGCACCTGGGCGCCGACCGGCTGCTGGTGATCGGCGTTGGCCGGCAGTCACGCCAGGCGTCGCCACGCGTGCAGGCTAACGGCTATCCGTCGCTGGCGCAGATTGCCGGCCATGCGCTCGACAGTATTTTTCTTGATGGCCTCGAGGTCGATCTCGAGCGACTGCAGCGCATCAACCGCACCATCAGCATCATTCCCCCGGAAACGCTGCGGGCGCATGGTTACCCGCTGCGCACCGTCGAATTTCGGGTGTTGACCCCGAGCGTGCCACTGAGCGAAATCGCGGCGAAGTATGCGCATGAACTGCCGCGGGTGATTCGCATGCTGCTGCGAACTGTCGGCGGAATGAGAAGCACGGGCTCAAACCTGTTGTCGTATGTATTGTTTGAGAAGTCCTATTGCCGCGCGCTGATTCAACTCGGTTACAGCGACGCGATGGCGCAAAAAGACGACCTGCTTGCTTTCCTCGGGCACGATCCGGACTGATGCCGGAGAAACCCTGGTCTGAGGCCTGCGAACGCAACCGCGATTCCATACTCGAAGTGCTGTGCGGCGCATTCACCGGGGTGACAACAGTGCTGGAAATCGGTGCTGGCACTGGCCAGCACGCGGTATTTTTCGCACGGGCACTGCCGCACCTCGTATGGCAGCCGACTGACCGGCCCGAATATCTGCCCGGGATCAAGGCGTGGTGCGATGACTCCGGTTTACCCAATCTGCGTGCGCCATTGGTGCTCGACGTCGATGCCAAATCATGGCCGGTAGAGGTCAGCGATGCCGTGTACAGTGCGAATACGCTGCACATCATGTCCTGGGCGTCGGTGCAGAATTTTTTTCTCGGCGTTGGGCGTGTGCTGGTGCCCGGTGGGACGCTCGTTGTTTACGGACCGTTTTTTCACGACGATCGGTCGAATGCCGAATCCAACGTGCAGTTCGACGTCTATCTGCGCGGCCGCGACCCGCAAAGCGGCATTCGCGATTACGGGGCAGTGCGCGCGCTGGCCGAGGCCCAAGGTCTGACGCTGATCGCGGATCATGCGATGCCCGCCAACAATCGCACACTGGTCTGGCGCGCCCGCGCCTGAAGCGGTTGCCAGTCGCACATGTGTTCGGTATAAATGGGGCATGCGCATGAAGCTTGCGCTGGCAAGTGCGAAATACGAGCATGAAGCCCGCGCTCACAGGGGTGGGACGTGCTTGTAATGTCTTGCGTGAACCCAGGAAATTTTTCGAGATGATATGAGCCGCGCCTTTGTCAAAGACAGCGACGACGATCTGACTGCGGGCGACTTGCCCGAGCGGCCGGTGCCCGCGCATGCCAATTACGTGACGCCGCAGGGGCTGGAGCAATTGCGTGCCCGCGTGCGTGAACTCGCTGATCAGCATGAACAACTGAAAGCCGTCGCCGCTGACGATTCCGAAGCCAAGCGCAAATTGCGTGAGGTGGAACGTGATCAGCGTTATTTCATTGCGCAGCTCGAACGCGCTGAGCTGGTCGATCCGGCCGGCCACCTACCGGGTGAAGCGCGCTTCGGTGCCACCGTCAAGGTCGAGGATGAAGACGGGATGCAGGTTTTCAGCATAGTCGGTGACGATGAGGCAGACGTCACGGTGGGCAAGATCAGTTGGGGTTCGCCGCTGGCGCGCTCGTTGCTCGGCGCCAAGGTCGGCGACGCGGTCAAATGGAAGCGTCCTTCGGGCGAAACTGAGGTTCAGATCATCGCCGTAGATTATCCCGGAAATAAATCATAACCAATTGTTTTTAATGAATTATTTTACTGATCTCCAGCAAGTATGAAATTCCTTGCGCTGGCATTGGCGCTGTTGATTGAGCAGGCGTGGCCGTTGCGCCGGGTCAATCCGCTGTATACCGCCTACGAAAGTTACGCTGACGCGATCGAGAGCCGCTTCAACGGTCAGCAGGTGCATCACGGCGCGATTGCATGGCTCGTTGCCGTGGCGCCGCTCGCGCTGTGCATAGTGCTGGTGCATGCGTTACTAAGTGTAGCGGGTGCATTTTTTGCGCTGGCGTGGAGCATTGCAGTGCTCTATGTGGCCGTTGGTTTTCGTCGTTTTAGCCATGGTTTCACTGAAATTGCGCATGCACTGCGCGAACAGAACATCAGCACCGCGCGTGATGTGCTCGGACGCTGGCGCGGTGTGCCCGCCGATGAATTGAATGCCGCTGAAGTATCGCGGGTAGCGATTGAACTCGGATTGCTGCAGGCGCATCGCTACGTGCTGGGGCCGATTTTCTGGTTTGTCATCCTCGGTCCGGTCGGGCCGGTGATCTATCGCGTTGCCGATCTGCTGGCTGTGCGCTGGGGCGGCCGCACGGCACCGGGCAGCGCAGCCTTTGCGCATTTTGCCGGACGCGCCTTTTTCTGGATCGATTGGCTGCCGGCGCGGTTGACAGCCGCCAGCTTCGCCATCGCCGGCAATTTCGAGGATGCCGCGTATTGCTGGCGCACGCAGGCCGCCGGCTGGGGGCATGGCGGCGAAGGCGTGGTGCTGGCGAGCGGCGCCGGCGCGCTGGGCGTAAAGCTCGGCGGTAACCTGCGTGAAGACGGCATGCTCAATCAGCGCCCTGATCTCGGGCAGGGGACGGACGTGGAAGTCGAAGATTTACGTGGCGCCGTGGGCCTGATCTGGCGCGCGCTGGCGCTGTGGCTGGTACTGCTGCTGATCGTTTCCGTCGCGCAAGTCGTCAGCTGAAAAAGCGTTATTAATAGGTTTTTTTCTGACGCAGATTCTTCTCCGCCAGATGGCGATAGGAGGCCAGACGTCGCGTATTTATTTCCCCTGATTCATGTGCCGCCGCAATCGCACACCCGGGCTCTTCAAGGTGCCGGCAATCGCGAAAGCGGCAGAGGCCGAGGTGTGGCCGGAATTCCACGAATGCCGCAGCGAGTTCATTAAAGGCGAGATGATGGACGCCGAAAGCCTGCACGCCAGGTGTATCGATCAGATCGCTTTGCGCATCAAGGTGATGCAGCCGCGCATGCGAAGTGGTGTGTTTGCCGGTGCCCAGCGATGCTGACACCTCCCGTGTTTGCGCCGCTGCCTGCGGCATGAGCTGGTTGAGTATGGTCGACTTGCCCATGCCGGATTCGCCGACCAACACGCTGCACTGCCCCGTCAGATGAGGTCGCAATGCTGCGACGCTGTCGCGCGCCACCAGCTTCAGCAGCGGGTATCCCATGCCGATAAACAACGCCAGTGCAGTCTCGGATTTTGCGGATTCCGGCAGATCGGCCTTGTTGAGAACAATCAGTGGCCGGATGCCGGCATGCTCGGCGGCGGCGAGGCAGCAATCGAGCACGTCAAGATCGAATGAAGGCACCGGTGCGACAACCATCACGGCCTGCGTCACATTGGCGGCTAGCAGTTTTTGTTTCCACTGATCGGAGCGGTAGAGCAGGGTGGTGCGCGGCGCGCAGGCGTCGATGACGCCCTGATTATCACTTTGCGGCGTGACGGTAACGCGGTCACCGCAGGCGTAGTCGTTGCGTTTGCCGCGGGTTGCACAGTCGAGTACGCGTCCGTCGGCACATTCGACCAGGAAGCTCCGGCCAAAAGCCGCGACGATTCGGCCCTGAATCGGGCCGAGGGCTGCGTTTTCAGAGGTCAAACAGGGCGTCGATCTTGGCGGCGCAGATAAAGTCGTTCTCTGACAGTCCGCCGATGGCGTGGGTGATGTAATCGACCCGGCACTGTTTGTAACCCACCTTCAGGTCGGGGTGATGGTCCTCGCGATGTGAAATCCAGGCAGTGGCGTTAACGAAAGCCATGGTTTCGTGGTAATTGCGGAATTCCCGGGTCCTGGTCAGCACACCATCGGCAACCGTCCAGCCGGGGAGTCGTTTGAGCAGCATTGCGATCTCTTCCGGCGTCAGCGGCGACACGCCACCTTCGCAGGGCTTGCATTTCTTTTGCGCGAGGTCGGTCATGACGGTAATCGTTTACTTCTGGAACTTGTAAAAATTCTGATTCAGGTAGGCAGCGATATGGATCACATCCTCGGGGAATACGGCGGCACGAGTCCGGTCGACACAGAACTGCACCATCTTCAGCAAACCCTGGGAATCTTTAACCTTGTGCTCAGGGCGCGTAAACATCCGGTTGCCGTCACCACCCATCTGCGCGGCATGGCAGGCATTGCATTTGGCTTCATCGTACAAAGCCTTGCCGGCCTTGGGGTCGGCCTTGGCGAACGGCTCGGCATGTACAGCGGCAGACAGCCACAAAGCTGCAATGACGATACTGAAAACCTGGGTGATGCGCATGATGATCCTCCTGTTGTTTCAGCCCGCGGCCTGCTGCAGGCGTGCGATGCGCGTCATCGCGGGCGGATGTGAATCGTAGAACACTGAATGCAGCGGATCTGGCGTCAGCGTTGAAGCATTGTCCTTGTAGAGTTTGACCAGCGCGGTGATCAGGTCGGAAGCGCGCGTGTACTGCGCGGCAAAGGCATCGGCCTCGAATTCATGTTTGCGCGAAATCATCGCTCCCAGCGGCTGGAACGGGAAGGTGAATACCGGGATGACAATTGAGAACAGAATCAGCGCCATGGCCGTCGACGGCGTAGTCACGCCGAGGCCCGTGTAGAACCACGGCTGATTCAGTAGTGCGCCCAACAGCCACAGAAAGCCCAGGCTCATCGCAAAAATCCCGGCGATACGCTTGATGACGTGTTTCAGTTTGAAGTGGCCGAGCTCGTGCGCGAGTACGGCTTCCACTTCCGGTGGTTCCAGCGTCGAGAGCAGCGTGTCAAAGAATACGATGCGTTTGGTCTTGCCGAAGCCGGTGAAATAAGCGTTGCCGTGGCTGGAGCGGCGCGAGCCGTCCATCACCATCAGTCCCTTGACCTTGAAGCCGCAGCGGTCGAGCAGGCGCTCGACGCGCTCCTTCATGGCGACATCGGTTAACGGTGAAAATTTGTTGAACAGCGGCGCAATCCATGTCGGATAGATCGCAAGCATGGCGATGTTGAACGCCATCCACGTCAGCCATGCCCAGAACCACCACAGATCACCCATGCGCGCCATCAGCCACAGCACGGCGGCGGCAAGCGGTAACCCCAGCGCTGCACCGAGCAGCAGGCCTTTCACAAAATCGATCCAGAACAGGCGCACCGTCGTCTTGTTGAAGCCGTAGCGTTCTTCAATGACGAAGGTGCGGTAGAGATTGAGCGGTAGTTCAACCACCATCATGATTACCGCGACACCAGCGATCAGCGCGAGTCCGCGGACGATGCCCGGTTCAAACCACGCCGCGGTCAGTTCATGCAGCGCCTGCAGGCCGCCGCCAAAGGTGAAAGCCAGCGCCAGAGCGATCTCGACAGCCAGGCCGAGCATCGCAAAACGGGTTTTGGCGCAGGTGTAATCCGCCGCGCGCTGATGGGCATCGAGGGGAATGACATCGGCGAATTGCACCGGCACTGCGCCGCGATGCGTTGCTACGTACGTGGCGTGGCGCGCGGCTAGCCACAACCGGGCGGCCGCGGTCAGCAGCAGTGCGCTCAGGAAAACGAGACCGAAAGTATGCATATTTGTCTATATGGGGCCACGGGCTTGTGACACAATGGCGCGCTGAAAACCACCCGTTAATACATCTGAATATTCACATCTGAAAATCATTATGGCACAGGATCCCAACGCGCTGATCTGGATCGATATGGAAATGAGCGGGCTCAACCCCGAGACCGACCGCATTATCGAAATCGCCATTGTCATCACCGATGCACAGTTGAACACGGTCGCCGAAGCGCCGGTACTGGTGGTGCATCAACCCGATGCCGTGCTTGATGCGATGGACAACTGGAACAAATCCACGCACAAAAAATCAGGATTGATCGACCGGGTCAAGGCTTCGGTGCTGAACGAAGCTGAAGTCGAGGCGCAGATGATCGGCTTTCTGTCGCAGCACGTGCCCAAGGGTGTGTCGCCGATCTGCGGCAATTCCGTGCATCAGGACCGGCGCTTTCTGGTGCGTTACATGCCGAAGCTGGATGAGTATTTCCACTACCGGATACTCGACGTCAGCACGCTCAAAGAGCTGGCGCGGCGCTGGAAACCCGAAGTGCTGACCGGTCTGGTGAAACACGGCAAGCACGAAGCGCTGGCCGACGTTCATGAGTCCATCGAGGAACTGCGCTACTACCGTGCGCAGATATTGAAGATATAAGAACTCCCGCCGAAAACGGCCGGGGTTTTTAGTTCAGCTTCAGATCACCGTCGAAAGTCACGTCCAGCGCCAGCGCGCCGACTTTCAGCGTCATTGTCGCCGACAATGATTCGCTGCCTTTGAGTTTTCCGTCTTCGATGGCTTTGCGCACCGCTTTTTCAATGGCGAGCTGTGAGTTGACGCCTACGGTTTTCAAAAACTTGCGGATGCTCATGTTCAGGGCTTCGTCGTTCATGGATTTCTCCTGGTTATACTCAAAAATGGTTTCAGGTTTTTCTGGTCTTTTTTACGTGTGCCACCAAGCCGTTTGTCGATGCGTCCTGCGCCGCAGTGGCAGCGCCCGCCGTATCGAAAGCGGGGCGCAGGCTGCCGGCCAGGCTTTTACCGTGCTCGACGCCCCACTGGTCAAAAGCATTGATGTCCCACAATACGGCCTGCGCGTAGGTGCGGTGTTCATACAGCGCGAGTAGTGCGCCGAGGCTGCGCGGATCCAGTGTCGGCAGCAGCAGTGTATTGCTGGGCCGGTTTCCGGGCAGGGCCTGATGTGCGGCGAGCCGCGTTGCAGTGCGCGTGTCCATCCCCTGCGCGGTCAACTTCGGTTCAATTTCCGCGGCGGTCATGCCGCGCATCAGCAGCGCCGACTGCGCGAAGCAGTTCGACAGGATCGTGGCGTGCGTTGCATCATCACCCGCACGCGGCGTGCAGCAGGCCACAAAATCCACCGGCACCACTCGCGTGCCCTGGTGCAACGCCTGCATGTAAGCGTGCTGCGCCTCAATGCCGAGGCTGCCCCAAAGGATGGCGCCGCCGTCAGTGCGCAGCGCTTTTCCGCGCTGGGTGACGCTCTTGCCGAGGCTCTCCATTTCGAGCTGCTGCAGATACGCGGGCAGCAGCGCGAGACCCGGCTCGTAGGGAATCACCGCGCGTGTCGCTGCGCCAAAGAAATTGCTGTGCCACAAACCGAGCAGCGCGAGGAGTATGGGCGCGTTTTTCTCGGGCGGTGCTTCCGCAAAATGCGCATCCATTGCTGCCGCGCCCGCCAGCATGTCGTCGAAACGATCGGCGCTCATGGCAATCATTGCCGCCAGGCCGACAGCCGACCACAACGAATAACGCCCGCCGACCCAATCCCACATCGGGAATATGCGTTCTTCCGGCACGCCGAAGCCGTGCGCAGCCTCGGCGTTGGCGGTGACCGCGGCGTAGTGGCTGCCGTAATCCGAGGCGTCAAACCCGTCTTGCAGCCAGGCATGAGCAGCCTGCGCATTGAGTGCGGTTTCCTGGGTTTCGAAACTTTTCGATTGCACGATAAACAGCGTGGTGGCCGGATCAAGGGTCACCAGCAGTTGCGACATGGGTTCGCCCGGCGTGGTGACGAAATGCATGCGTGGCGACACCGCGCCGGGCGCACAGGCATCAATAGCCAGTGCCGGGCCGAGCGCTGAGCCGCCGATTCCGAGGCTGACCACATCGGTGATTGACTTGCCGGTGATGCCCTTGACGCTGCCGTCACGCAGTGCATCGGCAAATTTGCGCATCGCATTCAGCGTTTTGCGCACGTCGCGAGGTGCTGCGTGCCCGGCGCGCAGCGCGGTGTGCCATGCGGCGCGCTTCTCGGTCTGGTTGACGCGTTTGCCCGCCAGCAGTGCGGCGATCCGTGCGGGCAGGTCGCGTTCGCGTGCCAGCTGGCACAGCAGATTTAGCGTCTCGGGAATGATCAGGTTTTTTGAATAATCCAGCAGCAGCCCGCCCGCTTCCAGCGAAAAACGCGTGTAACGTTGCGGATCGGTGGCGAACAGCTCGCGCAGATGGCGGTCATTCCAGGTGCGGCGATGCGCGGCCAGCGCGCGCCATGCCGGCGAGCGCGTCAGGGATACGGCGCGTTTGGACGAATCAGGCATTACCCGCCATTGTAACTTGCCGCGCTGCCGGGAGCGCCGTTTACAATAGGCCAACTTCACCGGGAGAAATAATGCTGGGCGCACTCACCGTGTTGTTGGTGTATCAACTGATTGGCGAAGTCATCGTGCAATTCACGCGTTTGCCAGTGCCCGGTCCGGTGATCGGTCTGCTGTTGTTGTTCCTGACGCTCAGCGTGCGCGGGAAACTGGCCGAGCCGCTGCGCGACACCGCCAACGGCATTCTCCAGCATCTGTCATTGCTGTTCGTGCCCGCGGGCGTCGGGGTGATGGTGCATTTTTCACGGATCTCGGGTGAATGGATGCCAATCGTGGTGGCGGTGCTGGTCAGCACTGCGCTGGCGATTGCAATAACGGCACTGGTGATGCGTGCGTTGATGCGCGGCCACAGTGATGACAATGCAGATACGGGAGAGAAGGGCGCATGAGCCCGCGCATAGTCGATGTCTGGGTGTACCTGTCGACGAGCCCGCTGTTGGGGCTGACGCTGACGCTCGTCGCTTACCAGGGCGCCTACTGGGTTTATCAGCGCGCGAATTTCAACCCGCTGCTCAATCCGGTGCTGTTGGCGATCGCCATGCTGGTTACCGCGCTCAGCCTGACCGGCACACCCTACGCCACGTATTTTGACGGCGCGCAGTTTGTGCATTTTCTGCTCGGGCCAGCTACGGTGGCGCTGGCGGTGCCGCTGTATCTGCAATTCGACCGGCTGAAGAGACTTGCGCTGCCGCTGGCGGGCGCGCTGCTCGCGGGTTCGTTGGTGGCCATGCTGTCCGCAGTCGGCATCGCGTGGGCGCTGGGCGCGGCGGATACGACATTGTTGTCCCTGGCGCCAAAATCGGTGACCGCGCCGATTGCCATGGGCATCGCCGAAAAAATAGGCGGTATCCCGTCGCTGACCGCGGTGCTGGTGATCATGACCGGCGTCAGCGGCGCCATGATGGCCAAGTACGTGCTCGATGTGCTGCGTATCACCGATCATGGCGTGCGTGGCTTCGCGGTAGGCGTGGCGGCGCATGGTATTGGCACCGCGCGTGCTTTCCAGGTCAGCGAACAGGCGGGCGCTTTTGCCGGGCTGGGTATGGGGCTCAACGGGATGGCGACGGCGCTGCTGATGCCGCTGCTGCTGGCGTTGTGGAAAATGATCGGATAAGGACAGATCAATGCAGGAAGTCATCGCCGCAATCACGCGCGCCACGCGCAATCTGTTTGACCCGCGCATCATCGCCATCGTCTTCCTGCCGATGCTCGGCAGCATCGCGTTGTGGACGGTACTCGCGTGGATATTCTGGGACACCTGGACCGGCGGCATAGTTAGCGCGATGAGTTCGACCACAGTGGCCGGCTGGCTGCAGGGGTGGAGCGCCACCTGGATCATCAACTACACGGCGATGCTGGTCGTGGTCATTGCGATCATGCCCGCGATCTTTGTCACCGCGATGGTGATCACCGAAATCATCGCGATGCCCGTCATCGTCAGGTTTGTCGCCGAGCGGTATTACCCGGATCTGAAACGCGAGGCGGACGGCACCCTCATCGGCAGCATCGTCAACGCCGTAACTGGCATCAGCATTTTTGCCGTGCTGTGGATCATCACGCTGCCGGTGTGGCTGACCGGTATTGGCGCAGTGCTCGCACCGGTGCTGACCTCAGCCTATCTCAACCAGCGCATGTTCCGCTACGACGCGCTGTCCGAACACGCCAGTGCCGGAGAATTCGCGCATCTTATCCGCACATCGCGCGGCGACCTGTTCCTGCTCGGCATCCTGCTGTCGCTGCTGCTCTATGTGCCGATCGTCAACCTGGTGGTGCCGGTACTGTCGGGATTGGCGTTCACACATTTCTGCCTGGCGCGGCTGGCCACAACGCCTGAGCGCCGGTCTGTTTCTTTGCCGTGAATTTAAAACCATCCACATTGCTGTCGCAGGCGTTATAGCTGAATTTGAACGGGCGGACTCGCCAAATGGAACAAATGGAAAACTGGAACGAAATCAAGCCATGGCGTAAGGCGCGGCGCGACGAACTTATTGCGCGCCGCGTTGCGCTGAGCGACGCAGAGCGGCTGGTCTGGAGTGAGCGCATGACCGCGCAGCTCAATGCAGGATTTCCGTTGCTGTCCGGTACCGTGATCGGCTACTGCTGGCCGTACAAATCCGAGTTCGATGCGCGCTTCGCAGTCCGGAACTGGTGCGCGCAGGGCGCGGTCGCCGCCTTGCCGGAGGTCATCGCCAAAGCCGGTCCGCTGCAGTTTCGGCAGTGGTGGCCGGGTGCGCCGATGAAACCGGGGGTTTACGACATTCCGGTTCCCGATGGCACGCCGCTGATGTTGCCCGACGTAGCGGTGGTGCCGATGAACGGCTTCGACGCGCACGGCTATCGCCTGGGTTATGGCGGCGGTTATTTCGACCGCACACTGGCCGCGCTTGAGCGCCGGGTGCTCACCATAGGCGTGAGTTATGAAACGCTGCGCCTGTCCACGATCCATCCGCAGCCGCATGACATTGCCATGGATTTCATCGTGACCGAAGCGGGACTCTATCGTGCAGGCGGCAATCCGCTCGCGCTGATCGACGCGGCGGAGTGTGCCCAGGCTGCCAAATTATTGTTGAAGGTTCGCAACCTGCCCCGCGCGGCTGGTCTGCATTCGGCGACAGGGGATGCAGCCGGGACGGCAGGTTACGCCGCGTCGGAGTGATACGCGCACGTCGCGTGCACATTGGCCGCTCAGTTGGGCGCCATGTCGAATTCGTGACGCCGAAAATCGGCGGTTCCAGGTCAGTGGCCGGAGCCTGACTGTACAAAGCTATTTCTTCGCGCGCCCGATCGGCCCCTTCTTTTTTACGGCCACCGACTTCTTCCCGGCCTTGCGCGCGGGCTGGGCGGCAGACTTCCTGCCGGCTTTTTTCTTCGCCGCCGCCTTCTTCTTTGCCGGTTTCTTTTTCGCAACAGATTTCTTCGGCACATCATGAAACAGGTTCAATGCCGAACCCCTGCGGAACCATTCGAGTTGCGGATTACTGAACGTGTGATTGAGCTTCAGCGTCTCGGTCGTGCCGTCGGCGTGCTTGATGCGGCATTCGACCGGCTTGCCGGCGGCCAGGCCTTTCAGTCCGACCAGACTCAAGCGGTCGTCCTCACGCAGACGGTCGTAGTCGCCGGGTTGCTGGAAAGTCAGCGCGAGCAGTCCCTGTTTCTTCAGGTTGGATTCGTGGATGCGCGCGAAGCTGCGCACGATCACCGCGACCCCGCCCAGCAGTCGCGGGCTCAATGCAGCGTGTTCGCGGCTGCTGCCTTCACCGTAGTTGGCATCGCCGACGATGACCCATTTCACGCCCTTGGCCTTGTAGTGGCGCGCGACTTTGGAGACCATTTCGCCGGTGCCTCGGGTCAGCACGTTCTTCACCTTGCCGGCTTCGCCGGTATAGGCATTGATCGCGCCCAGGCACAGGTTGTCGCTGAACCTGTCGAGGTGTCCGCGCAGGCTCAGCCAGGGTCCGGCCGGGGAAATATGGTCGGTCGTCGTTTTGCCTTTGGTCTTCAGCAGCACCGGCATGTCGAGGTAGTCCTTGCCGTCCCACGCGGGCCAGGGTTGCATCAGTTGCAGACGCTTGCTGTTGGGGTCGATGCTCAGCTTGATGCGGCTGCCGTCAGCGGGCGGTGCGGTGTAGTCCACCTGGCCGCGCGCGAAATTCTTGGCCGGCACTTCCGGCGCGGTCTTGGGCGGATTCAACCTGAACGGCCGGCCATCGGCGCCGGTCAGCGTATCTACCAGCGGATTGAATGACAATTTGCCGGCCAGTGCCATCGCGGTGACGATTTCCGGGCTGGCGATGAAGTTCATGGTGGTCGGCTGGCCGTCGTTGCGCGCCGGGAAATTTCGGTTGTACGAGGTGACGATGGTGTTGGGCACCGTCGCTACGTCCTTGGCCCTGCGCCACTGGCCGATGCACGGCCCGCAGGCGTTGGCGAGTACACCGCCATTGATGTCCTGCAACGACTGCATCTGGCCGTCGCGTTCGATGGTGGCGCGCACCTGTTCGGACCCCGGTGTGACCAGAAACGGCACCGCCGCCTTCAGGCCGTGGGCCTTGGCCTGCTCCGCAACATCCGCTGCGCGGCTCATGTCTTCGTAGGAGGAATTGGTGCAACTGCCGATCAGCGTGCTCGATATTTTGTCGATGAACTTGTTGTTCGGGTCTTGGACCTCGGCCGCGAGTTTTGATATCGAACGCACCCGATCCGGCGAGTGCGGGCCCACCACGAGAGGTTCCAGCGTCGACAGGTCGAGCCGCACCACGCGGTCATAGTATTTCTCGGGATCCGCTTCGACCTGCGCGTCAGGCTGTAGCAGGTCCATGTGCTTTTCCATCAGCGGCACGAGTCCGCCGCGGCCGGTCGCGCGCAGGTACTGCGCCATGTGCGCGTCGGCAGGGAACATCGATGTAGTCGCGCCGAGCTCGGCGCCCATGTTGGTGATGGTGGCCTTGCCGGTGGCGCTGATGGTGCGTGCGCCGGGCCCGATGTATTCGACAATGGCATTGGTGCCGCCAGACACAGTGAGCGCGCCCGCCACGTACAGGATCACGTCCTTGGGCGCGGTCCAGCCGTTCAGCTTGCCGGTCAGGTAGACGGCGATATGCTTCGGATACAGCACCTCCCACGGCAGGCCGGCGATGGTTTCCACCGCGTCAGCGCCACCCACGCCGACAGCACACGCACCCAGACCGCCGGCATTGGGCGTATGCGAGTCGGTGCCGATGATGAGCGTGCCCGGGAACGCGTAGTTTTCCAGCACGACCTGGTGAATGATGCCCGCGCCCGGCCCCCAGAACCCCGCGCCATACTTGGCGGATGCGGTGCGCAGAAAATCATAGACCTCGGCATTTTCCGCGAGCGATTCGCGCAGGTCCTGCTTGCCGTTGACGCGCGCCTGTATCAGATGGTCGCAATGGACCGTGGTCGGCACCGCAACCCGCTTTTGCAGCGTCTGCATGAACTGCAGCAGGCCGGTCTGTCCCAGCACATCCTGAAATACCACGCGGTCAGGGCGCAGGAAAAGATAGCTCTTGCCCGGCTGCATGTCCTGCGTTTCCGGATCGTCGAGGTGCCCCAGCAGTACTTTGTCAGCGAGGGTCAGTGGTTTGCCCAGGCGACGGCGCACCACTTTGAGATTTCGGGCCATCGTGGCATAGACCTTGGCCGCCATTGCAGGCGTGGATTCTATTGCAGGCATAGTCGTGCTCCTGGTAACTGGTTGAGCGCGCAACGATCAACGGACTTTCCGAAGAGTCATTGACGCATCCGTGGGCGTCAGTCCGCGTGTCAGTAGCGGATGGATCGTCAGGCAGGTTGTTTCACGGGTTCCGCTATCACCCGTTGCGTCGCCTTCCCAATGTACTGAACGGAAAATATTTTGATCTCGGCTGCCCCAAAATGGGTTGCATACACTTCAGCAAAATGCTGACGCTGCTCAATAAGGACAATCATTCAATTCGCAAGTTTCAACTGTTCGTTGACCCACATTAGCACCTGTCGCACTGCGTTGCGCATGTGCAATGCACAACTGCCTCAGAGAGAGGTATCACATAAGTATATGATTATATTAATTTTTTGTATTCCTCTAGGGCACCCAACCCGCGAGGGTCGCTGATGATCACAGGCACCACACCATCAACCGGCACTGGCGCAGCACTGGCAGGCACGATCCGAATCGGCAATCTGGTTACACTTGGTCGGGCACACGTTCAGATACCGGCCGGGATGTCTTGATCACCGACGCGATCAGGCGGATGCGTTCGCGCAGGCCATGGGCATGCACGATATCGGCAACCATCGGCAGCGATTCGTGCACCAGCAGTCCGACGTTATCCATCAGCGGCATGGGCGCGGCGCCGAATGCGAAGCTTGCGATCCAAGGTCGTGCCAGTTCCAGCGCAGGAGACAGCGGCAGGTGAAGGTGATTGCACGCACGCTCACAGCGCGCCGGTGTGCATGGCATGGGCGCCGCTGGTGGACATGTTTCATGAGGATTGATGCGCGACATCAGACTGGTTTTACCGGCGCTGGGGGCGGCGGCTCGGTCTACGCCAGCGTGAGCGATAAATTGAACTGCAAAATAATGTGTTTACTGTGGTTTTGGAATACCGAATTTGTGGCAGGCGAGCGGTTTGACCGCATGACTCGTATTTGACCATCCGCTGGGGTGCGGATACATTGGACGCCATGCACAAATGCGGTTTGAAATTCCTATACCCCAAAGCGCAGTTTTGACTCAAAGCGCAGTTTCGACCAAATGCGCAGTTTCGACGAAGAGCGCAGTGTGCAATTCGCGTTGAGTTTTATCACCTAAAGAGGATTTGCCATGGATACATCTCTGATAGTCGTACTCGCAGTTGTCGTCGTGCTTGTCTTCTATGGCGTTGCGATTTTTAATCAATTGGTTAAGTTGAGGAATCGATACAAGAATGCGTTTGCGCAGATCGAGGTGCAGCTAAAACGGCGCTATGACCTGATTCCGAACCTGATCGAAACGGCAAAGGGCTATTTAAAGCATGAACGGGAAACACTTGAAGCGGTTATTTCGGCACGTAATTCCGCCGCGAAAGGTCTGGCTGCCGCCGCCGCAGATCCGGGCAATGCGGATGCGATGAAATCGCTGGTCGGCGCGGAGGGCGCATTGTCGGGTGCGATGGGCAGGCTGAACGTTGTGATGGAAGCCTACCCCGATCTGAAGGCGAATCAGAACATGATGCAACTCAGTGAGGAATTGACCTCAACCGAGAACAAAGTCAGTTTTGCGCGGCAAGGTTTTAATGATCAGGTGATGGCTTACAACACCTATAAGCAGAGTTTCCCGCAGATTGTACTGGCGGGTGCATTTGGTCATGGTCAGGACGCGACCCTGCTGGAATTTGAGGACAGCAAGGAAATTCAGGCCGCTCCCAAAGTGTCCTTCTGACCAATCAACGTAATTCTGAACAGGGAAGTCTTAGACGGTGGATTTTTTCCAGGCACAGGATGCAGCACGCCGCAGCACCACGCGGCTGGTAATTTATTTCACGTTGGCGGTGCTCAGCCTGATCGTAATCACCAACCTGCTGATTATGGTGTTGTTCGGTTTCCTTAAAACCGGTGATCAAGCTGTTACGCTGAGTGTGATAGCGGCCCAATTTGATTGGCAGGTGTTTCTCCTTATCGGCGCCTGCGTCTCAATTGTGATTTTCGGGGGCAGCGCGTACAAAACCATGGCGTTGTCAGGTGGTGGCACTGCGGTGGCCGAATCGCTGGGCGGAAGGTTGATCAGTCAGAGTACGACCGATTTGCATGAGCGCAAGGCGCTCAATGTCGTAGAGGAAATGGCGATCGCTTCAGGGACGCCGGTGCCACCGGTTTACCTGCTTGAGGGCGAGCAGGGCATCAATGCCTTTGCCGCCGGCTTTACCCCTGGCGATGCGGTCATTGGCCTGACGCGTGGCACTATCACCTACCTGAACCGCGACGAGTTGCAGGGAGTGATCGCGCATGAGTTCAGCCATATCCTGCACGGCGACATGCGTTTGAATATCCGGCTGATCGGTATCCTGCACGGAATCCTGCTGATCGGTTTGATCGGCTACTTCATTCTGAGATCGGTGCGTGGTGGCTCGAACAAGAATGCGGCTCCGATTATGGGCCTGGGTGTGGGTCTTTTGGTCATCGGCTTTACCGGCACTTTTTTCGGAAATCTGATCAAGGCATCTGTGAGTCGCCAGCGGGAATTTCTGGCGGATGCCTCGGCGGTTCAGTTCACCCGCAACAATAATGGTATTGCTGGTGCACTAAAAAAAATTGGCGGTCATATATCGGGGTCGAATCTGGACACTCCGGAAGCACCCACAATGAGCCACGCCTACTTTAGTAATGGCGTAAGTTCCTTCATGCAATCGATTTTCGCGACCCATCCGCCGTTGGACGTCCGCATCAAACGAATCGACCCGCGTTGGGACGGAATTTTTCTGCCTGTCACCAGAGAAGTCAGTGAAGACGAACGGAGTTCAGATCAGTCTACGCGCGCAACAAATGTAGACAAGATGAAAACTGCGGCGGCCGGCGTGGTCATTGCAAGTCAAATTCTCGATAGCGTTGGTCAGAGCAGCCCGGAACAGATGGACTACGCCATTTCTCTGATCAACGAAGTTCCAAAAGATATTCGCGACGCGGTGCATGATCCGTATGGCGCGCGTGCAGTCATCTATTGCCTGATTATCGATAATAAGGATTCGGCGATCCGGGACAAGCAGCTGCGGCGGCTGAGGGAAATGGGTGACAAGGGCATTTTTGATCTCGCCAGCAGCTTGCTTGATCCAGTCAAAGCGCTCGGCATCCGCTTCCGCTTGCCGCTCATCGATATGGCTCTGCCGTCACTGCGCCAGTTGTCTGAAGCACAATATCGGCTGTTCCAGGAAAATTTGCTGTTCCTTGTCCGGGCCGACAATCGAATCGATCTGCTTGAGTGGTCTTTGCAGAAAATTCTGTTCCATCATCTGGATGCGCATTTCGGTCGGGCGGGCAAGAAGACCGCCAAGTTCGGTTCGTTTAATCCAGTCCGGCAGTACATTGAAGTGTTGTTAAGCATGCTGGTTTATGCCTGTGTTAAGGATAAGGCTGAGTTCAACGCGGCCTTGGCGAATGCTGAAAAAGAACTCGGACTGGCGAATCTTGTGTTGCTGCCACGTGAACAAATCAATCTCGATAAACTCGATGTGGCGGTCGACAAACTGGCAATGTTGAACCCCATGCTCAAGCCCCGTTTTCTGAAAGCTTGCTTGACTGTCATTACCCAGGACCAGAAATACTCTCCCGATGAAATGGAGCTTATGCGGGCGATCGGTGGCATCCTGGAATGTCCACTACCACCGTATCTGGGGTAACAGGCTTTGCCTGCAAGACGCGGATTTTTGCTTGCGGGGGAAAAAGAAAATAATAACAACAGGTTACATATATTTCGCGCCATTGAGGCCGAGGGCGCTGCCCGGGCTCATCCGGAAAGTGATGATTTATCTTGCCACGATGCCCCACACGGCGCCGAGCGCGAGTACGCTGAATATCAGTGCGGACAGGCCGAACGGCGGTCCGCGTTTCGCGGCATTTTCCGCATACGCGATGAAATACCATATGCGGGCAGCCACCCACACCACCCCCAGCAGACCCGCCCACATCCCGCTCACATACATCGCGAACAGCCACAGCGCCGGCAGGAACATCACCGTGTTCTCGATCGTGTTCTGGTGTGCGCGGAAGATGCGCTCGAATGCCGGATTACCTGTAGTGGCGGGTGCCCTGATGCCGTATTTGGCGCGGGCTTTGCCAACCGCGAAGGCGAACACGAACAACAGTACCAGCACGCAGAACGTAATCAAGGCCGGCCAGCGAAATTCATGCATGGTTCATCCTCTCGAACAGAGTGATAAGCCAATGATACGCCTGCGAATAATCAGCACAAAATGGAATCCGATTTCGTGTGCTCCGGGGTCGTCAGCCCACAAATTTCTCGAGTCGTGTAAGGCAGCCGTTCCAGCCTTGCTCGTGATGATCGCGAGCCTCGGCATCGGCGAACTGCTCATGCTTGAGCGTCAACTCGGTGCCGCTACCCGCCGCGTGCAGTTCGATGGTCACCAGTGATTCGCGTTCGGGCGTGCTTTTCCACGCCCAGGTGTAGGCGAGCTTGCGGTTGAGTTCGACGATGCGGTAGATGCCGCTGACGTCATGTTCCTGCCCGTCGGGGGATTGCATGATGAGGTGATAGCGGCCACCCACGCGCAGATCGGTTTCAGCGACAGGGATGTTGAAGGCGTCGTCCGGCGCCATCCACTGTTTCAGCGCTTCGGGCTGCGTGAGCGCGTGCCAGACTTTTTCCGGGGCGGCTTTGAACTTGCGGACGACGGTGAGTGAGGGTTTTTCGGTGACTGTTGCCATGATGTTTCCTCCTTTTCCAGATAACGGGCGAGCGCATCGAGCCGCACATCCCAAAACTTTTCGTAACGATTGAGCCAGTCCATCGCGTCACGCATGGGGCCGGCGGACAAGGTGCAATTCACGGTGCGTCCCTCCTTTGCGCGCTCGAGGAGCCCGGCGTCTTCGAGTATGCGCAAATGCTTCATGAAGCCGGGCAGGGACATGCCGTACGGCTGTGCGAGTGCCGTCACCGAGCGGTCGCCGGCGGCGAGTGCGGCGAGTACGCCGCGCCGGGTCGGATCCGCAAGTGCCGCGAAAACTGCGTTCAACTGGGATGTCTGATAGTTAACCATAAGGTATAGTGATATCCGGATCAGCAATGGCTGTCAAGCGGTGTTGTAGCGGCGGGTATGCTGACGAGACGAGTACGCATGGGAGGGTGGGCCATAGGCGCTTGAATCAGTTTGCACATCAGATTAGGATGCAAAAACGATAGAAAAAATAACCACTGGGGTCGGACTCCGATTACGGGCGCGACGATTCCGGTCCCATACAGGAGGCAGTCATGAAGTATTTCTGCAGCGTTGTTACAACGATGCTGGTGTTTGCCCTGACCACCATATCGGGCATTGCCATCGCCCAGACAAATTGGCCGGCAAAGCCGGTACGCATGATCATTCCGTTCTTTGCAGGTTCGGCGAGCGACGTGCTGGGGCGTATCCTTGCCCAGCGGCTGACCGAAAACCTCGGCCAGCAGATCGTCATCGACAACCGCCCCGGGGCGGGAGGACTGATCGGCAGCGAACTCCTGCACAATGCTCCCGGCGACGGTTACACCGTCGGCCTGATGGGGCAACCGCACCTGTCGAACACGCTGATCCGCAAAAAGAAACCCTACGATGCGCTGAAGGATTTTGTGGCCATCTCGCTGGTGGCCTACACCAACAACGTGATCGTGCTTGGCAAAGGTACCAATGTGAAGACGATCCCCGAGTTGATCGCGTTGGCGAAAGCCAGCCCCGGCAAGCTCAACTACGGCTCAGGTGGTGTCGGGAGTTCCTCGCACCTCGCGGCCGCGAAGTTTACCTCCGTGGCGAACATCGATGTCGTGCACGTGCCGTTCCGGTCGGGTCCGGACAGCCGCAGCGCGCTGATTTCGGGAACAATCCAGTTTTATGTCTATCCGCTGCCCGCGATCATGAACCTGCTCAAGGGCGGTCAATTGAAGGCGCTGGCGGTGGGCGGAGACAAGCGCGCCGCAGCGCTGCCCAACGTGCCGACAACCGCGGAAGCAGGATTCGGCGCCTACAAGACAGAATCGTGGTTTGGTCTGCTCGCGCCGAAGGGCGTGCCCAAACAGATCATTACCCGGTTTAACGCTGAAACCGTCAAAGTGCTGAAGGAAGAGGGAACGCGCAAAAAATATTCAGTGCAGGGCGCGGAAGCGGCCTATGGTACGCCCGAGCAATTCACAAAAATGATGCTCGACGAATACCAAGGCCTCGCCGTACTGATCAAACAGATCGACATGACTGTGCGGTAGTGGGGACGACCACAGTGCAGCGAATTGGCAGGCGGTAAAGGCCAGAGACGGCCGTTGCGGGGGAAAACGGGAGACGCGTCATGCGTCGCGGCCCCCAGCGCGACGTACATAAAAAACTCAATAAAAACAAATACTTAAAATATTTCCCGTGCGTGCAACCGCCGGGGATTTTTTTTCCATTGTCCTGCCCCGATACGGTGATTCTGCACCGCCAGACGGTAGACTGGTATGCAGTGCTTGGTGTGCGGTGATGCACGGCGCATTTTGGCGCGGAGTTGTTGTTCTCAAGGAGTGTCGCGGGACCATGCCGGACAAGAGTGCAATTACAGCGAGGTCAGGTTCCCATGGCTGATGCCGGAACAACTGCAGACGTCGATGCCAGGCAAGCGCGTGTGCTCAAACGCTATTGGGCCGCAGCAGGAAGTTCACTGTTTGTGCTGCCGATCTTGTACGCACTGTATTGGAGCGGATACCTGGAGCAGACCGGATTTGTCCTTACCGCATCCGCGACCCTGTTCTTTATCGCGTTTTATTATGTGTTGTTCCGTTCGGGGTTAAATCTCAAGGCCAGCGATCCAAGCTTGACCATCGCGCAATTGTTTTGCGCGATTAGCGTACTCACTGTTGCGATGTACTACACCGCAAGCAGCGCGCGCACTGCAATCCAGCCTATCGTTTTGATGGCCTTCGTCTTCGGCGTGTTTCGACTGTCGACGCGAGCACTCGTTTACGTGGCTCTGTTTGCGATCGCCTGTTACGCGGTGATGACAGGGTTGCTGCTGGAACTCCGTTCGGCAGAGGTCGATATGCAACTGGAACTGCTGCGCCTGACGGTATTCGGCGCCGTCCTGCTGTGGTTCGCCGTGGCGGGTGGTTATATCAGCCGCATGCGCAGGAGATTAAACGACAGCAAGGCGGCTATCGAAGAATTGGTCACACATGACGCGTTGACGGGTGTGTATAACCGGCGCCATCTGGCGACTGTGCTGCGGCAGGAAAAAAGCCGCAGTGACCGGTCAGGAGGGGCATTTTGTATCGGGTTTCTTGACCTTGATTTTTTCAAGGCGGTTAATGACACGTATGGTCATCAGGCCGGCGATGAAGTGTTGAAGGCCTGCGCGCAATGCGGTGAACAGGTGGTACGGCCGATCGATTGTTTCAGCCGTTTTGGCGGAGAAGAATTCGAGGTGCTGCTGACCCAGACCGATCTGGCAGGCGCACAGATAGTGGCGGAGCGCATGCGAATTGCCATCAGCAATCTGAGGTTTCCGCATATTGATCCTGATCTCAAGGTGACGGCTTCCATAGGCTTGGCGCAATACCATCCCAAAGAAGACCTTGACGACACCGAGCGGCGCGCTGACGCGGCGCTGTACCGCGCAAAAGCGGCAGGGCGCAATCGCATAGAAATCGAATCCACGCAAGCCAGGCTATCCTGACGTTGCGCGATTGAACACGCCATGGCACAAGCAATAGACCGGCTGGACCAGGTGATCCTTGATGCGCGCCGCAACGCCGATCAGCGGGCGGCGGGTTATCGTGAGCGCGCGCTGAAGCTCTATCCGTGGGTGTGCGGTAGCTGCGCGCGCAGCTTCACCCACAGCAATCTGCAACTGCTGGAAGTCCACCACAAAAACGGCAACCACGAGGACAATCCGCCGGACGGCAGCAACTGGGAGCTACTCTGCACCTATTGCCATGAGCATGAGCACTCCAAGCTGAAAGACATGGCGGGGCGCACGGATGCTGGAAACGAACAGCCGGCCTCCACGTTCAATCCTTTCGCGCAGTTGAAGGCGATGATGGAGTCCAAGAAGCGGGGCTGAGCGCAGTCAATGCTATTAGCAGTTTGTTGAATTTCGACTCGTCACCCCGGCGCGTGAGAGCCTGCCCCGGCAGGTAATAAGCCGGGGCCGGGGTCCAGACAAGGTG
>JAQBGW010000010.1:0-25090 GCA_032128415.1 Betaproteobacteria bacterium | reverse complement strand
CACATAATCCGCGTGCCCCGGGCAGTCCACGTGCGCGTAGTGCCGCTTCGAGGTCTCATACTCCACGTGCGCCGTATTGATCGTGATCCCGCGCGCCTTCTCCTCCGGCGCCGCATCAATCTGCGCGTAGGCCTTCGCCTCGCCACCAAATTTCTTCGACAGCACCGTCGTCATCGCCGCCGTCAGTGTCGTCTTCCCGTGATCCACGTGTCCTATCGTCCCTACGTTCACGTGCGGCTTCGTCCGCTCAAATTTGCCTTTGGCCATTGCTGTTCCCTAGCGTGTTAATTCGTTGGTATTGAGTCGTTGGTATTAAAGTCGTTGGTGATAAGCGTCAGTATTAAGCGTTAAACAAAACCAAAAAAACCAACTGCATCCAAATGGTGCCCATGACGCGGATTGAACGCGTGACCTCTCCCTTACCAAGGGAGTGCTCTGCCACTGAGCTACATGGGCGCAAGTGCGTTTGCTGCCATGCTCCCCTCTGGAAGCCTTATCTGCGTTCACGTGCTGGAGCGGGAGAAGGGAATCGAACCCTCGTCGTAAGTTTGGAAAACTTCTGCTCTACCATTGAGCTACACCCGCCCGATTTCACCAAACCTGTCGCTCCACATCCGAGAATCCACACATCCCGCCGACAATGCTCCCAGAACCCTGCGTGCTGCTAAAAAACTGGTGGAGGGGGAAGGATTCGAACCTTCGAAGGCTGAGCCAACAGATTTACAGTCTGCCCCCTTTGACCGCTCGGGAACCCCTCCGAACGAAACCGACAATTATCGTCAGATTCTGCCGTAGTGTCAATGAACTGGGCACGAAAAATGCTGGGCAAAGGCACTTCCTGTGGTCGGTCCGGCAAGCGATCGGATTGCGCCGCCAGAACGGCGAGGTACAGCGGCGCTAGCCGCAGCACATTTAGCGCCTGCCCACCCCGCCAACCGGGCGCATGAGGCAACCCCGTTCCGTAGCCAGCCGGTCGGTGAATCTGGTCGCCGACTGGGTCATTGCCCTGGCAGGGATGGGCTGCCGCCGCAATGGGAATTGGGCCACTCAAGCGGAGAAATTAATCCGAATAAAAATAGCTAAAAAGCCCCAAAATGCGAGCACCCACTCACATATCGCCAGCCAGCAATGTAAACCAAAAAATCAACAATAAAGTAATATAAACAATTACTTATCGTTAATTTCCACCTGAACCGCTGACACTGCTGCCACCGCATACAAACAAAGTTTGGCCTGAAATGTAGCCGCTGTCCGGGCTCAGGAAAAAACTCACCGCGCGTGCCACATCTTTGGGTGCACCTACCCATTTCACCGGAATACTGTCGATGACAGCCTGGCGCTTGGCGCTACCCTTGGGATGTCCGTTATCGAACAATTCGGTGGCTACCGGGCCTGGAGCAACTGCGTTTATCGTGATGCCATCTCCTGCTAACTCCAGGCAAAGTACCCTTGTCATGCCGACAAGCCCCGCTTTCCCCGCGGCATAGGCGAGGCGCTGGGTTTTACCCAGGATTGCACGAGATGAAATACTGACAATCCGTCCAAACTTGGCCTGGCGCATGCCGGGCACCAAGGTTTGAATCAGGATCATTGCCGCCCGCACGTTCAGCGCATAAACATGGTCCATGTCGTCAACCGTGGCCTGTTCCAGCGAGCCTGGCCGGTTGGCGCCTGCGTTATTGACGAGGTAGCGGACCGGATATTGGGCAGCAACTTCCTTAGCCACGGCGGTTGCCGCGGTCGCATCGGCCAGATCCACCGCATGGAAATGAATCCGATCATGCTTGATCTGCGGTGGACGCCGCTGCAACGTGACTACGCTCAGCCCCTGATTGAGCAAATCCTGTGCAATCGCCTCGCCGATACCGGAACTTGCTCCGGTGACTACCGCCACGCCTTCTATCATGTGTTCTCCAAGTTACCGGTCATGCGTCCGATTATAGGTGACGGCACATGACGGGACGGCAGACTACGCGATACGATGCCCCTGCTATGACTGCTGCCACATCATCTACGCACCTGCACAACTCACCGCCGGCTCCGATGTGGACTATCGTCGCACTGGTCAGCATCGGCTTGTTTGTCGATCAATACTTCCCGGTGTGGGGACAGGACATCGTCAGCATCGCGACCTGGGCCATGCTGCTGTACTGGCTGACCTACTCGGCGCCGGAAACGCGTATGAGCATGGTCATTTGCGTGCTCTATGCCACTGCGGGCGAAATCTTCCTGTCACTGGGCTGGGGACTGTACGAATACCGGCTCCACAACATTCCGCTGTTCGTGCCGCCGGCACATGCTTTGATTTTCGTGCTCGGCATGGCTATCACCCCGCGCATGCCGAATTCGATCATCTGGGCCGTGCCGCTGGCAGCCGCGCCACCGGTATTGGCGCTGGCGTGGGTCGGCGCCGACACCATGGGTCTGGTGCTGTACACGCTGCTGGTGCTGTGCATGGTGTTCAGCAATGGACGCAAACTTTATGCCGTCATGTTCATGCTGACGCTGGGGTTGGAAATCTACGGCACGACGCTCGGCAACTGGACGTGGTTACATGAAGTGCCGGTAGTCGGCTGGACGACCATGAATCCGCCGCTGGCAGCAGGTACGTTCTACAGCATGCTCGATATGCTGGTGGTCACTACGATGGCTGCACTCCGTCGTCTTAACAAAACAGCGCTGGAAACCAGCTAGGCAAATACTGAAGCGGCGCCGTCCTAGCGCCCTTTGGCAGCCCGCGCCGGTCGTTTTGATTTTGCAGACGGCAACTTGCGGTCGCGCACCACCGGCGCCGGCGGCAATCCCGTGTGCTGGGTGCGGAGTGACTGATACTTGCGCGGTTTGCGCGCGCCCTCGGGCCGCAGGCCCGTGCCCGCTGGCTGGAACACGGGCACCAATTGGTGTTTACCGGAACCAATCAGGTCGGCACGCCCCATACGCCGCAACGCATCGCGCAGCAACGGCCAGTTCTCGGCGTCGTGATAGCGCAACAGCGCTTTGTGCAAGCGGCGCACTCTCAGCCCTTTGGGAATGATCACGTCCTCGCTGTCGTGCGTCACTTTGCGCAACGGATTCTTGCCCGAGTGATACATCGCTGTAGCGGTCGCCATGGGTGACGGCAGAAATGCCTGCACCTGATCAGCGCGGAAGCCATTC
The DNA here is from genome assembly GCA_032128415.1 of Betaproteobacteria bacterium. Lineage (GTDB taxonomy): Bacteria > Pseudomonadota > Gammaproteobacteria > Burkholderiales > SG8-41. The sequence goes on along the minus strand of JAQBGW010000010.1, from coordinate 21,934 downwards.
TGCTTCAGCCACAGCGCGAGTTCAACCATGTCGGCATCAGTGGTGCCGGGATGCGCGGCAATGAAATATGGAATCAGATACTGCTCTTTACCTGCCGCCTTGGAATATTTGTCGAACAATTCCTTGAACTTGTAGTAAGTGCCGACGCCTGGCTTCATCATTTTCGACAACGGCCCCTCGCCTATTGCTTCCGGCGCGATCTTCAAATACCCGCCGACGTGGTGCTGCGCCAGTTCTTTCACATACTCCGGTGATTCAACCGCCAGGTCGTAACGTACGCCGGATCCGATCAGTACTTTCTTGATACCCGGCAGTGCGCGGGCGCGGCGATAAAGCCCGATCAGCGACGAGTGATCGGTATTCAGGTTCGGGCAGATGCCCGGATACACGCATGACGGCAGCCGACACGCGGATTCGATTTCCCTGCTCTTGCAGGCCAGGCGGTACATGTTTGCGGTCGGTCCGCCCAGGTCGGAAATCACCCCGGTAAATCCCGGCGCGGCATCACGGATATGCTCGATCTCGCGAATGATTGAATCTTCCGAGCGGTTCTGGATGATGCGGCCCTCATGCTCGGTGATCGAACAGAAGGTGCAACCGCCGAAACATCCGCGCTGAATAGTCACCGAAAAACGGATCATGTCGTAGGCGGGAATTTTCGTTCTGCCGTATGCCGGGTGCGGCACCCGCGCGTAGGGCAGCTCATACAACGCGTCCATTTCCTTCATGGTCAGCGGGATCGGTGGGGGATTGATCCATAATTCCCGCGCATTTTTACCCTCCCCGTGGCGCTGCACCAGCGCCCGCGCGTTGCCGGGATTGGCCTCGACATGCAAGATGCGCGAGGCATGGGCATACAGCACCGGATCCTGCGCCACCGCCTCATAAGACGGCATGCGGATCACGCTGCGCGCGCGATCGACGTTTTTCACTTCACGAATGAAACGCACCACTTTCGCGCCACCGGGCGTTTGCGCCGCGCCGCTTTTCGCCATTTGCTCTTCTGTCGCATAGGGATCAACCGCTGGATTCAGCCGACCCGGTGTGTCGATGCGCGTCGAATCGATTTCAATCCAGTCTGCCGGCGTGGCCGCGCGCAGGAAAGCGGTGCCACGGATATCGGTCATGCTGTCAGGACTGGCGCGTGCCGCCAACCGGTGTGCAATATCGACAATCGCGCGTTCAGCGTTACCATAAACCAGAATATCCGCTTTGGCGTCCACCAGCACTGAACGTCGCACTTTCTCCGACCAGTAGTCGAAATGCGCGATGCGCCTGAGACTCGCCTCAATGCCGCCGATGACGACAGTCGCCTCTGGATACGCTTCGCGCGCGCGCTGACTGTAAACGATCACCGCGCGATCCGGACGCTTCGCGCCTTCGGCATTCGGCGTGTAGGCATCGTCGCTGCGCACCCGGCGGTCGGCAGTGTAGCGATTGACCATCGAATCCATGTTGCCGGCAGTGACACCGAAAAACAGCTTGGGCCGGCCCAGCGCACGAAACGCATCGACCGAGTGCCAGTCCGGCTGTGCAATCATGCCAACCCGAAACCCCTGCGCCTCCAGCAACCGGCCGACAATAGCCATGCCGAAGCTGGGGTGATCAACATAGGCGTCGCCGGTGACGAGAATAATGTCGCATTCGTCCCAGCCGAGTTTTTCCATCTCGGCGCGCGACATCGGCAGAAACGGGGCCGTACCGAAGCGCGCCGCCCAGTACTTGCGGTGGCTGAAAAGATCTTTTGTGTTGGCGGGTGCGGCTTGCATGGGCGCATTATAAGTCGCGCCCCTGTTTACCCCTAACTTGCCCTGCAGCGACTAAATCATCGCGTAACCACACTCACCGTTATTCGACCTTCCCCAAGGTCCTTCCTGGACGCCACACTTTCGGCGCGGCACGTTCGTACTGCGGCGCATAAGCCGCCTCGGCACCGAGCGTCACTGCTGCATGCTGCGGCCAGCGGGGATTGAACAGCATCGCCCGCGCCAGCGAAATGAAATCCGCCTGACCATTCGCGATAATGTCCTCAGCCTGCTGCGGATCGGTGATCATGCCCACTGTGCCAGTGGTGATACCGGTTTCCTTTTTGACGCGTTCGGCGAACGGCACCTGGTAACCGGGACCGACGGGGATTTTTGCGTCAAGCACCACGCCGCCGCCGGACACCGTGACATAGGCACAGCCTTCGGCTTTCAGCGCCCGCGCATAAGCCACCGCGTCGTCCGGTGTCCAGGCACCCTCTACGAAATCGGTGCCGGAGATTTTCGCGCCCACCGGATGATCTGCCGGAAACGCAGCGCGCACCGCGCGAAACACTTCCAATGGGAAACGCATGCGATTTTCGAGACTGCCGCCGTATTCATCGTCACGCTTATTGGCCAGCGGCGACAAAAACTCCGACAGCAGATATCCATGCGTCGAGTGAATTTCGATGAAATCAAGTCCGATCCGCGCTGCACGCTGAGCGGCTTGCACAAATGCCTGGATCAGGTGTTGCATGTCCGTTTTAGTCATCGCGTGCGGCATTGGCCAGCCTGCGGCCAGCGGCACTGCCGACGGCGCAACGGTCTGCCATGCACCTTCATCCGGCTTCAGGAAACCATGGCCCTGCCACGGTCGGTGCGTAGAACCCTTGCGTCCGGCATGAGCAAGTTGCACGCCCAGCAGAATTGGTGAAATGCTGCGCACATAATCAACCACGCGTTTCATCGCCGCTTCATTGGCATCGGAATACAGCCCCACACAATACGGGGTAATGTGTCCTGCCGGTGTCACACCAGTCATTTCAATCACCAGCATGGATGCGCCGGAAATCGCCAGCGATCCCAGATGCATGATGTGCCAGTCCGTCATCGAACCATTGATCGCGCTGTACTGGCACATCGGCGCGATGGTAATGCGGTTGGACAGGGTCTTGTTGCCGATCTGCAATGGCGTGAATAATTTTTCGCTCATCTCAACTCCCAAAATAACCAATGATCCGCCACCACAGATAACTCAGCGGAATCAGCGCGACTATGCTGATCAGCGCCAGCGGCACTGTGAGCCGCAACGCCGTGCGCACCGACACGCTCGCCGCCTGTAGGCCAACCACCACCGGTGGCACCTGATAGGGCAGGATCATATTGGAGAACCCCACGGCGATTGTCATCAATGCCGTTTTGATCGGCCAGCCTGTGGCTTCTGCAAAATACCCCACCAGCGGCGCCAGCAGCGCGGGCTGTGAAGGATTGGTCGTAATCAATCCCGCGAATGTCGCAATCAGGCTCAGGATGCCGAAATTGGCAGCGTCGGCGCCGGGCTCCAGCACAATCACGCTCAGCAACGCATTGCCGATGGCTGCACTCACCCCGGAATCCAGCATCAACGAGCCCAAACCCAGGATTGCGCCAACATAGAAAAATGCACCAAAGCGCACGCGCTCCTGAAACAAACTGACTGGCACGGCACCGACGCGCGGCATCAACACGATCACCGCCGCCGTCAACGCGATCCATCCTGGGTGAATGTGGTGCACGAAATCCGTCGACCACAGGGTCAAGGCCACACAAAGAACAGCCAGCAACCGTTTTTCTTCGATACTCATCGGTGGCAAACCTGCGGCCGCGGTGGAATTCTGCGTACGCGCCGGAAACAACCAGCATGTCACGGCAATGATCAGTGCGCCCTTGACGATCCCCATCACCGGAAATTGCACCCACAGATATTCTGCGTAAGTCAGGTTCACGGCGTAGAGTGTCTCAGCGGCGCCAGCCAGTACGAGATTGGGCGCATTCGCCGGCAGAATCGCCGTGCCGCATTGAAATGTAGCGAGTATGGTGGCGAGCAGCGCGCCGTTATGACCCGTGCTGCCGGGTTGCAAGCCGTGACGTTCCGCCACGGCAGCAATAATGGGCACCAGCAGTAGGATGCGACCCACCGTCGCCGGCATCAGAAACGACAGTACCACCGACACGGCGACCGCGGCAGCTATCAGCTGCATATAAGTCAGCGTGCGATCACCCAGTACCCCGCGGACAATGCGTTCGCCCAGTCCCGTCACGCGCACCGCTTCGGCAATGACCAGGCCACCCAGCACCAGCCACAACGTACCCGACGCGAATCCAGAAAAAATCACCGCCGGACTCGCCACCTTCAACAAGATCGCCAGTACGAAAAACAGCAAGGCCACCAGATATTCCGGCAACGAGCCCACGGCCCACAAGCCCATCACCAGCACCAACAACGCACTGGTGTGCATCACATTGACTGGCACCCCGGCGGGCGGCGGCAGAAAAAAAATAACCACCGCTGATAACGCGATCAGCGCAGTCAACATTGACGCGGGTTTCGGCATCGTCATTGATGGTCTGCGCTCAGGCTGCCGCACGCCAGCGTAGGGCAGAGGCTGAAGATATTACATAAATCATTGTTTTTATTGATATTTTTAATTCCGGTAGCGCTCTCTTATTTTTTCTTGAACTTCGCCGCCAGTGCTTCAGTGCCCCGTGCGAGCATCACCAGATCTGACCCCACGGCAACGAACAGATAACCCATGTCCAGGCAACGCTGGCCATCGGCTTCACCGACGAGTATGCCCGGCGCCTTGCCCGCCTTGGTGATGCGCTTTGCAGCATCCTCCATCACTTTCCACACATCGGGATGCTGCCAGTTGCCGAGATGGCCCATGTCGGCGGCCAGATCATTCGGTCCAATGAACACGCCATCAACACCCTCAACAGCGGCAATCGCCTCGATTTGCGCCATCGCCGCACGGGTCTCCACCTGCACCAGTACGCAAGTCTCGTCATGCACGCGCTTGAAATAATCCTTGGTACGGCCATAGCGATTGGCGCGCGTGCAGCCCGACACGCCGCGCACGCCCTGCGGCGGATACCGGGTCGCGGCAACAGCGCGCTTGGCTTCCTCGACGTTTTGCACATAAGGCAGCAGTAGCGTACGCGCGCCAATATCGAGATAACGCTTGATCAATACCATGTCATTCCACGCCGGGCGCACGATGGGCTCGGACGTGCCGGCGAGCATCGCATCCATCTGGTTCTGCACGATGGGCAGTTCGTTCGGCGAATGCTCAGTGTCGAGCAGCACCCAGTCGAAGCCGGCGTCGGCCAGCACTTCTGCAGAGATGGGGCTGCACAGGCTCGACCAGATGCCGATCTGCGGCTTGCCGGCTTTGATGGCCTGCTTGAATGGGTTGACGGGTAAATCCATGAGTCTCTCCGTTTGAGGGGGTTTTTACGAAACGCCGCCCGACAAAACCATCGCAGGCACGGGCATTTTTAAATCAATGAACGACTTCGGGGTCGGGCGTCGGATCGCCATAGTGCAGCACGTCGAGATCGCAGCCTTTGTCGGCCTGCGTGATGTGCTGCGCGTAAATCGCGCCGTAACCGCGAGTGTAGTGTGGCGCCGGCTTCGTCCATTCCGCCTTGCGTTTCGCCAATTCCGCCGGGCTGACTTTCAATTCCAGTTTGCGCGCATCGACGTCCAATTCAATCAGATCGCCATCACGCACCAGCGCCAGCGGACCGCCGATGTATGCCTCCGGTGCCACATGCAACACGCAGGCGCCGTACGAGGTGCCGCTCATGCGCGCATCCGATATCCGCAACATGTCGCGCACGCCTTTTTTCAACAGTTTTTTCGGGATTGGCAACTGCCCCCACTCGGGCATGCCAGGCCCACCCTGCGGGCCGGCATTCTGCAGCACCAGCACCGAGTTTTCATCGACCTGCAGATTCTCATCGTCGACACGCGCATACAAGTCATCGTAATTTTTGAACACCACTGCCGGCCCGGTGTGTTTCAGCAGATGCGGCTCTGCGGCAGTCGGTTTGATCACCGCGCCGTCGGGCGCAAGGTTGCCGCGCAGCACGGCAAGGCCGCCGCTGGCTGACAACGGATTGTTGCGACGGCGAATCACGTCGTCGTTGTAGATTTTTACACCTTCGAGATTTTCGCCCAGCGTGCGGCCGTTGACGGTAGCGCAATCGAGATTGAGCAAATCTTTCAGCTCCGACAGCATCGCGCGAAGGCCACCGGCGTAATAAAAATCCTCCATCAGATATTTGTCGCCAGCGGGCCGGATGTTGGCCAGCACCGGGGTGCGCCGCGCCAGTTCGTCGAATCGTTCGAGTTTCAGCGGCACACCGGCACGACCCGCCATCGCCACCAGATGGATCAGCGCATTGGTCGATCCCGACAGCGCATGAACTACGGTGATCGCATTGTCGAATGCTTTACTGTTCAGGATTTCCGAGGGTTTGAGGTCATCCCATACCATTTCGACGATGCGCCGGCCGCTGGCAGTAGCCATGCGCGGGTGGTTGGCATCCGGCGCCGGAATCGATGCCGCGCCCGGCAGCGTCAGTCCCAGCGTCTCGGCCACAGAAGTCATGGTCGATGCTGTACCCATGGTCATGCAGTGCCCGTACGAACGCGCAATGCCCGCTTCCACTTCGTCCCATTCAGTTTCAGTAATGTTGCCGGCGCGCAGTTCCGCCCAGTATTTCCACGAGTCACTGCCCGAACCCAGTGGTTCGCCATGCCAATTGCCGCGCAGCATCGGCCCCGCCGGCACGTAAATGAACGGCAGGCCCATCGACGTCGCACCCATGATCAGCGCCGGCGTAGTCTTGTCGCAACCACCCATCAGCACCGCACCGTCCACCGGATAACCGCGCAGCAGTTCCTCCGTCTCCATCGCCAGCAAATTGCGATAGAGCATGGTCGATGGTTTCTGGAATGGTTCGGCCAACGCGATTGCCGGCATTTCCAGCGGAAAACCACCGGCCTGCCACACGCCGCGCTTCACTTCTTCCGCACGGGTGCGGAAATGCGCATGGCAAGGGTTGATGTCGCTCCAGGTATTGATGATGGCAATCACCGGCTTGCCGGCGAAATCCTCGCGCGCATAACCCATCTGCAGCGTGCGCGACCGATGGGTGAACGAACGCAGCCCCCTGGTACCGAACCAGCGGTGACTGCGCAATTCTTCGGGGCGTAAGCGGGAAGCCATGGTATTAACTCTTTGGTAGGTTTTCTGTCAGAGCGGGCGCTTGCATGCGCACCTGCTTGCTTGGCGGGTGATTATGCAGCCCACATTATCCATCATCAACCGCGGCGGCAGTTTCAAGGGCTCGCTCTATGCTGTAATCAAAGCCCGCCCTGCCGGTTGTCAGACTCACCGACCACAACATGCGGACTTGGAGATAAACCATCCGCGACGGCAAACACGTCGATCCATTCTTGTTACGCAGCCAGTTTTTTCACTTACACTGCAATTTCCTGTCACTCAATCAGCAAGAGGAGTAACTCCGTGAATTTAGCCTTTCCCGCATGGGATATACCCACGTTGGCCATCACTGGGAGCAGGGATCGGTTTCCGGTACGCCGGGTTTTCTGCATGGGACTCAATTATCTGGATCACAAGCGCGAGATGGGCATCACCGGCGATGTGCCCGCCTTCATGTTCACCAAGGCCGTGAATCATGTCGTGCCGTGCAATGCCGGCGAGATCACCGACATCAAATATCCGAGCAAGACCTCCAACTACCAGTGGGAATGCGAACTCACCGCAGTCATCGGCAAGCGCGGTGCGAACATCCCGCCTGACCGCGCGAACGAATACATCTGGGGCTATGCAGTCGGACTCGACATGACGCGTCGCGACCTGCAGCTGTGGGCGAAATCGAAGGAATTGCCGTGGGAGGTCGGCAAGGATGTCGAGCAGTCCGGACCGGTAGGCGAGATCACACCGGTGTCAAAGATGGGCCATCCGCAATCCGCACCGCTGTGGCTAAAGGCCAATGGTGAATTCAAACAGCAATCGAACATCGACCAGATGATCCTGCCGACGCCCGGCATCATCGCCTTCCTCTCCGAGCACTACACACTGGAGCCCGGCGACATCATCATGACCGGCACACCCGCCGGCATCGGCCCCGCGCAACCGGGCGATGTGATTGAAGCGGGCATCGGTGACTTGCCCGTCCTGAAAGTGCGGGTGGTTGCGTAATCCCGAAGCAGTTCAACTCCCGGGAATGATCCCGGACTTGAGCGTATGGCAGTAGTCGGCGATCTCCCCCGGGCGGCATTTCCACACCCTGTCCATGAATTTATTGGAAAAACAATGGGTTAACGCCTTTCTCAGCGGGCGCAACCGGAACGGGTAGCCAAACACGTGGGGGTGTATGGAGATATTGCACACCAGCGGGTGTTTTTCGCTTTGCTCAACCATTTCCTCGAACTGATCGACCAGCATGTCGCAAAACTCGCGCCCGGTGTGCTGCCGGTGAATGATCTGCGGCGAATCATTGAGTTCGACCGGATAGGGTACCGAGAGCAGCGGGCCTGAGCGCGTGCGCATCCATAGCGGTTGATCGTCGCACGGCCAGTCCGTGAAATAGGTATAGCCCGCTTCTTTCAGCAGGTCGGGCGTCCAGGAGTGTTCGTAAGCGCCCCCGCTCAGCCAGCCTTTCGGCGGCTTCCCTTCGTTGCGCGTAAACGTCTCGGTCACTTCCCGAATCACGCGCGCCTCGTCGGCTTCCCAGCGCAAGTCGTTGAAATTTTCGGAATTGGTGCGGCCATGGGCGATGATTTCGTCACCGCGGCTGCGAATGCGCGTGAATATTTGCGGCGCCTCGTCGTAGAGCAGGCTGTTGGTATTGTGCGCGAGCGGTATGGACAACTCATCGGCGAGATCAAACAGGCGCCAGATGCCGATGCGATTGCCGTAATCGCGCCACGAATAATTGCGCTGGGTTTGCGGCTCGCCATGCTTGGCGTTGTCGTGACCGCGCCCCTTGCCAAACGCATGCACTGCAATATTGGTGGTCAGGCAGAACGCAAGGCGCTTGCCGCCGGGCCAGGAATAGTCCTTGCGCTCGGTCAGCGGCGAATACTCGTATCGGTTGTGGCCCGGCAGCATGGCAATTCATCAGTTTACAAATTGTCGGGGGGATCCGACTAATCCACTTTGGCGCCGGACTCCTTGACCACTTTCGCCCACTTCGCGATTTCATCGTGGACGAAAGTCCTGAAATCTTCGGGTGAAAGTGGCGCCGGGGTAGCACCGAGTGCTGCCAGTCGCTTGACCAGGTCCGGAGTTGCCAGAACTGCCGCGATATCCTGGTTCAGTTTTTTCAAAATATCATTCTGCAGTCCGGCGGGGGCAAACATGCCATACCATGAAGTCACTTCGAATCCCGGCAGGCCTGCCTCGCTGACCGTCGGCTCTTCAGGCAACAACGGCGAACGTTTGGACCCGGTCACGGCCAGAACCCGCAGTCGCCCGACTTTCACGAACGGCATGGCCGGCGGCAATCCAATTGAAGCCAGTTGAATCTGTCCCGCCAGCAGGTCGCCGACCATCTGCCCCGAACCGCCCTTGTAGGGGATATGTACCATTTTCACCTTGGCCATGGACTTGAACAATTCCATTGCGAGGTGATTGGGCGAACCGCTACCCGCTGAGCCGAAGTTAAGTTCCCCCGGGTGGGCTTTGGCAAGCGCAATCAATTGGGTCACGCTTTTGACCGGCAGCGAAGGGTGAACAACGATTGCACTGGGATAGGTCGCAAACCGGTTGATCGGCACCAGATCTTTGGCCATGTCATAGGTCAGTTTTTTGAAGAGGCTGACACCGATGACGTGGGGCGTTCCCGCAACGAGCAGCGTATACCCGTCCGACGCCGATTTGGCGACATAGTCAGCACCGATGTGTCCGCTGGCGCCAACACGATTGTCAATCATTGCATTCTGGCCCCAGCGTTCGGTGAGTTTGTTGCCAACCAGCCTGGCCAGCGTATCGGTTGCGCCGCCCGGTGAAAACGGTGCCACAACCCTGACCGGTTTTTTCGGAAAATCCTGTGCCCAGCCGGCAGTTGCAATGAATAAGGCAGCGAAAACAAAAAGACCGAATCTATTTATGGCGCTCATGGGATTCTCCTCAAGCAATATTTAATTCGACAATCAGTTGGCAGCTACTGTTTTATTTCTCGTTCAATTCCGATCAACTTCCATCATTCCAGCAAACAGCAAAAAAGTCTCTCACTACGATAATTCCATCACCGCGAGCCATGCTCACTCAGATCGCGTGGCAGGCCCCTCCATCGACGTGCCATGCAGCACCCGTCACAAAACTCGTCCGCTCGGAAGCCAGGAAAGTCACTACGTTCGCCACCTCCTCCGGCCGCCCCATTCTACCCAGCGGGATCTTTGCCACCCGCTCACGACGAATGTCCGCCTCCGGCCTGCCGGTCAGCATGGCGAGTTCGCGCATCGTCTCGTCCTGCCGGTCCGTATCAATGATGTGCGGCACTACAGCATTGACCAAAATATTGTCCGGCGCCAGTTCCCACGCCAAAGATTTGGTCAGATTGAGTACGGCCGCGTTGTTTACGCCTACAGGTATATTGTTACCCCTGCCTTCACGGGCGGCAATCCCTGAGAGATTGATGATGTGCCCGCTGCGCCGGGCCTGCATGTGTGGAATCGCATGGCGCATGCAGCGCACGTAGCCACTGAGTTTCTCTTCGAAGAGCGCAGCCCAGCGCGCCTCGGTAAGCGACAGAAAATTGGCGGGATTCACCGTAGCCGCACTGTTCACCAGTATGTCGACACAACCGAAGGCTGAAATCGTGGCATCAATCATCGCTTTGACCTCGGCATCACGCTCAAGATCGGCTGCCACCGCAAGGACCTCACCCCGCGTTTCCTTCTGCAGAGCTGCGCGGGCAGTCTCCAATCGAACCGGGTCGCGCGCAGTAATCATGACCCGCGCGCCCTCCTGCAACAGCGATGCCGCAATGGCACGTCCAACGCCACGGCTTCCTCCGGTTACGATCGCCACCTTGCCGGTTAAACCCAAGTCCATGCTTGCTCTCGTTTTCTAGTTGAATTCATGAATACCGTAATTCCGACTGGTCTGCGTAGACCTTGCCTTTCACTCGATCACCAGCCACCTTTTACCTTTTCCGTTATCGTTGCCAGCCGCGTTGCTCAATCCGGGACGTAACGCTTGCCAATGGCGGGCTTGCTGGTTCCGAGTCCCGGCAGTTCCCAGACACCTGCCCCGCCCGGATTCAGGTCTCCGCCAATATTGGCGTCGATCACATAAGGCCGCCCGGTTGCAATACCCGCGCGTATGGCTTCTGCCAGGTCAGCAGCCTTGTCTACGCTTACCCCCTCAACTCCGGCGGAACGTGCAAGCGCTGCGAAATCGGGATTGTAGGGTGCCTGTGTTTTCGGATCACGAAAATCGGTTGCCAACTCACGACCGTCAAGGTAACCGCGCTGTAATCCCCTGATCGATGCATAGGCATAGTTATTCCAGACGACATAAACCACCGGAATGTTGTACTCGAAGGCGGTAGCCAATACATTGGCATGCATCCAGAATGCGCCGTCGCCGACGACGGCTACGCAAGGTCGGTCGGGCGCGGCAAGTTTGGCGCCAAGAGCGCCACCCACGCCAAAACCCATCGGGCCAAATCCCATGGATCCTATTAGAGAATCAGGCCGCTTGGGTTTGCAAAACTGGTTTAACCAGTTGTGATGGACACCAATATCGCTGACGAGTATCGCATCCTCGGGAAGGATGCGGTCAATCTCGTGAGCCGCGCGCTGCGGATTGATTGGGGTCGTATCCAGCTTGAATCCCGGCGCGATGAATGCATCCCACTCATTTCGATAAGAGGCGATCGCGTCAAGCCAGGCCGCCCGCTCGGCCGGCACTTCACCACGCGCTTTGCGCAGATCAAGTTCCGCGAGAACCTGTCGCAGGAACGTTCGCACGTCGGCCATCAGTCCAAGCGCAACAGGATAGTTACGGGCAATCTCGTCAGGATCAATGTCGACGTGTATCAGTTTGGTCGGCGGGATCGTGAAGGAATAGCCCGGCAGCCACGAACTTGACGTGCGATCGTCAAACCGGACACCAAGAGCCAGCAGCACATCGGCCTGCCGCGATGCGTGGTTGGCCTGATAAGTGCCATTGCGCGCCACCAACCCCAGCGCCAAAGGGTGGGATGAATCAATGGCGCCGAGTCCGCTCGCCGAACATGCCACCGGGATGCGCAGGCGCTCAGCCAACTCCAGCAACTCCTTGGTTGCACCGCCGTAGCGGACGCCTTGCCCGACCAGAATCACCGGGCGATGTGCCGCGAGCAGCAGGTCGACTGCCTTGGACACGCCCTCCGGGTCAGCGCCGCAGCGGCACGAAATATTGGCATTCCACTCCTCGGGACGTGGCGTCTCCTCGGGAATAGGCTCGTTGAAAATGTCAAAAGGCACGTCGAGCACAACAGGCCCGGGCCGGCCCGTCACCATTGTTTTCCATGCCTGGCGCACGGCAACCGGCAATTGCGCTGCGGTTGTCGGCTGAAATACACGTTTGCAATAGGCACGCACGGTCGATGGAAAATCGGCCTGGTAGTGACGATAAGTTTCCTGGAATGCGCCACGGTTGAATTGGCTCGTCGGCACATTGCCGGTAATCGCAAGAAACGGCACGGAATCAAAAAAGGCGTTGGCAAGGGAGATCGGCAGATTCGCAGAGCCCGGACCGCAGGATGTGAATGTGGCTGTTGGTTTTCCGGATACCCGGTAATACACATCCGCCATGAAGCCGGCGATGCTCTCGTGCCGGACGGATATGGTCTTGATCTCATCCGGACGCGCATGCAGCGCATCCAGAAAACCGATGTTGCCGTGCCCACAGAGCCCGAAAACATAGGGTACTTTCTCGCGAACAAGATAATCAACGATCACTCCTGCGCCATCATTGGTCGCAGCGGAGTCGCGGGTTTTCGGCCCATCGCCGGGCTTGTTCGTTGTATTCATTGACACTCTTTCCTGACTTTGGGGGAATCACTGCTGGTCACCGGCACGCGCGCCGGCAAAGGAGACTATGCTTTTTGGATTTTAACGAATGTCCCATGTTGATTTGCACTTATCCAACATCATTTCTCCATGTGAAAGCAAAAATTATTTTTTGCCGACAGGCGATATCCGGATTCGCCCCTAGGTAGCGGGCCAGAACCAAGCCATAGGTGAGATTCAATATAACATATTGATTTTTATATAATTTATCAGACGGTTTTCTTTCAGGCTACTTATCGATGATACGAAGGATGATCTCGACCCCGCGTCAATAGATTGAACGATGTGAAACAATTGTTTTGCATGGTGAGACGTCGGATACTCGCGCCTACGCAACTTTTGACAGATCGCCATGCCCGACAATATCGCCAAAGCCAAACGTTCAATCGCGGCGGCAACGCTTTCGACCGGGAAACGCTCCGGCGGAATACAGTCCGTACGCCGCGCATGCGAACTGCTTGAAACAGTTGCGCATAGCCCTGATGGCATCGGTCTGGCTGATCTCAGTCGAGCTCTGGGCTTACATACCAGCACCACATTCCATATCGCGAAGACACTGGTGACCCTGGGATACCTGCGACAAATGGAACAATCGCGGTTTTACCGGATCGGCCGGCCGCTGTTCGCGCTGGCCAGCGCTGCCCTTGATGAAGTGGAAATGGTCAACGCAGCCCGACCCGTGCTGGCGGACCTGGCGAACAAAACCGGTGAAACCTCGTACTTTGGCGCAATGTCCGGCGACAAGCTGGTAGTGCTGGCAAAACATGACGGCTCGGGCGCCATTCGAATCAACGATCGCATCGGCAATGTGCGGCCTATGCATTGCACGGCCCTGGGAAAAATAATGCTCGCCTCTTTTGAAGCAGAGCAGTTCGAAGCGTACCTGCAGAATATAGAACTGACGATTTTTACCAGCAAGACCATCAGAGATACTCAGCGTCTTCGACAGGAAATCGCCGAGGTGCGCCGTTGCGGAGTGGCGTTCGATGACGGTGAAATCAGTGAGGAACTGCGTTGCGCTGCAGTACCCATCCTGGACTTCCGCAATCAGGTCATCGGCAGCCTGGGCATCTCCGGGCCCGGTTGGCGACTGTCCATACAGGCACTCCATAAAAATGCGGGAACCCTGCAGACCGCAGCCGAGCGCCTGTCGGCTGAACTTGGCTCGAGACGAAAGCGGCAAACAACCGGGTCCGAAACCGTACCCGGCAAATTCCAACCCTGAGTACGCTCAACGGTCGCATGAAGCATGCCTGCCAACCAGGTTCTGCCATGCGGTAGACTTTGGCCCTACTCCATCGCATAGGAAAACCACATCATGGACGGCATCACCAGCGAGCCCGGCACCCTCATCCACAACGTCAAACGTCTGTCACACCTCGACCTGCCGGGCGCCGGCCAGGTTTATGTAGAAGGCACTCACTGCTACGTAGGCCACATCCCGAACAAGCAACAGCTCGGCACCAGCATTCTCGACGTGTCGGACGCCAAGAATCCACGCATCGTGGCGCAGATCAAAGTTGAAGACCCGGAATCGCACAGCCACAAGGCGCGCGTCGTCGGCGATCTGATGATCATCAACAGTGAGCGCAACATGACCGCCATCGGCCGCAAGGCCGATGAACTGCCCAAACTGCGTACGCAAATGAAGGCCGAACTCGGCCGCGACGCCACCCACGCCGAACTCGCCGCAAAACTGGGCGTTGCCGTTGCTGACATACCCGCCGTGGAAGAGGCTGAACGAAATCCCTACGAACGCGGCGGCTTCAGCCTGTATGACGTGTCCAACAAGGCCAAACCGAAGCTGATTCATTTCCAGAAAACCCATGCCCGGGGAGTACACCGCTTCGACATGGACGCCAATTACGCCTACATCTCCACCGAGATGCCGGGTTTTATCGGCAACATCCTGGTCACTTACGACATCCGCAATCCCGCCAAGCCCGAAGAAGTATCGCGCTGGTGGCTGCCGGGACAACACATTGCCGGTGGCGAGAAACCGACCTGGCCCGGCCGCCAGCATCGATTGCATCACACGCTGCGTTTCGGCGACGAACTGTGGGCCGGTTGCTGGCACGGCGGGGTACGCGTGATTGACGTCACCGACATTCGCCAGCCGAAAACCGTCGGCGCCTACAACTACCATCCGCCGTATCCGGAACCCTCGCACACCTTCATGCCGGTGCTGAAAAAACTAGACGGCAAACGCATCGCGGTTGCCATCGACGAAGAAGACCATGCACACGATGCCGAGGAAATGGCGCGTCGCCGCGGCCGCCCCCACGGCTGCCTGTGGGTGCTCGATGTGACTGACCTCGCCAACATTAAGCCGCTGTCCCTGTTTGAGGTCAGCGAACTCGACAGCCCGTGGAGCCGCACCACCCCCGGCCGTTTCGGCGCCCACCAGTTCCAGGAAAACTGGAAGGGTGGCGACACGCTCCTTTACTGCGCGTGGTTTGCCGGGGGATTACGCATCGTCGACATCGCCGATCCGTCAGCACCGCAGGAAGTGGGCTGGTACATCCCGGAACCCTGCGGCGGCAAACTCTGCCCGCAAACCAATGACACGGATGTGGATGATCGCGGACTGATTTATATCGTGGATCGTTATTGCGGGTTTGATGTGCTGGAGTTCAACCGCAAATGACTGCAGCCACCAACGAATTCCGGGTGATGACCTCGGGCGCCTTCACCGCGGCACATCTGGCTTTGATCCCGCAGGTGGAACGCCTGATTGGGAAAAAGGTCGTCACCGTCACCACCTCCATCGGCACCGGCGACACTTCCATCCCCAACCGTCTCAAGCGCGGCGAAGTGGCGGATATCGTCATCGTCGTCGACGGCGTACTGCGCCAGTTCATCGCTGACGGGCTGGTGCTGGAAGCGGGCTGCAGAACCATCGCCCGCTCGATGATCGGAATGGCGGTACGCGCCGGCGCGCCCAAACCCGACATCAGCACGGTCGATGCGTTGAGAAACACCCTGCTGCAGGCAAAGTCGGTCGGTTATTCCGCCAGCGAAAGCGGCAAATACCTGACCACCGAACTGGTGCAGCGCCTTGGCATCGCCGATCAGGTGCTGCCGAAAAGCCGCCTTGTCGGCGGCGGCGAACGCGTCGGTACCGTGCTCGCGCGCGGAGAACTGGACATCGGTTTCCAGCAGATCAGCGAACTGCTACCGGTAAAGGGAATAGACCACATCACGCCGCTGCCAACGGAGGTACAGAAGGTATCGTCGTTTACCGCCGGCGTCGGTGCAAATTCACCGGATCCAGGCGCAGCCTGTACAGCGATCGAATTTCTGGCTTCGTCGGATGCGGCGAAAGCGATCACGGACAGCGGGCTGGAGCCCATCGGCAACTCGTAGCGGTAAAAAAAACTTAAAAAAAGGCGGCCAAAGCCGCCTTTTTTTATTGCCTGAAACGATCCGTTCAAAAATTGCTGCCGAGAATGCCGCCGAAGACGGCGCCGATCACGGTAGCGATGCCGCGGTCGCCTCCATGCCCGATCTGGCTGCCGATCACGCCGCCAATCACCGCTCCGGCCACAGTCCCCGCCACGTTGGCATCACTGTCCACATACGCCACCGGTTGGGCATAGTAATCCTGTTCATACGAATATGCCGGCGCGGGTTCGTGATAGTAGACCGGCCGCTCGACAAAAACGGTGCGGTTCACGTAAACCGGGCGGTGTACAACCACGGGACGCTGCACAATCACCGGCTGCTGCACAATCACGGTTCGCGTATGTACGACCGGCGGTCTGTGCCGGAAGGTCTTCCGCTCGACAACGACACGTTTCGGCTGCGCTCGCCGGAAATCGGCGTGGCGTACCACAGCCGGCGGTGCCTGCCGCACAACCACTGCCGGCCTTGAGCCGCGATGCGGACCACGGTGATCTTCCGCCGAGGCGGAAAACGCAACAGCCGATGCGGCAAAGGCCGCGGCTATCGTCGATACTGCAATCAGGTTCTTGTTCGCGTTCATGGCATGCCTCCTTGTTGTGGTTGCCCACTGCCAGTAACGCAAAACCGGTTATCGCTGTAAACGAATCGTGTGCAACAGTGTGTTGCTGATGTAACTGGATGTTACAAATTCAGAAAAACCGGGGAATTTCGCACATGAACCGTGAACATCGGGTTGCGAATGTGCTCCGGAGACAACCCCGTTGCTCCGGTTGCCTTTCCCGTCCGGATCAGGAGATTCCTGTCTCCGTGAAAATCTTCTTGGCGTCGACGGTTGCAAAGCCCTTCGCCAATTCGATCGCGGCGGCCGGTGCGCCGGTCATCGCTGCGGCATCATAGCTGGTCATGTTCTGAATTTCAGCCGGTAGCGGTGCGGCGAGTTTAACCTTGCAGCCCTTGTCCATCATCACCATCAGCTCGGAAATCTGCGCCAATCCCACGGCCTGAGCTGGATGCGCCGCGACATATTCCATGATGGCTGAACCAGTTTTGACGACGACGAGTTTCGATCCCAGCTCGGCAGTCAGCCCCAGTTTGTCCAGAAGCTTCTCGGAATAGATACCGCTGGATGCTTCATTGCGCACCACATGGCTGGCGCCCAGCAGCAGTTTCTTAAACGATTCGGTATCGGCAATCACCGGCATGGTCGCATCGGTATGGATCACAACGCCCATGCGCGAGCGGCCGATGAACCCGCGACTCGCCGCGATGATCTTGTTCTGCGCGGCGAATTCGTCCATCGTCGCCGGCGTCGCCACCACCACATCCACGGTTTCGCCAGCGCCTACGCGCCGGCGCACTTCGGGCGCCGGCGTGAATTCGATTTCCACTTTGGCGCCGGTATCCTTCTCGAATGCGGCGGCAATGCGCGCTACGCCGCGCTTGACCGCACCGGCACTGAGTATTTTCAAGGTAGTCATGAGTATCCCGTGATCAGTCGATGCCGGTGGCCGCCATTACCGCACGCGCCGCCGGAGTTGCGAGGTACTTCGTAAATTCAGCCGCTGCCGCCGCATTCACACCGGCATTGGTCACTGCCGCGTCGTAGCCGGTGATGCTTTGCAGTTCGTCTGGCAGCGGACCAGCAAGCGCAATCGCGACGCCCTTGTCGATCAGTTCGCGAATTTCCGGCAATTGTCCCGCGCCCAGCAGGTTCTGCGCCGACGATGCCACGTGATCCATAACTTTTACGGTGTCCGGCATTTTCACCACTTTGTCAGCGCCGAACCCTAGTTTATCAAGCAACTTCACCACATAATTTCCGCTGGACGCAACATTGACCACTACTGCGTCCGCTGCGGCGACAGACTGCTTGAACGCAACCGCGGTCTCCAGATTCGGTGCTGCTGCGCCTTTGCGCATTGCCAGTCCCATGCGCGAACGGCCCAGAGTCACGCGGGTATGCACTGCCACTTTGTTCTGCACGACAAACTCTTCCATCGCTGATTGTGGCACCACAACCACATCCACCGCCGCGTCGGCCAGCACGCGCTCGCGCACCGTGGGCGCCCCGATGAACTCTACGACCACGCGATGACCCGTTGCTTTTTCAAATTGTGCTGCAACTTGCGTCACGCCACGCTTGACCGGACCTGCTCCGAGTATTCTTAAATCTGACATCCAATCATCTCCGTTTTCATATCCGATACCCTAAATCCATCTAAAAATCCGCCGAACGTCGGCAGGACGCGAAGCACGCGAGGCCCCGACGAGACATTGCTGAATAGTAAGGCGAGGAGGGATGCAGTGTGCAACAAAGTCTTGCCAAGCGCAGGCATTTTGAGATGAATTCTAGTCGATGCGCGCACCAGAATCTCTGATCACCCTCGCCCACTTCGGAATCTCTGACTTGATGTGCACAATAAATTTCCCGGCAGTGCCACCCTGGACGATCACGCCTTGGCTCGTCAGAAATTTATTCACTTGCGGATCGTTCAGCACGGCGTTCACTTCGGTATTGAGCTTAGTATAGATACAGCCCGCACTGTAACCGTGCGTACTACAAGCATGTTTTGCAATATTTCCACCACTTTAACAACAGCCCCCTGCGCTGACAATCGAATCACCGGTGATTACGATTCAGCGCCGCACGGTGATATCCTATGTGGACTATTCCGCGCCCGGTTGAGCTCCCGCTCATGGCTCGGGGTTTTCAACTTTGTTCCCGCGAGGATATTCCCAATGAGCAATACGCAACGCATCAAGGGCGTGCTGGCCCCGGTGGTCACCCCGTTTGACAAGGATCTCAATCCCGACACTGCGCGTTTCATCGCGCACTGCAAATGGCTGATCTCACAGGGCTCGGGGCTCGCCGCATTCGGCACCAACAGCGAAGCAAACTCACTGTCGTTCAACGAGCGCACTGCGTTACTCGATGCGCTGCTGGCCTCGGGGGTTGATCCCAAGCGCATGATGCCGGGCACCGGCTGCTGCGCGCTGACGGATTCCATACGGCTGACCGAACATGCGGTCAAAGCCGGCTGTGCCGGCGTGTTGATGCTGCCGCCGTTTTATTACAAGGGTGTCAGCGATGAAGGTCTGTACCGCAATTATTCGGAAATCATCGAGCGCGTCGGCGACGACCGGTTGCGTATTTACCTGTATCACATCCCGCCGGTTGCCGTAGTCGGCATCACGCCCAAACTGGTTGAGCGGCTGCTGAAAAAATATCCCACCGCCATCGCCGGCATGAAAGACAGTTCCGGTGACTGGAACAACACCAAGGTTTTCCTCGACGCCTTCGCCAAGAGCGGCTTCGACATGTTCGTCGGCAGCGAATCCTTCCTGCTCGCCAACATGAAAAACGGCGGCGCCGGTTGCATTTCGGCAACGGCCAACGTCAACCCGGCGGCCATCGACAAGCTTTACCGTGAATGGCAGAACCCGGATGCCGAAGCGCAGCAGCAAGCACTGGATATCGCGCGCAACACCTTTGGCAAAAAGTATCTGATGATAGCCGCACTGAAAGCCGGCATCGCGCATTACAGCAGCGATGCACAGTGGGTCACGGTACGCCCGCCGCTGCTCGAACTGACCAAGGAAGAAATGGCATCGCTCACTACAGAACTGAAGGCGATCAAATTTCAGATGCCGGGACTAAAGGAAGCACAGCTGGCAACTGTATAGTATAAATAGTTAAATAAAAACAACGGGTTATGTGAACATGTCCGTGAATACGCCTACGGCTGCAGCGCCATTGTGCGCAGGCCCGGATTTCAAACCACGCGCGCCGGCATTCAAAATGCCGGCACTCGCCTGCGACACGCACGCGCATGTGCTGGGGCCTGCCGCGCACTACAACTACTCACCAGCGCGCGTTTATACGCCGCCCGATTGTCTGCTGAAAAACTACCGGCACATGCTCGACACGCTGGGCGTCACGCGCGCGGTGCTGGTGCAACCCAGTGTTTACGGCACCGACAACGCGGCAATGCTCGACGTCATGAAAACCGATCCGCAGCGCATGCGCGGCGTGGCGGTGGTCGATCCGGCAATCAGCGATGCAGAACTGAAAACACTGAACGCTGCCGGCGTGCGCGGCTTACGCCTCAACATTGTCGACGTCAAGGACCGCAAGGCGGGCTCGTTGCCGATGGACATGCTGCGCCCTCTGGCCCAACGCATTGCCGCCATGGGCTGGCATATGGAATTTCTGATGCATGCCGACGAATTTCCGGACCTGGACCGCACGTTCGCGGATTTCCCGGTGCCCATCGTACTCGGGCATCTGGGTTACATGAATACATCGCTGGGACTGGAAGCGCCGGGATTTCAGGCGCTGCTGCGGCTGATGCAATCCGGCAAGGCCTGGGTCAAACTGACCGGGCCCTATCGCATCTCCGCCGGGCCACTGCCACATGCCGACACCGTGCCGTTTGCGCATGCGCTGGTACAAGCCAATGCCGATCAGGTGATCTGGGGCACCGACTGGCCACATGTGATGCACAAGGGCGCGATACCCAACGATGGTGAACTCACCGACTTGCTGCTCGCCTGGGTGCCGGACACGGTGCAACGCGAGCGGGTATTGGTAACCAACCCCGCCCGGCTGTACAGTTTTTAGATCAGGCCTCGCATTACAGCCCGACCTCTTTCATGTATTTCAGCACCCCGGGATGAATCAGGTCCCGGGTCGGTGCTGCAGCCAGCGTATTTTCCAATGTCGATTCCTGCGCCTGGTCGAGCTTGGCGGCGAGTGCGGCGTGCCCTTGATGCAAGGCCTTCGCAAGACGATAAGCCACATCGTCCGGCAATGACGCGCGTGCCAGCACGAACGGCCACGAACCCACCGAATTGACCGGCCCGGTCTGTCCGGGATAGCTGCCCGCCGGCATCGTCGTCTGCTTGAGGAAAGTATGCTTGGCCTGGATGCGCTTGATTTCATCAGCGCTGGGCGAAATGAAGCGCATGCCCTTGGGATTATTCGCGATTTTCATAAAGGGCGGCCAACCTACCCCACCGCCCCACATCGCCGCGGCCTCGCCACCGTTGACCAGCGGCGGGCCGTCGCCGGCTTTTTCGAGCAGACGTGCATCGAAATCTTTTTTTATTTCCAGACCCAGGCCGTCCATCACATAACGCGCCAACACGACAAAACCGGAGCTGGAGGCACCCCACACCACCGTTTTTCCAACCAGATCACTGATGGTCTGGTACGGACTGTCGGCGCGCACCATGAACATGCCCGCCTGTGAATAGGTCGCATTGATGATACGTATGTTTTTGCACGGCGCGCGGCCGATACCGTTGACCGCCTCGTAGGTCACCTCCCCGGTGGCCAGCGCAATGTCGAGTTCACCATTGTCGATGCGACCGACGTTCTCACCGCTACCCTTGGTGTTCAGCGGCTCGATATTGAGCGAGTCGTCAGTGGCGTTAAGCACTTCCGCATAGGGCCAGCCGTAGGCGGGAAAGCCGCCACCCGGCGTTGCCGTGCCCATCACTATTTTCGTTTTCTGCTGTTCTTGTGCCATCTTTCAGGTCTCCGAATTCTTCAATGGAAAAGCGTGATTCGTTCCTCGTTACTCGTTTTCGTCTTTAGCCAACAGGCAGAATTTCCAGCCACACCAGGAACGAGCTACGAGGT
>JAQBGW010000009.1:0-4973 GCA_032128415.1 Betaproteobacteria bacterium | reverse complement strand
ACTCAACGCACAAGAATCGCTGACTAAAGAACCTGACAGTCTATGCCCGACTGTTCCGTGTAACTGTGAAAAAAATCACATCCGACTATACTCAAGCAAAATATATCTAACTTATTGTTTTTATTCAAATAATTTCAATTTAACGAGTCTGACACCCTTGGTTGACTATTTTCTATATAAAAATCAAATAGTTATAGGAGGAGATTTCCTCCGTTGGGCTGCTTTGGAAGCGAAGATGGCAGGGACGCTGTTGGATTCCCTTGGACTGCTTGGGCAGTGGGTATGGTGGCCAGGGACGGAATTGAACCGCCGACACAAGGATTTTCAGTCCTCTGCTCTACCGACTGAGCTACCTGGCCCCGTGGCACTAAATCGCTGCAGAACTGCGCGATCGGGATATCACCCGCCTTCCAAGCCGGGCGAAAGGGCGCTATTTAAACCTCAAAACCATTATGCGTCAAGGCGATAACACATGCTCCGCAGTTCAGTTACTGCATTTCGCAGATGACGCCGGAGAATAGGCAACTCGCTTGGCGTACCCGGAAAAAGAAACCCCGCAAAAAGCGGGGTCTCTCTTACTAACACTATCCCGAAGGAGGGAGGGTTCGGGAGGGAACCATCGGTTCCCTCCTGCTCGTCCACCCTTCGGTTATGTAATTCGCTTACGCGAATTACATATCCATCCCACCCATGCCGCCCATACCACCCATACCGCCGTGGCCATGGCCCGCGTGGCCTTCATCTTTCGGCGATTCTGCCACCATCGCAGCAGTGGTCAGGATCAGACCGGCGATTGAAGCCGCGTTCTGCAGTGCGCAGCGCGTGACTTTAGTCGGATCCAGCACGCCCATTTCCACCAGGTCACCGTATTCGCCGGTCGCAGCGTTGTAGCCGACGTTACCCTTGCTTTCGACCACCTTGTTCACCACCACCGAGGGCTCGTCACCCGCGTTCGCCACGATCTGGCGCAGCGGTTCTTCCAGTGCACGCAGTACGATCTTGATACCGGCGTCCTGGTCGTGATTATCACCTTTCAGCTTGCCGTTTCCGATAGAGAGGCGGGCGCGAAGCAGTGCCACGCCGCCGCCGGCCACGATGCCTTCTTCAACTGCAGCGCGAGTGGCGTGCAGCGCGTCTTCGACGCGGGCTTTTTTCTCTTTCATCTCAAGCTCGGTTGCGGCGCCGACTTTGATCAGCGCCACACCGCCTGCCAGCTTGGCAACGCGTTCCTGCAGCTTTTCCTTGTCGTAGTCGCTGGTGGCTTCCTCGATCTGAGCGCGGATCTGCTTGACGCGCGCTTCGATCGATTTCTGGTCGCCGTTGCCGTCGATGATCGTGGTTTCTTCCTTGCCGATTTCGATGCGCTTGGCCTGGCCCAGATCAGCCAGAGTAACTTTCTCCAGTGACAGGCCGACTTCCTCGGCAATCACCGTGCCGCCCGTGAGGATGGCAATGTCTTCCAGCATGGCTTTGCGACGGTCGCCGAAGCCCGGTGCCTTGACGGCACAGGTCTTCAGGATGCCGCGGATGTTGTTGACCACCAGGGTCGCCAACGCTTCGCCTTCAACTTCTTCGGCAATGATCAGCAGCGGCTTGCCGGCTTTGGCTACTTGTTCAAGCAGCGGCAGCAGGTCGCGGATGTTCGAGATTTTCTTGTCGTGCAGCAGCACGTAAGGAGTCTCGAGCAGCGCATGCTGTTTCTCGGCATTGTTGATGAAATAAGGGGAAAGGTAACCGCGGTCGAACTGCATGCCTTCGACCACTTCCAGTTCGCTTTCCAGGCCTGAACCGTCTTCGACGGTGATCACGCCTTCTTTGCCAACCTTGTCCATTGCGTCGGCGATGATCTTGCCGATTTCGGCATCAGCATTGGCCGAAATCGAACCAACTTGGGCAATTTCCTTGGTGGTGGTGCAAGGCTTGGAGAGTTTCTTCAACTCGGCGACGACGGCAATAACCGCCTTGTCGATGCCGCGCTTCAGATCCATCGGGTTCATGCCGGCGGTGACATATTTCATGCCTTCCTGCACGATGGACTGAGCCAATACAGTGGCGGTGGTGGTGCCATCGCCGGCGATGTCCGAAGTTTTGGAAGCCACTTCTTTCACCATCTGCGCGCCCATGTTTTCGAATTTGTCCTTGAGCTCGATTTCCTTCGCGACCGACACGCCGTCTTTGGTGACGGTGGGGGCGCCGAAGCTGCGCTCGAGCACTACGTTGCGGCCTTTCGGGCCCAGAGTCACTTTGACCGCATCGGCCAGAATGTTGACGCCGGCGACAATTTTTTGCCGTGCCGGCTCGTGGAATTTGACGTCTTTAGCTGCCATTTGAAATCTCCTGGATATTCTTTGTGAGTTACTCGACGACGCCCATGATGTCTTCTTCGCGCATGACCAGCAGCTCGTCACCTTCTACTTTGACGGTCTGGCCGGAATATTTGCCGAAGAGCACACGGTCGCCAACTTTGACGTCGAGCGGAATGATTTTGCCGTCGTCGGATTTCTTGCCTTTACCGACGGCTTTGACTTCACCCTGATCCGGCTTTTCAGCAGCGGTGTCAGGAATTACGATACCGGAAGCAGTTTTGCGCTCTTCTTCCAGCCGCTTCACGATAATACGGTCGTGCAACGGACGAATCTTCATGGGTGCATCTCCTCAAAAATCAGTTGAATAATCAGATTAACCAGACGAACCGTGAGCGGGCTTGTTAGCACTCAACTCAAGTGAGTGCTAATAATAGGGGCGTACGGGGGAAATTACAAGAGGGGGCAGCCCAAGCTCCACTCTTGATGTGAGTACTTGCTTACTAAATAATTCTTTTTAAATCAATTAGTTAGCTAGTATAGTGGGGTGTGGCCCCGGCAAGGTGCGATGCTTGGGCACACCAAAACGATAAACCGTTTTGCGCTTGCCGACGCAGGCCGGCGGCACCGGCGCCAGCGGACAGGGCAGCGCGCGCCGCCCCTCTGCGGACAACGTGGCATCGTCCGCGAATTCCTTCCAGATGCCGCCACGCACCGGGCGAAACATCCACATCAAATAGCCACGCACTGCGGCCAGCTCGAGCAGATCATCCACATCGGGGGCATCGGACACGGCGATCTGGGTGCCATTGATGCTACAGGGGTAAGTACCGAAGGCCTGCATGCACTCCAGTTCTTCGTTCTCCGCTGCACCTGGGCGAAAGCAGGCCGGGCGCTCGGCCCGCGCCACATCCCACGCCCCCAGCGCCCATGCCGCTTCCATGGCTGCGTGATCCACCGCAACCAGCTCGCGCCAGCGTTCATTCAATTGCAACGACGAACTCGGTATCGGTGAGTACGAAACGACCTCGGCCTCTTCCAGATCGACGAGCTTTTGCTTGATAAAGCCGTGCCAGTGCAGCGTCAGGATCACCGGTGTGTCGGGGCACGGCACTGCGGCAAGAGTAACGCTGACCAGCGGCAGGCCGGTGGCGGACATCTGATCTTCGATGCGTTCGAGAATCTGCATGTCAAACATCTCCCAGTGTGCTGTTAAACTTAACAATCACGACAGAAAACATTCAGAGCAAATCCGGCGCTACGGCATCACCACTTCATGTCGCCGCGCCACCTACACTGCTTAACGGCTGCAAAGCACACCGGTTGAACGAAACCGAGTATTCGACAAAGCGGTACCGCAATGCAAACTAGCACTCGCAACAGTCTGCTGCTAAAACGCAGCCGCACCGCGGTGTGGCACCCCTGCACGCAGATGAAACAGCATGAGACGCTGCCCATCGTGCCGATCGCCCGCGCGCAGGGTTGCTGGCTATATGACTTTGACGGTCGGCGCTACTTCGATGCCGTCAGTTCCTGGTGGGTCAACCTGTTCGGCCACGCTGAGCCGCGCATCAATGCCGCGTTAATCGATCAGTTACAACGGCTGGAGCATGTCATGCTCGCCGGCTTCACCCACGAACCGGTGGTGGAACTCTCTGAACGCCTTTCGGCACTGACCGGCAGTGAACTGGGTCATTGCTTTTACGGCAGCGACGGTGCATCCGCTGTAGAAATAGCGTTGAAAATGAGTTTTCATTATTGGCGCAACAGCGGTCGCGCCGAAAAATCGGAATTCATCAGTCTGGCCGGCAGCTATCACGGCGAAACCCTGGGTGCGCTGTCGGTTACCGATGTGGCGCTGTTCAAGGACACCTACGCTCCGCTACTGCGCCACAGCACACAAATACCCAGCCCCGACTGGCGACTGGCAACCGCCGGCGTATCACCGCGCGAACACGCGCTGCACTGCGCGCAGGCGCTGGCACATCATCTTGAAAAAAACCACACGCGCACTGCCGCCCTGATTGTCGAGCCGCTGGTGCAGGGCGCTGCCGGCATGGCCATGTACGATGCCGAGTATCTGCGCCAGGCACGCGCGCTGTGCGACCGCTATAGCGTGCACCTCATTGCCGACGAAATCATGACCGGCTTTGGCCGTACCGGCAGCTTTTTCGCTTACGAGCAGGCGGGAATCGTGCCGGATTTTCTGTGCCTGTCCAAAGGCATCACCGGCGGTTATCTGCCGCTGTCGGCAGTGTTGACGCGCGATGCCATCTATCAGGCGTTCTACGATGATTCCGTGACGCGTGGTTTTCTGCATTCGCATTCCTATACCGGCAACGCACTGGCCTGCCGTGCCGCTTTGGCGACGTTGGACATTTTTAAACAGGATCGTGTGATTGAAATGAATCGCGACCGGGCACGCCGCATGACTGCGGCAGCACAGCCACTCGCCGCACATCCGCGAGTGCGCAACTTCCGTACGACCGGAATGATCTGGGCTTTTGAAGTTGATGGCGCTGATGCGACGTTCAGCCGGCGGTTTTTCGAGGCCGCACTGACGCGCGAATTGCTGTTGCGGCCCATTAGTGGAAATGCGGGCAGCACCGTCTATTTCATGCCCCCCTATGTGCTCAGCGATGCGGAAATGGATTTGCTGGCCGCGCGCAC
>JAQBGW010000008.1:0-2611 GCA_032128415.1 Betaproteobacteria bacterium | reverse complement strand
GACACCAATCACCACTGGTGCCGCGGAAGAAAACCTTTGGCAGTTTGCCTGCGGAAAGAAGTAGCCGATGTGCGCCCGCTGACTAACACTCACACAGACCCCGCTTCGGCGGGGTTTTTCTTTGTCTGTCGAATGTTCGCTTTGGGACGGAAGCGGTCGTTCGCCAATAGCAGAAGTAGCGATCGGTGCCCCAGCGCCGGCGTGCCCATGAGCTGTTATCCTGATGACTCAAACAAAATCAATCCGGCCGGAGGAGTAGCAATGGATTTCGAACTGAGCGCCGATCAGCTACGCTGGCGCGACGTCGCGCGCGATTTTGCCGAGAACGTGATCAAGCCCGATGTGCTGCGGCGCGACCGCCTGCCGACCGCGGAGGAACGCATACCGTGGGACTGGATCCGCGCGGCCGACCAGCTTGGCTTTCGCACGCTCGGCGTGCCGAAGGCGTTCGGCGGTGCCGGCGCCGACATCATGACCATGTGCCTCGTTGGCGAAGAACTTGCGGTCGGCGATCTGGGCTTTGCCGTCATCATGGATCAATGCTGGAAGATGGCGCACATCCTTGGCGACGCGATGACGCCGGCACAACAAAAAAAATTCATCCCGCCGTTCGTCGCCGATCCGGAAGCGACCATGGCGATCGGTTTCACCGAGCCCGGCGCTGGCTCCGATCATCAGGGCTATTACGACGCCCCGGACATCGATTTCCGCACGACGGCGGTGCGCGACGGCGACGGTTACGTGATCAACGGCTCGAAACGCTATGTTTCCAACGGTTGCATGGCAAAACTTTATTTCATCGTCACCCGCACCGATGCGTCGAAATCATTGCGCGAAGGCGGCAGCATTTTCGTGGTGCCGTCGAACACGCCGGGTTTTCGCGCCGGTCATTTTCACGAAAAGAGCAGCCAGCGGCTTGCCACCAACGGCACGTTCCATCTCGAGAACTGCCGCGTGCCCGCGGACCACCTGCTGGTCGGCGAAGGCCTGATGGCGCGGCTGCGCGCCGAATTCATGTGGGGCAGCAAGGCCGAGGCCGCATCAACCGTGCTCGGCGTCGGCCGCGCAGCGTACGAATACGCGCTCTCTCACGCGCGCACCCGCGTGCAGGGCGGCAAACCCATCGTTAGACATCAGGCCATTGCGATGATGCTCGCGCAGATGGCGATGAAGCTCGATGCGTCGCGGACACAGATCTGGCGCACGGCGTGGCTCGCCGACCGCAGACGCCCGGAGGCGCGCACGCTCGGCCTGCTCGCCAAAGTCAACGCATCGGAGACCGCGTTCGAAGTCTGCAGGCAGGCCTGCGAGATCCTCGGTGGCGGCGGCATCATGTATGAACACCCGGTCGAAAAATATCTGCGCGATGCGGCGAGCTTCCTGCATTCCGACGGCACCAATCAGGTATGCCTGCTGCGCGCGGCGGAGGGGCTGGCCAATCCGGCGTCGGCGAATCTGTACGGGTTTTAATACGGGCCGGCTAATGGGTGGCCCCTTTGATCGCGGAGTGCGGGAAGAAGATTTTCAGGAAAACAGAGGGTGCTCGGCGATAATTCACGCGACTGACCGTAAGCCCGTCGCGGGATACACTGCAATTTGGTGAAAAATAATGTTTGAAAACCTGATGCCCACGATAAGACCGCTGCGCACGCTGCTCCTGGCCGCCCTATCCGCATCGCTGCTCGGGTGCGCCTTTTCTCCCCCGTATGTCCCCGAGCCGCAACCGCTGGAGGCCGGCCGGCTGCCGACGCCGGATGTGGCGGTGAGCATTCCACGCCTGGGGCCGTGTACCGACTCGCCCGATCGCACGCTGCGCTTCAATTCGAACCACCCGATGACCATCCTGGTGCATGGTTGCAACGGTTCTGCCGGGCGTTTTCGTGCGCTGGCGCAGTTGTACGCATTTCACGGGCAGCAGGCCGCGTGTTTCAGCTACGACGATCGCGACAGCCTGATGGTCAGCTCGGGCCAGCTGATCACCGCGCTCGACGAACTGGCCGGCCACTTGCGCAATCGCAGCGTGACGGTCATCGGGCACAGCATGGGCGGCCTGGTGGCGCGCAAGGCGCTGGAGCGCGAGCGGCGCGCCCAGTGGCGACAGAATGACGTCAACATCAATCTCGCCACGGTTTCAGCGCCGTTCGCCGGCATCGCGGTCGCAAGTACCTGCGGCAACAAGGTTCTGCACTGGCTGAGCCTGGGTGCGCTGCCCGCATCGTGCTGGGCCGTCACCGGCGACAACTGGTACGAGATCACCGCCCAATCGGAGTTCATCCGCAATCCGGGGCCGTTGCTGGGCTCGGTGCGGCGTTACCTCAAGGTTGTCACCGACGAGCGCGATACGTGCCGCCGCAAGAGTGAGGACGGCACCTGCCTCGAAAGCGACTACATCTTCAGCCTCGCTGAGCAATACCAGCCGGTGGTCGACAGCTACGCGCAACTGACCAATGTCCAGGTCGACGCCGGCCACGTCGAGATCGTGGGTTACAAACAGGTCGCGCCGCGCAAACTGCTGCAGATCCTGCAGCAGCAAGGCATGCTGGCGCCGACACCGCCAGGGCGCCAGGTGGCGCTGGAGCGCTTGCTCGCCGAGCTGTACTGATGCCGAAAT
>JAQBGW010000007.1:0-6292 GCA_032128415.1 Betaproteobacteria bacterium | reverse complement strand
GCATGGGTAGTCGGGTGTTGCGGGGAGTGTGCGCTGAGGTTTGTGCGCGGCGGCGGAATTATGCGGCAATTGCCGGCACCTGACTAGCATGTAGTACGCGCTATGTCGCGGATTTTTCTGGACTATCCGCTGCAGCCTCGCACGAATCCCGGAACGCCGGCGATGTTGCACTAAAATAGCGGGATGGCGCCGACATTCATTCATCTGCGATTGCACAGTGAGTACTCAATCGTCGATGGCATCGTGCGCATAGATGAAGCTGTGGCTGCGGCCAAGGCTGATCAAATGCCGGCACTGGCGCTGACCGATCTCAGTAACGTGTTCGGGATGGTCAAGTTTTATCAGGAAGCGCGCGGCCAGGGCATCAAGCCCATCATCGGTTGTGATTTGTGGCTGAGCAACGAGACCGATCGCGAAAATCCGTACCGGGTGCTGCTGCTGGCGCAGAACCATGATGGTTATCTGCGATTGTGCGAATTGCTGACACGCGCTTATCGCAGCAATCAATACCGTGGGCGCGCCGAAATCCTAAAATCCTGGTTGAGCGAAGTCGGTAGCGATGGTTTGATCGCGCTCTCCGGCGCGCACCACGGCGACGTGGGCCAGGCGCTGATTGCCGACAATGCGGATGCGGCGCGTCAGCTCGCTGATGGCTGGGCCACACTCTTTCCCGGACGTTATTACCTCGAAGTGCAGCGGCTGGGGCCGCAGGCGATGACCGGTGGCGCTGCGGCGATCCCCGTCGAGCGCCATGTAGAACGTGCGCTGCAGTTGGCCAGTGTGACGGGGTTGCCGGCGGTGGCAACGCATCCGGTGCAGTTCATGCGGCGCGATGATTTCAGGGCGCATGAAGCGCGAGTCTGTATCTCCGAGGGTTATGTCCTGTCAGACCAGCGCCGGCCCAAGCGTCACAGCGCGGAGCAGTATTTCAAGACCCAGCGCGAGATGGCCGAGCTTTTCGCCGACATACCCGAAGTGCTGGAGAACAGTATCGAGATCGCCCGGCGCTGCAGTCTCGGCCTGACCTTGGGTGAAAGCCGGTTGCCGCATTTTCCGACGCCCAAGGGCGTCAGCCTTGAGGAACATTTGCGTCAATGCGCGAGCGACGGACTGAGCGCTCGACTCGCTGAGCTGTACGAAGATGCCGCCGAACGCGCGGCGCAGGAGCCGACCTACCGCGAGCGATTGGAATTCGAGATCAAGACCATCGTGCAGATGGGCTATCCCGGTTATTTCCTGATCGTTGCCGATTTCATCAATTGGGCCAAGCACAACGGCGTGCCGGTGGGGCCAGGGCGCGGTTCAGGCGCGGGATCGCTGGTGGCCTACAGTCTCAGCATTACTGATCTTGATCCACTGCGCTACAACCTGCTGTTCGAGCGTTTTCTGAATCCGGAGCGGGTGTCGATGCCCGACTTCGATATCGATTTTTGTCAGGACGGGCGTGACCGTGTGATTGATTATGTGAAGACGCGTTACGGCGCGGATTCGGTATCGCAGATTGCCACTTTCGGCACCATGGCGGCCAAGGCGGTGGTGCGCGACGTCGGTCGCGTGCTGGATCTCGGTTACAACTTTTGTGACCAGTTGGCCAAACTGATTCCGTTTCAGCCGGGCAAGCAAATTACGCTCGCCGAAGCACGCAAAATGGAACCGCAGCTCGCCGAGCGTGAGAAAAAGGAAGAAGAAGTCGCGGAACTGCTGGAACTCGCCGGCACGCTGGAAGGACTGACCCGCAACGTCGGCATGCATGCCGGTGGTGTGCTGATTGCGCCCGGCAAGCTGACGGATTTTTGCCCGCTCTACATTGCCGATGCTTCGAACTCTGCGATCAGTCAGTTCGACAAGGACGACGTTGAATCCATCGGTCTGGTCAAGTTCGACTTTCTTGGCCTGACCACGCTGACTATCCTCGACTGGACGTTCAAGTACATCAAACAGCTCGATCCCGCATCGACGCTGAAGCTTGAAAAACTGCCGCTGGACGACAAGGCGTCCTACGCGATATTCCAGCAGGCCAATACTACGGCCGTGTTCCAGTTTGAATCGCGCGGCATGCGTGATCTGCTGAAAAGCGCCAAACCCGACCGCTTCGGCGACCTGATCGCGCTGGTGGCGCTGTACCGGCCGGGACCAATGGAACTGATCCCGGATTTCTGCGCGCGCAAACACGGGCGGCGTTTTATTTATCCTGACCCCCGCGTCGAAAGCATCCTCTCCGAAACCTACGGCATCATGGTTTATCAGGAGCAGGTGATGCAGATGGCGCAGATCATCGGCGGCTACAGTCTGGGCGGCGCCGATCTGCTGCGGCGGGCGATGGGCAAGAAAAAGCCCGAGGAAATGGCCGAGCATCGCGACCTGTTTCAGGCGGGTGCTGCAAAAAACGGGTTGTCGAAGGGCAAGGGCAACGAAATATTCGATTTGATGGAAAAGTTTGCCGGCTACGGCTTTAACAAGTCGCATGCTGCAGCCTACGCGCTGGTCGCCTATCAGACCGCATACATGAAAGCCCATTATCCGGCGGCGTTCATGGCGGCCAACATGTCGGCGGTGATGAACGATACCGACAAGGTGCAGCAACTGGTTGACGACTCGCGTGAGAACAAACTCGAAGTGCTGGCACCCGACGTCAACAGCGGCGGTTATCGTTTCACGCCGGTGGACGACAAGCGCATCCGCTACGGTCTGGGCGGGATCAAGGGCACCGGCGAGGGTGCGATCAATCACATGGTCGAAATACGCACCGCCGACGGGCCGTTCCGGGATTTGTTTGATTTTTGTCATCGCGTGGACAAGCGTGTGGTCAACCGGCGCGTCGTCGAGTCGCTGGTGCGCGCCGGCGCTTTCGACAGCATTAATGACAATCGTGCCGAGCTGATGGCCTGCGTGAGCCTGGCGCTGGAGTCTGCAGAACAGGCCAGCCGTTCCGCGTCGCAGACCAATCTGTTCGGCGATGCGGTCGATGCGCCGCGGGTGGTGGCGCCGACCAACGTGCCGCGCTGGAGCAAGAAGGAGATGCTGCAGAACGAAAAACTGGCGCTGGGCTTTTACCGCAGCGATCACCTGTTCAACGTCTATCGCGACGAAGTGCGGCGCATGGTCAGCAAGAAGCTGGGCGAGCTGCAGACGGCCAGCGACATTGCCGGACGCACCGTGAGCATCGCCGGCGTGGTGCTGTCGGTGCGCGTGCAGAACACCGCCAGCGGGCGCATGGGCATCGTCACGCTGTCGGATGATTCCGGCAAGCAGGAAGTGGTGGTATTCCGCGAGGCCTTTGACCGTTTCCGCCACAAGCTGCGCGAGGACGAATTGCTGGTCATCGAAGTGCGTGGCCGCCAGCGTTACCGCAATCCGGAGCAGGAGACGGAGGGCGGCGG
This sequence comes from Betaproteobacteria bacterium, assembly GCA_032128415.1. Classification (GTDB taxonomy): domain Bacteria; phylum Pseudomonadota; class Gammaproteobacteria; order Burkholderiales; family SG8-41. The sequence continues at coordinate 2,912 of JAQBGW010000007.1, read as the reverse complement.
TGACAATACGTTGCGGCTGGAGGCGATGAATGTCCTTGACCTCAACGAAGCGCGCAATCGTTACGCGCGCGGCATTCGCCTGGTGTGCAATGGCCAGTCGTCGGGCAGCAAACTGAAAGAGCTGCTGGCGCCGCATCGTCAGGGGGCATGCCCGGTGGCCATCGAATACAGCAGCAATGGCGCACGCTGCGAGGTGAAGCTCGGCGAGGCATGGCAGGTCAACATCAGCGAGGATCTGATCCGTTCTCTGTCGGAGTGGCTCAAGCCGGAGAACGTGAATATTCTTTATGGCGCCTCTGAATAATCTGCTGCGCGCCGGCATGACTGCTTTATGTGCCGTTGCTGTGCTGGCCGTATCGGCGCCAGCCGTGGCCGGCGAAGCCGAATGGCAGCAGTTGACCGCGCAGGTCAACCGTTATCTGCAACAGGGCAATCTGCCGCAGGCGGAGTCGTCAGCGCGGCAGGCGCTGGCCGAGGCCGAGCGCACTTTCGGCAGACAGCATCGCGCCATCGACCAGAGCCTGGTCACTCTGGGACTGGTGCTGCGCGTCGCGCAGCGTTATCCGGAAGCGGAAACGGTACTGCGCCAGGCGCTCGCGTTGCGAGAGAAGGCGCTGGGGCCGCACGATCCGGCAACGGCGCTGGCCATGAACAATCTCGCGGATGTGCTGCAACTGCAGAAAAATTTTGCGGAGGCAGAGCGCTGGTACCGGCGCACGGTGCCGGTATTTGAAAAGGCTTACGGCGATGACCGTCGCACCGCGGTCAGTCTTGGTAATCTCGGCGCTGTGGTCAATGTCCAGGGGCGCCACGCCGAGGCCGAATTTCTGCTGCGCCACGCACTAAAGATGAAAGAGAAAGTGCTGGGTACCGAAAACGCCAGTGTGGCGCTGACACTGACCCAGTTGGCCGATGCGTTGAACGCGCTGGGCCGCAAGGCCGAAGCCGACCCGTTGGTGGCGCGTGCGGCGGCCATCAACAAGGCACTGGCGGCTCCTGCGACGAAATAATCTGGCCCTTCGTGGTTTCGGTTTTGCTCTAAACCGTGGGGCGTGTTTCGAAGCTGGTGTAGATGGCCTGGGTATCGTCAACCATCTCGCTGACCTCGACACCACTGACCTGCGCGGCTCGAGGACCGCGGCGTGCACAGGCGATGAGGTCATCGACCACCTTCGGGATGCCGTAAGCCACAGCTTCCACGCTGCCGTCGGCACGATTACGCACCCACCCACAAACGCCTAACTGCTGCGCTTTGTATTCGAGGTAATTGCGGAACCCTACCCCCTGCACGCAGCCGGTGATGCGAAGGTGCTTGCTAGCCGTGCGCATGAAAATCCTTGTTGTAGAATGCATTTCGATCGCAAAGTATGCTTCCTGCCGGCGTCATAGACGCACGCATCGCGAATTAGTTTATACAGGTATAAGCGCATATTATTGCGCCTTACCCTCAAGTTCCTTATGCTGCGCAGGGTTGGCCAAAACTTATGGAGGAGAAAATGATGAAAAAACTATCTCGTGCCTTGCTTGTGCTTGTTTGCGTTGTATTGGGAGCGTGCGCCTCGACCCCCGAACGCATAGTCATTCAGGTCAGCGATGCCAATCCCAAGACTTGGGGTCAAGCGCTCAACGTGGCAGGTAATCTTAACAAGGCGTACGGTCCGGGAAATGCCCAGATCGAGTTGGTGGCATTTGGAATGGGGATCAACATGCTGAAAGCTGACGCATTGGTGGCCACCAGGATAGTGGATGCTGGAAAAGAGGGCGTCAAGATTTACGCCTGTGAAAATTCGATGGCTCGTTTCAAGCTGAAGAGAGAAGACATGGTGGATAATGCGACCTATGTGGATGCCGGGGTCGTGCATATTATTGCAAGAAGCAGGGAAGGCTGGATCATCAACAGGCCATAGTCGCGGCTTTTTGCAGGATGCGGGTGTATTTTTCCGCTTTAGTCCGAGGCAGCATCCGTACTATCCATATAGGCAGAGGGGGAGTGTATGCATAAAACAATAAATGTTGTGTTTTCCGTATTGCTGGGCTTTGGATTGCTTGGCGGCTGTGCGACCGACGGCGGCAAGCCCGCTGCCACGGCTGCCGCACCTGCGGTTGCTGCAAAGAGCAATTTCGCAGCTATCCCGAAAAATAAGGACAATGATCTCAAGCTTTATTACGCCGACGGCCGGATCATCAAGGGCGCAGCAGCGATGGGCCGGATGCAGGCGGATGCGCAGTTGATTCTCTGGCTTGCAGGCAATCAGTTCTTTGCAATGGATGATGTGGTTCATGCCTTCCAGAAAACGCATGCGGGTGTCAGCGTCGGCTTAATTACGCTACCGCCCGGTTTGATTTTGTCTGCGATCGAGAAGGGTGGCTGGAGCTACGACGGGAAGGACTATCCTGGAGCGCCTGACGTGTACGCTTCCGTCAACCTGGGGCACCTGAAAAAACTCAAGGCGGCCGGGTTCATGAGTGAATACGCGGTCTACATGCACAATGAGATGGTGCTGATGGTTGCCAAAGGCAATCCCAAGCACATCAAAGGCATCGCGGATATCAAGCGTTCCGATGTCCGCACGTCGATGCCGAATCCTGTCAGTGAGGGCATCATGACGTTTTACGGGAAAAAAGTGCTGGAGCGCCACGGGTTGTGGGAGCATGTGTCGGGCGGCAAGATGTGTAATTCCTGCCAGACGACCCCGAACAACTGGTTTACCTCCGTGCATCACCGGGAGACGCCTGACCGGATTCTGGCCGGGACCTCGGATACGGGGATTGTATGGATCACCGAGGGTATCGAAGCGCAACGCGCTGGCAAGGCTGTTGATGCGGTAAAGCTCCCCCCTGCCGACAGTCTGCGTGACGAGGTTGCCTACGCAATTGGCGCACTGGTAAAGAGTCCTCGGAGAGCGGCGGCG
>JAQBGW010000006.1:0-14156 GCA_032128415.1 Betaproteobacteria bacterium | reverse complement strand
AACTTCGCAGGGCGCCCATCAATTGCCATTGCCGGGATCGGGCTGTCAACATGATCCGGCTAGCTTGCGCCTCAACAGCGCGCAGGGCAACAATGATCGGCCCCGGCCAGCCGGAGGCTGGTGGGGCCGATCCCTGCGTTTAACTGCGCAAATGCAGGTTGAAAAAATCCAGCGTGCGCTGCCATGACAGTTTCGCCGCTGCTTCGTCATAGCGCGGCGTCGTGTCGTTATGAAAACTGTGATGGGCGCCGTCATACATATGCATGGTGTAACGCACATTGTTCGCCTTCAATGCCTCTTCGTACGCAGGCCATCCCGCATTGATGCGTTCGTCGAGCCCGGCGTAATGAATCAGCAGTGGTGCCTTGATCTTTGGCACTTCAGCTGCAGGCGCCTGACGTCCGTAGTACGGCACCGCCGCCGCAAGATCAGGCATGCGTGTTGCCAGCCAGTTGGAAATACCGCCGCCGAAGCAAAAACCAACCACGCCTATCTTGCCTGCATTCTCAGGGCGTGTTTTCAGGAATAACGCAGCGTTATAAAAGTCTTGCTCACGCTTCTTGGCGTCTAGCGAGGCAAACATCGCGCGCGCCTTGTCTTCGTCGCCGGGATAACCACCCAGTGGTGCCAGTGCATCGGGGGCAAAGGCGATGAAGTTCTCCAGCGCCAGCCGCCGCGCCACATCTTCGGTGTACGGATTCAATCCGCGATTTTCGTGGACCACCAGTACCGCGGGCAGCTTGCTTTTGGCGTTGGCCGGTATTGCCATGTAGCCGCGCATCTTGCCGGAACCGCTAGCCGAATCGTAATCGACGTAGGCGGCCTTCAGCCGCTGGTCGTCTTTTTTGACCTGCTCGGCCCACGCAAAATTGGGCTGCAGGCTCTCCAGCATTGCCGTCGCTGTAAAGGCGCCCACCGCAAATTTGCCCGCGCGTTCCAGAAAATCGCGGCGGCTGATTGCACCATGCACGTAGCCGTCGAACAGTTTCATCACTTCCGGTGGAAAGTCACTCGCTTTCTTGCGTTCCATCACAACCTCCTGTGGTTGGTCAGTTAGAAACTAAAGCGGTATGCCCAGCAGCTTTGCCGCCGTCTCGCCGAGCATCGCCCGGCGTTCGGCGTCGGTGAATCCCGGTGCATTGAGGATGTGGTTGACCGAATCGGCCTGCCACGGGATCGGGTGATCGGTGCCGATGACCAGCTGGCTGACGCCGACTTCCGCAGCCAGGTGGCGCAGCGCTTCATCGGTGAACACCAGCGTGTCGTAATACATCTGGCGCAGGTACTCGGTCGGCTTTTTCTTCAGCTTCACGCCGGTGTCCATTTCCGGCGCCACGCGCAGGCTCTGGTCCGAGCGCGGTGCATACGAAGGCAGAAAACCGCCGCCATGCGCAGAACAGATTTTCAGGCCGGGAAAGCGGTCGAGCGTACCCTCGAATATCAGGTGCGACAGCGCGATCGTGGTGTCGAGCGGATTGCCGATGGTGTTCGACAGCCAGCCGTTGCCCTTGAACCGGGGCTCGAGCTGCGGCGTGCTCTGCGGGTGGATGAAAATCAGCACACCGAGTTCTTCAGCCTTGCGCCAGAACGGATGGAACTTTTCGTCGGAGAATTCCGATCCGGCGACGCTCGCGCCCACCGCGGCACCGCGTAGTCCGAGTTTCTTCACGCCGTGCTCGAGCTGCTGCACAGCAAGGTCCGGAAACTGCAGCGCCACCGAAGCAAACGCCACGAAACGATCCGGGTACGTCGCGCAATATTCGGCGAGCTTGTCGTTCTGGATGCGGATCACTTGCTCCACCACATCGCGCTCCGCGCGATACCAGGTCGGATTGATGCTCAGCGCCTCGACATCGATGCCCTGTGCATCCATATCCGCGATGCGCGTCGCGCCGACTTCGCCGATGCCGGGCCCGCGCTGGTCTTCCACCTTCAGCCCCAGCAGCGCCAGCGCCTCGCCCACCACGCAATGCGCGTGCACGTCGATGGTCTTCACCCGTTTGCCGTTGACCGCCACCTGCCGGCGGCGACCGCCCGCGGGATGCGCGTGCGCGGTGTTGGTCATGTTGCAGCCGGTAAATCGTATGCCGTCGTCTGCACCGTTGCCGTGCTGTTCCATCTTACGATTGCTCATCAAACGCCCCTTGATTGCGGCGGACCATTGCCCGCCTCCAATAAACAGGGCCGACGACTGGTTTCTTCCAAAACCGGCCACCGGCCCCCACCTGTTGCTGCGCGTACCGCTTACAGCTTCTTCAGTTCGGCGAGCAGTTCTTCACTCGTCGGGATCGTGCCCTGCGGATACACCTTGGCGTAGCGCACAATGCCTTTGGCGTCGATCACGTAGGCGGCGCGCTTGTCCATGCCGCGCTCGTCATTGAAGATGCCGTAGGCCTTGCCCACCGCGCCGTGCGGCCAGAAATCCGACAGCAGCGGGAACGGCACACCACCCAGAAAATCCGCCCAGCCTTTCAGGCTAGGCACCGGGTCGGCACTCAGTTGCAGAATTTCACAGTTCAACTTCTTGAAAGCATCGTGGTTCTCACGGAACCCTTTGACTTGGTTCGTTCATCCCCCGGTAAACGCAAAGGGCATGAACGCGACCACGACGGGCCGCCCCTTGAAGCTCGAAAGCGAAACTTTCTGGTCGGAATTGTGTGCGCCGAGTGAAAAATCCGGCGCTGCGGTGCCTGCTTGAACTTCCATGTAGTTCTCCTTGTTGTCATTGCCTGCACGCACAGAATACCAGCGTGGCGGTATCCGCACCATCGTACGGCAGAATTATGCCGGCACTGCATTACAATCATCGCCTACAGGGGGTAACCACGCATGGATCAGGGGATTTGGGCAATCTGGTATGGCATTGCCGCTGAAAACAAAACTGAATACCTGGACTGGTTTCATCGCGTCCACATCCCCGAGAAACTGTCACGCCCCGGTTACCGCTGGGCCGCGCACTACACGCTGCTGAAACACGGCACGGATTGTGGTTATCTCGCGTTGTTCGGTGGCGAGAGCGCGCACACTTTCCTCAACCCCAGTCCCGGACAACTTGCTACGCGGCAAAGCGCCGAGACCAAAAAATTCATGGCCATGCGGATCCAATCCGCCGCGTGCATCCTCGCCGAAGAAGTGCGTGTTGACGGTCCCGATGCAGCGCAGCGTGGCCCCGGCCTGACCACCGCGCCGGTCATTCAGATGGGCAACTACAACGCACCCAGCCCCGCCGTCGAGGATGATCTCGGCGGCTGGTACGCACAGGAACGACTACCCGCACTGGCAACACTCCCCGGCTGTGTCGGCGCGCGCAAATTACTGGCGACGATGGGCGCGCACAAGCACGCCATCCTCCACGAATTCACTTCCCTTGCGCTGCGTGAACAGCACTTCGGCCCGCTCGAAGCCACCCGCAACGACCCGAATACCTGGATGGGACGCATCGTGCCGCAACTGCAACACGCGCCGCACTCACCCGCCATCGGCCAGCGCATCTGGCCGGCGACGTAAGCCGCATCTTTTGACAGCAGAAAAGCCACCACGCTGGCGACTTCTTCCACCGTAGCGTCGCGTGAGCTGGATCAGTCCGGCTTTGGTGAGGTTGTAAATCGCGCCAACGCGCGAACTGCTAACGGGTTTTTGCTGCTGGGCGGGCGGCTCCGGAAACCGGCGGAGCCGTGCGCCGGGGCGCTACGGGCCCGTCGATGCGTTCAATGACTTTGTTGTTGTTGGCTGCCCAGAAGCGCGCAGATTCATCGGTCATGGGGGATTTGACGAGGCGCCAGCGCAAGCGACCGCGCTTGTCCTTTTCCTGGACGCGCCATTGGTAGAGAGTTTCCATGAGCCTCCCGGTTAGAGCCGGACCAAACGCGCCCGGGGACAGGAATCTTACCGCTGTACGCGACGTACAGCCATCCATCGCTCGACGCCGACACCATGCTATGGGAACAATGTCCAATTCTTTATTAAACTTAGACGCGGGACGGCGCCACGGCAAATCAACTGGGCTCCGTCTCCATATGGCTATACCATATTGGCATATAGCCGCTAAATAAAAAATAATTCCAAAGAGGGGGTCGTATGCGCCTGCTGCTTACCTTAATAACATTGTGCTTTTCATCGGGCGTCTTTGCCGCCAATTGTGGCGGGCTTAATCAGCGGCCCTGCAATATATTTGAGCGCGTACCTTCCTGCAATAAAGGTCTGGTTGAAAATTTCGCCCAGAAAAAATGCCTGCAAGCGGCACCTCAACCCGCACAACGGGCGAGTCCCGCTGCCAAACAACGCCCCGGCCATTGCGGCCGGCATCAGCAACGGCCATGCAACGTGGCGGAATTTATTCCGTCGTGCGAATCCTCACTTGTCGAACACCAGGGGCAGTGCAAAACTCGGACTGAATCCATGGCGCGCGCCAATTGCGGCAAGCAAGACCAACGCGCCTGCAATGTATTGGAGCGGATACCCTCTTGCGATGCCGGGCTCGCAGAAATTCGCGGCATCTGTAAACGCAAAGGTGACTGCGGTGCCGCAGGGCAACGACCCTGCGAAATCGGCGAACGCATACCTTCTTGTAATGCCGGATTAAAAGAAAGTTTCAAAAAACATGCCTGCGTCGGTTTGGCGCCAGGCGAAACGCCGTTTACTGGTGGCTTGGCTTCTTTGAGTGAATTTTATGGGGATGGCGTCAAGGCGCTCTGCCAGCAAGGATTAGGGACGATCAGAATCGATACCTCAACACCCGTAGGCCTGGGTGCGGAATGTACCAAGAATGTATTCATTGGCGCCGCATGTGATTTCATAGCCAGCAAATTGTTGGGCGGCGATGCTGTAGGCATGGTCGGTCAAATCGCAGATTCGCCCAGAGCAGTTGCGGCAGCTGCCGCGCAGGCGAAAAGATTTGAAGGTAAAGTCAATGTGGCCTATCAATCCGCCGCCTGTCTGCAATTCGCCGAGAAGCTAACACCCGCCACATCGCATGGCCGCAGCAACAGCATGAAATGCAGCGGGGGACAGTTCTGGGATCCAAACGGCAGTTGTTACAGCTGTCCGGCTGGATATACACGCACATTGGAACCGGTGACTTCGGCAAGGGCCTGTGTCGACAAACCGGCAGGAGAATTGTTACGTAGTTCTTGTGCGGTATTTAAAGCCGCGTCCGAAGATATGGCAAAAGGTGTGAAATGCACCTCCGAGATTTTAACCAGCGGGGTCTTTATTGATCAAAAGATAGGCTTCGCCGGAGCCAGCAAAGGTTTCTGCATTGCGACCGGTGAGCTTACTTACGCGATCGTTGACGTCATGCTGCCCGGCAAAACACCCGACAAAAAAGCGCAACAAATAACAACGTCCCTGAATAAATTTGTACAAAAAATCAAGCAAACAGGAAAAACGATCGGTTCGGTTGCCGGCATTGCCAGCGCAGGCAGCGCAGTGAGTACTGAATTCGATAAACTAAAAAGTTGCCGTTGAATCACGAAAAGTGCAGTCAATGAACACCGCCCGGGAACAGTCGTATTGGCTTCGCCTGAGCGCAGGCTCATGGCGAACCGCCCCTTTTTACGCTATCGTTGCCGCAGCGCAATGGCCTGATTCATGACAACTCACTCAATTCAGTAATGGCGCAACGCACATCCTCCTCTCGACGTCCAATCAGTCTCAAGGTCTACAGCATCGCGCTGGGGCTGCTGGCGCTGATGGTCCTGGTTTCGGCGCTGTCCGCTCACAATCTCAAGAGTCTTAACAACGAAGTCGCCGCGCTCGCCAAATTTTATCTGCCGCTCGATCAGCAGGTTTCCAGCGTGGATACGCTCATCCGGCAACAGAACGTGCACTTTGAACGCATCCTGCTGTTGCAGCAATTAAGTCCTGATGACAAGGCATCCATACAGCGCGAAAGCAATCTGTTTGATCAGCGCGGGATCAATGCCGATCAGGTGATTGATTCCAGTGTGCGCCTGGTCACCGAAGCGCTGGAATCCGCGGACACCAATGTGGACCGGATCACCATGACCTTGCTCAAGGACATGCTCCCGAATATCCAGTCCGCGCGGCAGGAGTTTCATGCGGTTTTCCGGAATTTCCTGACCGAGGCGCAGGTAGGCAATCCCCGGTCTCTGAAAATTGTCCGCGACGCGTTGGGGCGCGAGCGTGACCGCATCAACGCACATATGGAAAAAGTGATCGTCACGCTCGAAAAAATCAGCGAAAACTCGGCAAAGCACGCCGCCACTGAAGAAGCGGGTGCTGTACGGCTGAACTGGATCATCACCGCCATTGCCGGTGTGCTGGGTATGTTTTTTGCTGCCATTGTGACGCGCCACCTGGTAGAACCCGTGCGCAGACTGCTGCGCGGCACTCAGGCTGTGGAAGACGGCGACCTGAGCATCAACATCGAAGCGAGTTCTTCCGATGAAATTGCCACGCTGACCGAATCATTCAACTCCATGGTGGCCGGATTGCGCGAGAAGGAACGCATACGCCACACTTTCGGCCAATACGTCGATCCGCGCATCGTCAGCGGTCTGCTCGATGATCGCCTGGCGTCGGCCGGCGGCGAGAAAAAGCGGATGACCGTTTTCTTCTCGGATATCGCCGGCTTTACCGGTCTCGGTGAACAACTGGCACCGGAAGGCGTAGTGCGGTTTCTGAATCGCTATTTCAGCGTGATGTCCGAGCCGATCCAGGAACATCACGGCATCGTCGACAAGTTTATCGGGGATGCCATCATGGCCTATTGGGGGCCACCATTCACCGGCGAGGAAGACCACGCCGCCCTCGCCTGCTACGCGGCGCTGGATCAGATCGCCCGGCTTGAGCAATTTCAGGCGATGCTTCCCGATGTTCTGGGATTGCGCCGGGGGTTGCCGCAAATCGGCATCCGCATCGGCATCTCCACCGGCGATCTGACTATCGGCAACATCGGCTCGGAATCGATCAAAGGCTTCACGGTCATCGGTGACACCGTCAATCTGGCTTCCCGCCTTGAAGGCGTCAACAAAACCTATGGAACCCGCATCCTGATCAGCGAAGAAACCCGGCTGCTGGCAGCCGATGCCATCGAGGTGCGGGCGATCGACAGCATACGCGTGATGGGAAAGAGTGAATCCGTCCAGATCTACGAATTGCTCGGGCGCGGCGGACAGCTGGACGCCACTACGCTGGAACTGCGCGACCACTTCGACAAGGCGCTGGAAAATTACCGTGCCGGATCGCTGGAGACTGCGGAGCAACTGTTCCAACGCTGCCTGACACTACGGGCGGATGATGGCCCGTCGCGGGTCATGCTGGAACGCATACGCCAAGAACGCGCTGATCCGGGAGCGCGCAGTGCGGACGGCGTCTGGAACATGACTACAAAGTAGTCAGCGGCTCGTCCCGGTTACAGGTGCAGCCCGCGGCAAACGATTTGTCGCAGCAAACAATCTTGCCTGCACGACAACCACAGACCCCTTTGTGATCCTTGCAGCAGCCAGCGCTTTGCGCCACCTGATCAGATGCCGCGCTCTTGTTCGCACTTTCCAGACAAGCCTGCTCGCTGCTCTGCACAGCGGCTGTCGCGACGGGTGTCTTACCTGATGGCGTCACTACGGTCGCATCACCAGCGGCCGCCAGGGTGACTGCAAACAGCAGGAGCAAAGCATAAAGAATACGCATGATGATCTCCGGATGAACTCGGGTTTCTGGGAAGCGGGTGATTGACTATACCAGCAGGCTGCGAGGGTTGATTGGGTGACGAATATCCTAGCCTTGCTTCGGCGACCAGCCGTAGGCCTTGGCGCAGGCACCGCCCATCAGCATCGCCCGTTCACTGTCGCTCAGGCGGTCGCTCTGGCGGAAGGGCTCGACGGCCTGTTCGTAGTTGACGACCGCGAAGGCGCGCGTCCAGTCGGTGCCCCACAGGCAGCGCTCGAAACCCCAGGCGTCGAACACGCGGGCCAGCGGGGCCCAGATGTCCGGGAAGGGATACGGTTCGCGTGACAGCGTGCAGGCGCCACTGACCTTGATCACCGCGTTCGGGCGCTTGGCGAGTTCCAGCACTTTCGGCAGGTCGGCCCAGGGCTGTGGCGGCGCGGGCGGCGTGCGGGGCTGCATGATGCCCAGATGGTCGATGATGAATCGCGTTTCAGGATGGCGGTCGATCAGCGCCATGCCCGCGTCCAGGTTGCCCCAGCACAGCATATTGACCGGAAAGTCGTGGCGGACGGCTGCGCGCAGTATCCGGTCGAGGCCCGGGTCGGTCGGGGCGCGGTCGCGTCCCGGCTCCTTCGTCAGCATGATGCGGATGCCGACCGTGCCCGGCGTCTTCTTCCAGTCGGCAATGACATCGGCCACCGCCGGATCATCCGGGTCAACCGGCTTGACCAGGGCGAAGCGGCCGGGATGGGCCCGCTGCACTTCCACCGCATAGCTGGCGTCGTACTGGTACAAGGAAAAAGCGGAGATGAAAATCGCACCATCGACGCCGACTTTGTCCATCGCCGCCACCATCTCGTCACCGGTCACGTGATCGGGCCAATTGGGCACCTTGTGCCAGGGTCGCTGCGGCGTGTTCGCCTCGTATACGTGGACCTGCGAATCAATGATCGTCATCGGGGAAATTCCTCTGTGTTAAGCGGCTTTATGATATTGGAACAGGTTGCTCCCGCCGCGTCCATCCAGAAGGGAGCCAGACGCCGCGCGCCCGCATCACCAAGGCTGACACCATCATCTATCGGTCCAGCCAATCGGATTGTGCAACTTGCCCGATGAAGGCTCGCTGCTGCCCCAACACACTGATCCGCAAGATTGCTCACAGCGTCCACGAATCTGCACGAGATGTTGCTCGCACCATTGCCAAGACCGGTGTTTACGAGCAATCACGTAAAGACCGCAAGAAAGTTGAGGGGCTATTCGCTCACCTGAAGCGGACATTTCAGGAATACCGGACCTGCGGAATTTGACCCGGATTCCATCGTTCGCGCATCGTTCCAGCATTGTGAATTGGTGACGCCCAATGCGCGTGAATGTGAGGGAACGCCATCACATGGTCTGCTAAACTGCCGTCTCACTCTTTCCAGAATGACGGAAATCCAAAGGTTATGAAATCACTCTCAGAGTATCTGGGGCTATCTTCCCTGGCGGAGCAGTGGCTGCCGCAGGTCTTTCTGGTCCTCCTGGCCGCCATGCTGGCCAACATCGTCTCCCACTTCCTGCTCCGCCATGCGCAGAAGATTACTCGCCGGACTAACAGCCCCTGGGATGACGCTCTCGTCCAGGCGGCAAGTCGACCGATCCCGATCGTGATTTGGGTGATCGGCATTGCCTTTGCGGCCGACATCGTGGGCAAGGAGAACGGTGCCGCTATTTTCGATTCCCTGCCGGATTTCCGCAATGTCGGCGTAGTCGTCTGCATCGCCTGGTTCCTGGTCCGCCTGATTCGCAATTTCGCCAACAACATCATTACGATGCGCGAGAAAGAAGACAGGGAAGTAGACCGCACCACCATCGAAGCACTGTCGAAGCTGGCCCATGTCACGGTAATCACCGCCACCATTTTGGTGGCGATGCAAACGCTGGGCTTCAGCGTCTCGGGGGTATTGGCGGCCGGCGGTATCGGCGGCCTCGCTCTCGCTTTCGCCGCCAAGGATCTGCTGGCCAACTTTTTCGGGGGGCTCACTATCTACATGGACCGGCCCTTCAGTATCGGCGACTGGATCCGCTCACCGGACAAGGAAATCGAGGGCACGGTGGAATACATCGGTTGGCGTCACACCCGGGTGCGGGCCTTCAACAAGAATCCCATCTACGTGCCGAACGCCCTGTTCACCACCATCGTGGTGGAGAATCCCTCGCGCATGACCAATCGCCGCATCAAAGAGACCATCGGCATCCGTTACGAGGATATCGCCGCGATGGGCGCGATTGTGGCGGATGTGAAGACTATGTTGCAGAATCACCCGGAGATCGACGCGACCCAGACCCTGATCGTGAACTTCAACACCTTCGGTCCGTCTTCCCTCGACTTTTTCATCTACAGCTTCACCAAGACCAAAGAGTGGGTCCATTACCATGAGGTGAAGCAGAGCCTGCTGCTGAAGGTGGCCGAGATCATCGACCAGCACGGCGCGCAGATCGCCTTCCCCACTCGCACTCTGCACATAGAGCCCGTCACCGAACCGTAACAGTCTCAGAAGGGAGTCAGGTGCAGCGCGTTACTGATGCAAGCCCTCGCTGATTGCTCCCGAGAAGCGGTAATTCGCAGACGTGAATTTTGCCTACCCGCTTCGGCGGGTTTTTTTGGTGCGTTTCATCAGGGCAAGAAAAAAGCCGCGCAGGTCGAGAACCCTTGCGCGGCAATTACCAGTATCCGAAAGGAGGAGGAATTCAGATACTGATTTCTTTATACCCCGAAGCCTGCTGGCAGTCTGTTAATTACCTCACATCCAAGAAAAAAATGTCGCTGGAATGTACCTTTTTCACCACATGAATGTTCGCTATCGGCCAGGAGCGGTCCTCCCCGGTTGCCGTCGTGATGAATTCAGATTCTGTTAGCCTTGCGATCCCTGTTCATTCTTCGGGTCTCATCATGGCTGTTCCCGACCTGTTCCAAGTGAACCTGCAATGAGTGCCAGCCCGGATCCCGTCGAGTTTTTCTTCGACAAGGAATGGTCAGACGGCCTGCCGGTGGTGGTACCCACTGCAGAGCGGCTGGCCGCGATGCTCGCCGCTACACGCCGCGACCCCGAAGAACTGATCGGCCTGGTGCCACCGCTGATGGCCCCCGCCACGGTAAACGCGATCGCCCTGCACGCAGTGATGGCGGGCTGCAAGCCTGCCTATCTGCCGGTGATGATCGGCGCCATGGAATGTCTGCTCGAAGAGCGACTCAATCTGATTCTGCTGCAGGCCACCACCAGCGCCGGCGCGCCGTTCATACTGGTCAACGGCCCGTACGCGGCAGAAATCGGGCTGCACGGCGGCACGGGCTGTTTCGGCCCGGGATTTCGCGCCAATGCCACCATCGGCCGCGCGCTGCGCCTGATCATGCTGAACCTCGGCGGCGGGCTGCCGGGCATCACCGCGCTCAGCGGTTTCGGCGGGCCGTGGCGCTATACCTACTGCGTCGCAGAAAACGCAGCCGAGAGTCCGTGGCCCTCCTATGCCAGCACGCACGGGTTCGCGCCTGAAGATAACGTGATCACTGCGATTCCGCTCGAAGGTCCGGTGCTGGTGTGGGATGACGCCAGCGAGGGACACGAGCGCCTGGTGGTGGCGATCGCCGACATGATGTCCGCGCTGGGCGGCGGCAACATCTATCGCCAGGCCGACATGGCGGTGGTGTTAAGCCCGCAGCACGCAGAAATTTTTGCCAAGGCGGGACTGTCGCGCGACGACGTGCACCGCCTGCTGATCGCACGCGCGGGCCGGCCACTGGGCGAGATCAAACGTGGCGGCCTGTGGCGCGGTGAATCCGGCGCGGCGCGCTGGCCATTCAAGATCGATCTCAAGGATGACGCGGCTTTTGTGCCCGCGATCGGCGATCCCGCCGATCTGCATCTGATCGTTGCCGGTGGCTCCGGTTCGCCGAGCAGCCTGGTCATGCACGGCATCACCACCGCCAGCCGCGCGGTGAGCCGCGCTTATACGGTGTGATACGTCGGTGCAATACGCCGATGTAGTGCAACGGATATGATTAGCCATCGACTGGCATGGCAGCGGGCAACGCACCGTCACGGGGGTTAGAATCCCCTGCACCACAGGAGGCCTCATGAAACTGTTCGGCTCACCGGGTAGCCCGTACGCACGCAGGTGCGCATCGTGCTCGCCGAAAAACAAATTGCGCACGAATACATCATCGCGCGTGGCTCCGCGCCCAATTCGCCGGTGCCGCCGTTCAATCCGCTCGCCAAAGTCCCCACGCTGGTGCGCGACGATGGCCGCGGGCTCTATGACTCGTCAGTAATCGTCGAATACCTCGATGCGCTGGGCAGCGGGCCGCGACTGATCCCCGAAGCGTTTAATGCGCGTATCGAAGTCAAACGCTGGGAAGCGCTGGGTGACGGCATCACCGAGGCGACGGTCAACATCAACCACGAATACCGCGAACCCAAAGAGAAGCAGCGCGCACCGGCCTGGTTCGACCGGCAGCGACTCAAAATCGACCGCGGCCTCGCCATCATGAACAACGATCTCGGTGTTGAAAAATACTGTTTTGGCGGCCACTACACGCTGGCCGACATCGCCGCCGGCTATGCGCTGGACTACCTCGACTTCGCGCTGCCGGAGATCGAATGGCGCAAGACCCACCCCGCGTTGAAGCGGCTCGCCGAACGACTGGCGGAGCGCGAGTCGTTCAGCACCACGATGCACGTCAAGGTTGTGTAATAGCGGCAGGTGAGTAATCACCAACCGGAGTTATTTCTGTAAGTTATTGATTTAATTTATATTTTAAATAAGAGAGAAAACCCGCTTTGGCCAATCCAGAGCGCGGCAACCTCGACAGCAACGCCATCTGCCGCGGCGGCGGGGCACGCTGCCGCTTATCAGAGCCCCGGCAGCAGCAACCCGAATGCACCGATCAAACCCAGCGCAAAAATAGTGATGATCACGCCGGCGGGACGCGGATAGGCGGCCACCCAGGTATCGAGTGAGGTGACATGCAGAGTGTCGGCGCCCCGCGCCACTTTGCGTTCGGAATACCAGCGGCCGCCGCGGGCTTCAATCGCTATCAGAGTGTCGGGGAAGAACGCGAGCAGAATGCCGGCCACGATGGCGGCGAGGTTGCCCACGATCAGGATCCAGCGCACGCCGTCGGCCAGCCATGCCGCGTAGGTGGGGTGGAAGTAATCCAGATGGAGCAGCATAATGATTGCAGCGGTGTTGAACTGGGTGACGAGCCCGATGATCGCAAACACACCACCGGCCACGAACACTGTCGCCAGCACGTAGCGGTATTTCTGCACCGCGGGCCGGGTATCGCGGGGAATTTCCAGGGCCTTGGTCGCGCGCCGCATCGACACCCAGCGATTGAGGCTGCCGAACAAGCGCAGTGCGCCCGCGCTGTTGACGATCAGGCTCATGCCGACCGCCAGCAGGAAAATGCCACTCACCAGAAAAAATATCACCGTCGATTGCGCCAGCCACAACCGTACCGTCTGGCTACCCATCATTTGCAGTAATTCCATACACGCCCCCGCTCAAATCGATCACGGCCACACCGGCCCCAAACCGCATTGTCCTCCATTACACCGGCCCGCGTGGTACGGGATCAGGCGAAACCTTGACATGAATCAGCGGTCTCACATGCAGGCACTGGTATTGATGGTGCCTATCCTTGAGCGCGCCGGACCAGACGCCAGACCCACCCAGGAGAAACACATCATGCTTACCGTGAAAATCGACAAGGTCAATCATATTGCCGTGCTTGCACCGGACGGCCCGTTGTCGGAGAGTGATTTCACTGCGGCCGCCAGGCAGGTGGATGCAATGATCGAAGAATTCGGCCGGTTGAACGGCATCGTCATCCACGCCAAATCGTTTCCGGGATGGGATTCCATCGCAGCGCTGGTTGCGCATCTGAAATTTGTGCACGAGCACCATAGAAAACTGGAGCGCGTCGCCCTCGCCACCGAATCCGTCGCCGCGCAGATCGCGGAAATCTTCGCAGTTCACTTTGTCGCTGCAGAGATCAAAATATTCTCCTATCAGGACATCGACAAAGCGACACAGTGGGTGATTGCCGCAGCAAAGAAATGACCGCACCCGACCGCCGCTGATCCTCATCAACACAGTCAACGCGTGCCTGACCCTCTGCGACCTGCTGCGCAATCCATTCAACTCCACAGCCCAAAAATTCGCAAGCATCAGTGCCTCCGCCGGGCCAATAACGACTCAACGGAGAAAATCATATAAGTATTTGATTTAATTTATATTTTTATTTACAGGGAAAACCCGCTTTGGCCAATCCTGAACACGGCAATCGCGACATCAACGCCACCTTCCGCGGCGGCGGGCGCTCGGTCGATTCCGTGCTATTAGTGTGAGTCGCACTCCACCAGGGTTCCCATGAAACATCTTTTCCCGGCGTGCGCACCACGCACCAGCGTGTTGATCACCCACTACCGTGTCACCGACCACCGAACGATTGCCATCCGGTCGCACAGAGCGCACCGCGCATGACC
>JAQBGW010000005.1:0-3892 GCA_032128415.1 Betaproteobacteria bacterium | reverse complement strand
CTGCCCGTTGTTGAACACCACCGCAACGGCAGGAATCTTCTCCCGCACGCAGGTCATCACCTCGTTGAGGCTCATGCCCCAGGCGCCGTCGCCCACGTAAGCAATCGCCGGACGGTCAGGACGTCCGACTTTGGCGCCCATCGCTGCGGGGAAGGCGTAACCGCAATTGCCGAAGCTCATCGCGGCGAGGAAGGATGGTGCCTGATCAAAGTGCAGATAGCTGTTCGATACCGAACAGACGTTGCCGATATCGGTGGACACCATCGCGTTCTTCGGCATGGCACGCGCCAGCGCCGCCAGCGCCTGTCGCGGACCGATGCGCGTCTTGGTGTTGGGGGACACCCAATTGCTGAGTTCCTCAGCCCAGGCTTTCTTTTCCTTTTGCACTTCGGCGAGGCGGGCCTTGTTAGGTGTCAACCTGGAAATGGCTTTCACGCGTTCGAGCAATGCGATTGCCGCCAGTTTTGCGTCGCCACAAATGCCAACCGTGGTCTTTTTGACCAGTCCGAGCATGCGCGAATCGGCATCAACCTGAATGATCTTCGCGTTCTTCGGCCAGTAATCGAGCCCGTGCTGCGGCAGCGTGCCGAAGGGTCCCAGCCGCGAACCCAGTGCCAGCACCACGTCGGCTTTGGCGATGATATTCATGGCCGCTTTCGACCCCTGATAACCGAGCGGACCGCACGACAGCGCATGACTGGCCGGAAAAGAATCGTTATGCAGGTAGGAATTGACCACTGGCGCGGTCAGATACTCGGCCAGCGCCGCGCATTCCTTGATGCCGTTGGACATGATCACGCCGCCCCCCGACAGAATGACCGGAAACTTGGCTTTGGCCAGCATGCGCGCGGCGGCGTCCAGCGACTCCGGGCCGCCAGCCGCACGTTCGAGTTTGTGCGGTTTCGGAATATCGAAATCGCCTTCGCCGTAAAAATAGTCGCGCGGAATATTGATCTGCACCGGGCCGCGCTCGGCCATCGCAATGTCGAACGCGCGGCCGGTCAACTCGGCAATGCGCAGCGGCGAATTCACATGCACCTGCCATTTGGTGATTTTCGAGAAAATCGGCATTTGCTCGGTTTCCTGGAAACCGCCCAGTCCCATGCTCAGGCTGCCCGACTCCGGAGTCACGCAGACCACTGGTGAATGCGCCCAGTAGGCGGCGGCAATGCCGGTCACAAAGTTGGTGATGCCGGGTCCGTTCTGTGCAATGCATACACCGTGCTTGCCGGTGACGCGGGAATAGCCGTCGGCCATGTGCGCCGCATTTTGTTCATGCGCCACCGACAAAAAGCGGATGCCGGCCAGCGGAAACAGGTCGTGGGCATCCATATAGGCAGAGCCGACGATGCCGAAGGTATCCTTGACGCCCTGCGCCACCAGCGTCTCGACAAATGCTTCGGACGGGGTCATGCGCACTTTGCCGCTGGCTGCGGAAGCCTTGGCGATGCTCTTGCTGTCTGCCATCGTATTCATGGAATCATTCCTCCGGGAAAAAGCGCGCCGCGTCAGGAGAGGCGCGTGCAGCGTCTGTGATTTGGAAAACTCTGTCCAGCCGGTGGCAATTCGACCGGTTGAAACGCATAATACGCCGCCGTTTCATACCCTGCAAACGCTTGCACAAAAGACTGTAACCCATTGTTTTATTGAATTATTCTAGAGTAAGCTGTGAGTGGGTATTCGGCGCAAGCCGTTGTTTTGACTGCACTTTTATTGCCGCTCTCCGATCAAGCTACAATCGGGCCTCTGCCGTTCCTCGCCGCCGTCCCGTTGCTAAATCCGGAGTTGAATTGAACACCCCTGTAGACGGCTACCGGCCGATGGCCGCCGTAACTGATGTTGCCGGACTGGCCGCGCAACTGGCGCGACGTATCACCGGTGAAGTCCGCTTCGATACCGGAGCCTGTGCGGCCTACGCCGCCGATGCCTCGAACTACCGGCAGATCCCCATCGGCGTGGTGATTCCGCGCACGATTGAAGACATCGTCGAAACACTCGATCTGTGCCGCGAGTACGGTGTGCCCATCCTGCCCCGCGGCGGCGGCACGTCGCAGAACGGCCAGTGCGTCAACGTTGCGGTCGTCATCGATACCTCGAAATACCTGAATCGGGTGCTGGAGATTGATCCCGGAGCGATGACTGCGCGGGTGGAGCCCGGCGTGATCTGCGACGCACTGCGCGATGCCGCGGAACGGCACGCGCTGACTTTCGGCCCGGATCCAGCCACCCACAGCCGCTGCACGCTGGGCGGCATGATCGGCAACAACTCCTGCGGCGCGCATTCCGTGATGGCCGGCAAGACCGTCGATAACATCGAAACACTGGACATCATCACCTGCGACGGCCTGCGCCTGACGGTCGGCCCGACCAGTGACGACGAACTGGCACGCATCATCCGCGCCGGCGGCCGCCGCGGTGAAATCTACGGACGGCTGCGCACGCTGCGCGACAAATACGCCGGGCTGATTCGCGCCCGCTTTCCCAAAATCAAACGCAGGGTCTCGGGTTATAACCTCGATCAACTGCTGCCGGAGAACGGGTTCAATGTCGCCCGCGCGCTGGTCGGCACTGAAGGCACCTGTGTCATCACGCTGGCGGCGACGACTCGCCTGGTTCCCAGTCCGCAGGCCAGGGTGCTGTTGGTGCTGGGTTATTCCGACATTTACGCGGCAGGCGATGCAGTGCCCGAAATCCTGCCGTTCAATCCCATCGCCACCGAAGGCCTCGATGAACGCATCATCGGCGGCCTGCGCGAGCGCGGGTTGCGGCTCGCCGACATTGCACTACTACCGCCGGGCAATGCCTGGATCATGATCGAGTTCGGCGCCGGCACCGTGACCGCGGCCTGCGCGCAGGCTTCCGCGCTGATCGCGCATTACGCCGGCAACCCGGCAGCGCCCTCATCCTTGCTGATCACCGACCCGGCGCTGTGCGAGCGCATCTGGACCATCCGCGAAACCGCCGCATCCGCCAGCGCGCTGACCATCCGTCCGGGCAAACCCGATCCGATGGTCGGCTGGGAAGACGCCGCTGTCGATCCACTGCGGCTGGGGGATTATCTGCGCGAATTCCAGGCACTGGTTGACGCCCACGGCTATGAAACATCGCTGTACGGCCACTTCGGCGACGGTTGCATCCACGCCCGCATCACCTTTGATACCCGTTCGGTCGAAGGCATCAAGACCTGGCGCCGTTTCCTGCGCAGCGCGGCCGAACTGGTCGTCAAGTACGGCGGATCGCTGTCCGGTGAGCATGGTGACGGCCAGGCCAAGGCCGAATTCCTGCCGATCATGTACGGCGAAGAGCTGATGCAGGCCTTCCGCGAATTCAAGGCGATCTGGGATCCGGACAATCGCATGAATCCCGGAAAAGTCATCGATGCCTACCGTGCCGATGAGAATCTCAAATACGGACCCGACTATCAGCCGCTGCGGCCGCCAACGCAATTTGCGTTCGCCAGCCGTGAAGGCCACGGTTTTACCCGTGCCATCGAGCGTTGTGTCGGCATGGGCAAATGCCGCGCGCATTCCGGTGGCGTCATGTGTCCGAGTTATCGCGCGACGCGCGAAGAACGCTACTCGACACGCGGCCGTGCGCGGCTGCTCTCTGAAATGCTGCGCGGCGAAATCGTCCGCGATGGCTGGCGCAGCGAAGCCGTGCGCGAGGCACTCGATCTGTGCCTCTCCTGCAAGGGCTGCAAGAGCGACTGCCCGACGCATACCGACATGGCGACCTACAAGGCCGAGTTCATGCATCACCATTATCTGGGCCGGCTGCGGCCGGTACAGGCCTACACCATGGGGCTCATCAATCGCTGGGCGCGGATCGCGGCGCTGGCGCCGCGCCTGGTCAACCTGCTGACAGCGATGCCGGGCCTGTCCACGCTACTGAA
>JAQBGW010000004.1:0-99819 GCA_032128415.1 Betaproteobacteria bacterium | reverse complement strand
TCAAAGGTCAAGAGCTGATCACCAGCGCCCGTGTGCGCAACATCATCTCCAATCAGGATGGGGTCAAGGCCGCCTATTTCGGCTTCCTCGATCGCTATCGTGCGCTACCGGGCGATTACAGCGCTGCCAAGGCCAATATTCCGAACTGCGCCAGCTGCAAGGACGGTGACAACAACGGTCAAATCACGGTCAGTACCTCCGGCGCCGACAGCGGCACCCTCGAATCCATATCCGCCTGGGAACATTTGTCCAAGGCCGGGTTCATCACGGGTAGTTATATTTATGCTGCGGCGCCGGCAGCCACCAACACCCCGGTCAACCCCTACGGTGTGCTGGTACAACTGATTTACGACACCGCATATCAGGATGGCCTATTAGGCGCCACCGGGCCTCTCCGGCACAACCTGAAAACCGGCAACAACATTCCTTCGGACATCATGGCCGAGGTGGATCGCAAGGGAGATGATGGTCTGGCCATTGGCGGACAGCTGCGGTTTTCACCGTTGGGCGGTGCCACCAACGCCGGCGATGCGTGCTTTTCTACTGTCGCCGGCGCCACCTTCGGCACCTGGCAATCGGCCACGCCGAGCGCCAACTGCGGCGCAACGACGCTGTTCTGATCAGACGCACTCAATCGAAAAAAGCCCGCGCCGCGCGGGCTTTTTTTCGTCCAGCTGTTTCGTTTTTTTATACTTTTTACCGTCTATCCCTGCAGCAACTTCATTTCCGCCGCTGCCACCGCAGCCTCGTCGCCCAGCAGCACCACCACGTCGCCCTCCTCGATCAGCATCTCCGGCGCAGGCGCAGCCATTTTGACATTGCGCCGGCGTACCGCCGTCACTTCCACTCCGCTTTTCACCAGCTCCAGATCGCCCAGCCGCCGGCCCACGGCTTTGGCACCAGCAGTCACCAGCACCGAATGCAGGCGGACCTGCGCTGTCAGATCATCAGACTCGGTCTCATCGGTAATACCGCGGAAAAACCCGCGAAACAGGTGATAACGCTGCTCGCGTGCCTCGCGGATACGCCGCAGCACGCGGTTCAGCGGCACGCCCAGCAACATCAGCGTGCTGGATCCCAGCATCATGCTGGCCTCCAGCAGATCCGCGACCACCTCAGCCGCGCCGGCGTTCTTCAGGCGCTCCACATCGGTGTCGTCGATGGTGCGCACGACCACCGGCAGGCCGGGGCGCACTTCGTGCACGTGGGCGATGATGCGCAACGCTGATGGTGTATCGGCATAAGTAACGATTACCACTTTCGCCCGCAGCAATCCTGCCGCCAGCAGGACTTCACGCCGCGCGGCATCACCGAATACCACGCGCTCGCCTGCCGCTGCAGCCTCACGAATGCGCTGCGGATCGACATCCAGCGCTATAACCGGCACGCCTTCATGTTCCAGGAAGCGCGCCAGGTTCTGGCCGCTGCGGCCGTAGCCGCAAATCACCACATGCTGGTCCGCGGCCATCGATTGCACGGCAATGGTATGCAGTTGCATGGCGCGGCCCATCCACTCCGTCGCGCTCCAGCGCCGCACGATGGCCTCGCTGCGCTCGATCACAAAAGGGGCGATCAACATGGACAGCACCATCGCCGCCAGCACCGGTTGCAGGACGTGCGGCTCCAGCAGACCGCTACCCGACGCATACGACAGAATCACAAAGCCGAACTCGCCGCACGCACCGAGCGCGAGGCCTGCGCGTATGGCCACGCCGCTGGGCGCGCCAAAGAGCCGGCTCAGACCCAGGATCAGTGCAGTTTTGGCCAACACCAGGGATACCAGCAGCACGCTGACCCAGGCGTTATCGATTACAACACGCACATCGAGCAGCATGCCGATGGTGACGAAGAACAGTCCGAGCAGAATATCGCGAAATGGCTTGATGTCCTCCTCGACCTGATAGCGATATTCGGTCTCCGAAATCAATACGCCTGCGACAAACGCGCCGAGAGCCAGCGACAGGCCTGCCAATTCGGTAATGTAGGCTACACCCAGTGTCACCAGCAGGACATTGAGCACAAACAGTTCGGACGACTTTTGGCGCGCGACCACATGGAACCAGGCGCGCATCAAGCGCTGCCCGACAAACAGCAGCACCGTCAGCACCACCGCCGCCTTGGCTACGGCAAAACCCAGCGTCGCCACCAGATTCTCCGGTGGCGCGCCCAACGCCGGAATCAGGATCAGCAGCGGTACCACGGCCAGATCCTGGAACAACAGGACACCCATGATTTGCCGGCCATGCGCGGAATTCAGTTCAAAGCGTTCCGCCAGCAGCTTGGCCAATATAGCCGTGGACGACATCGCCAGCGCCCCCCCCAGCACGATGCTGCCCTGCCACGACACACCTACCCCCAAGGCGACGCCAAACACCAGCAACAGGGTAATCAGCACCTGGGCACCACCCAGCCCGAATACGATGCGACGCATGGTCAGCAGACGCGACAAGCTGAATTCGAGGCCGATACTAAACATCAGGAAAACCACGCCAATCTCGGCGAGATCGCGCACCTCGTCGGTAGTGGTAATCCACCCCAGCGCGTGCGGGCCGATGGCGACGCCGACGATCAGATAACCCAGCAACGGCGGCAGCTTGAGCGAGCGGAATACCACCACGACCAGCACCGCGGCGGCTAGCAGAATGAGGACAGGTTGCAGGGTGTTTTGCATGGGGTTGAAAGGATGAGGACTTTTTGAATATTGCCTTTTCTTCAATCAATTGCAAGCATTGATCGGAACCGGGCCGACGCCGTCGTTTGTTATAATTTCAGCGATGAGCAACCCTCCTGATGCTGTCGTTTCCAGCCCCGCAATCCTTGTAGCGCGCGAGGTTCTCGGCATCGAAGCGCACGCCATCCAGGAACTGATCGCGGGCATCGATGCCCGTTTTGAGACCGCCGTGCAATTGCTGTTGCATTGCCGGGGACGTGTGGTCGTCAGCGGCATCGGCAAATCGGGGCATATTGCGCGCAAAATCGCCTCGACCCTGGCCAGCACCGGTACGCCGGCCTTTTTTGTGCACCCTGCCGAAGCCAGCCACGGTGACCTGGGAATGGTGACGCGCGACGACATTTTTCTGGCGCTGTCCAATTCCGGCGAATCCGCAGAACTGCTGACCCTCATCCCGGTGTTGAAGCGGCAGGGCGCCAAACTGGTCGCGCTGACCGGCAATCCGGCTTCCACACTGGGTCGCGAGGCGGACGTGCATCTGTACGCAGGTGCTGCCAAGGAAGCCTGCCCGCTCAATTTGGCGCCCACCGCCAGCACTACCGCGGCGCTGGCACTCGGCGATGCCATCGCAGTGGCGCTGATGCATGCGCGCGGATTCACCGAAGACCAGTTCGCACGGTCGCACCCCGGCGGCACGCTCGGCCGCAAGCTGCTGACTCTGGTGCGGGATGTCATGCGTTCGGGGGCCGATGCGCCGCGTATCCGTGACACGGCATCGCTGACTGATGCGCTACTCGAAATGTCGCGCGGCAGGATGGGAATGACGGCGGTAGTTGATGGAACCCAGACCGTCAAAGGCGTATTTACCGACGGCGATCTGCGACGGGTCATTGCCAAAGGCCAGGATCTGCACAACACGCCGATTGCCGGTGTGATGTCGCTTGATCCGCGAACCATCGGCCCGGATCGCCTGGCTGCCGAAGCCGTAGAAATCATGGAGCGCAGCAAGATCACGCAACTGCTGGTGGTCGATGATGCCCACCGCTTGCTCGGTGCGCTGAATATCCATGACCTGTTCCGCGGCAAAGTAGTTTAATCACGCGGCAACGTATTCATGCAGCCAATCCAGAAAGCACGCAGCATCCGACTCGCCATTTTCGACGTCGATGGGGTGTTGACCGACGGCGGATTACCCTACGGTGACACCGGCGAGGTCATGAAAACTTTTGACGTGCGCGACGGATTGGGCATGAAACTCCTGCAGGATTCCGGCGTCGCGCTTGCCATCATCACCAGCCGGCGCGCCGATAGCCTGCGGCTGCGTGCGCACGATCTTGGCATCCGCCATCTGCAACAGGGCGTCACCGACAAACGCGCCTCATTCAATACGCTGATCGCCGAACTGGGGCTGACAGCGGACTCAGCCGCCTTTATCGGCGACGATCTGGTGGACCTGCCGGTGATGACGCAATGCGGCTTTGCTGCGACCGTGGCCAATGCACCTGCCGTACTCAAACGCCACGCGGATTACGTCACTCACGCACCCGGCGGCCGCGGCGCGGCGCGGGAGTTCTGTGAGTACATCATGCACAGCCAGGGGTCATTGGGACGCCAGATTGCCCGTTTTGTCGTAGGCACTCCGCACTAAGGATGAATCCGGCATGACGCGTCTTTCCCAACTGTTCCCGATACTCCTGCTCGCCGTGCTGACCAGCCTGTCTGTCTGGCTCGATTACACGGTCCAGCAGGGCAGTCACCCGGCCGAGACCGTGCGGCATGATCCCGATTACATCATCGAGAATATTGTCGCCCGTCGGTTGGATGTTAACGGCAACGTCAAACAAACATTGCACGCCGAGCGCATGACGCACTACCCCGACGATGACACCACGCATCTGATCATGCCGCGGTTTGTGAGCAGTCCATCGGACCGCGCGCCGGTAACGATTACCTCTAAAACAGCCCGGGTATCCAGCGGCGGTGAAAACATTTACTTTGAAACAGACGTGCGCGCCTTACGCGCCGCGTATGACAATCGCAGCGATTTGCTGCTGCAAACCACGCTGCTCCACGTCATTCCCGACGAAAACATCGCTCGGACGGACCAACACGTAACGATCACCAGTGCCCATACCGTTGCCACGGCGATTGGCTTAGAATTGAATGGTGAAACCCGCACCGCCAAATTTCATTCCCAGTTCAAGGGCACCTACCATGATCCGAATCACGCCAGCGCACGCCGCTAGGGTCGCCTGGCAGCGATTTTTCGGCGTCATTGCGCTGACAGTCTTCTGCGCTGTCGCCTCCGGCAATGCCTTTGCTGAAAAAGCCGATCGCGACAAACCCATCAACCTCGTAGCCGACCGTGTCACCGTTGATGATGCAAATCAGATTTCCACATTCGAGGGGCGCGTCGTACTGACGCAGGGTACGCTGATCATCCGCGGCGTCCGCATGCAAATCCGGCAGGACGACCAGGGCTTCAAACATGGCACGACCTGGGGCGATCTTTCCTATTTCCGGCAAAAGCGCGAAGGTTTTGACGAATATATCGAAGGCTGGGCTGAGCGCATCGAATACGACGGCCGCGCCGACACGGTGCAACTGTTCGTCCGGGCATCGATGAAAAAAGGTGGTGATGAGGTGCGGGGAAATTACATTTCGTACGACGCCAACAGTGAATTCTTCCAGGTGATCGGCGGCGGCGCGCAAGCCAAGGGTAGCGCGGACGGTCGTGTGCGGGCGGTGATTCAGCCCAAACCCAAAGAACCGGCGGCGGCGCAACCAGCTCGACCACCAGTGCCGCTAAAACCGACGACCATTCTCAGCGCCCCCCGCGAGGAGCTGCGTGCTCCGCAACGCTGACCGTCCAGTGGATTCCGTGCCTCAAACCGGCAGCACAGTCGCTACCGCATCGCATCAGGTCTTTCGCCTGCGTGCAGAACGCCTGAACAAGCGCTATCGCGCGCGCACCGTGGTGCATGATGTATCGCTGGATGTAATGAGCGGGGAAGTCGTCGGCTTGCTCGGACCCAACGGGGCGGGCAAGACTACCTGCTTCTACATGATGGTAGGTCTCGTGGCCATGGACGGCGGCGAGCTGTTTCTGGATGAGGCCCGGATCACACACACCCCCATGCACCGCCGCGCGCGTCTGGGCCTGAGCTATCTGCCGCAGGAAGCTTCTATTTTCCGGCGATTGTCGGTCGCAGAGAATGTGCGCGCGATTCTCGAGCTCTACCACTCCGACCCCGACGCCATTGAAGCCCGCCTGGATTCCTTGCTGCAGGACTTGCATGTCGGCCACCTGCGCAGCAGTCCGGCCATCAGTCTTTCCGGCGGCGAGCGGCGGCGGGTAGAGATCGCGCGGGCCCTGGCTACCGAACCCCGTTTCATATTGCTTGACGAGCCATTTGCCGGCGTGGATCCGATCGCCGTAATCGAAATCCAGAAAATCATCGGTTTTCTGCGGGATCGCGGCATCGGCGTACTCATTACCGATCACAATGTCCGGGAAACCCTGGGCATCTGTGATCGCGCCTACATCATTAATGAGGGCACCGTACTCGCCTCAGGCAAGCCCGACGAGATCGTTTATAATGAGAGTGTCCGAAAGGTCTATCTTGGCGAGCATTTCCGGCTCTAATCCGGCTCGCGCGCCCGACTTGCACCGCGTATAACCGGAACGCGAATCCCTCTTCCGGCCCTGCATGAAACATTCCCTACAACTCAGGCTTTCACAGCACCTCACGTTGACGCCGCAACTGCAGCAGTCGATCCGGCTGCTGCAGCTATCGACGCTTGAACTCAATCAGGAAATTGAGATCATGTTGCAGGACAACCCGCTGCTGGAACGTGAAGATACTTCCGCCGACCAACCGGGAACCGCCCCCCCTCAGGACAATACGCACCAAACGGTCAACGCTGAAGAACCGGCATCCGCCGCCAGCGACGGTGAAGCCGCCGTGCCCACCGACGACATCGGTGCCTTTGATGTGCTGGACGGTGGATCCTTCAGCTCAAACACGGGATCGGGCGAGTCGGACGACGAAGAATTTCCGCCTGTCGCCGAACAGCCTGCAAGCCTGCGCGCGCATCTCGCCAGCCAATTGTCATTGCTGTATTTGTCGGAACGCGACAAGCAGCTCGTCAACATGTTGATCGATTCATTAAATGACGACGGCTACCTGCCGCAATCGCTGGAAGACATCCAGTCCATGCTGCCGCCGGAACTGGAAGTGGAGCAGGAAGATTTGTCCTTTGCACTCAAGCACTTGCAACACCTGGATCCGATAGGCGTGGGCGCCCGCAATCTTTCCGAATGCCTGGCATTGCAACTCACCGCCCTGCCAGACAACTCGCCGCACCGGACTGCAGCACTCAATATTGTCCAGCACCACCTCGACGCTCTCGCCAGTCGCGATTTTTCAGGATTACGGCGCACACTAAAATGCGATGAGGACTGCCTGCGCGAGGTGCAGAAGCTGATTACCAGTTTGAATCCGCGACCGGGGCGCGACTATTCTGTCGAAGAAACCCGTTTCGTCATCACCGACGTGATTGTGCGCAAGACCAAGGGTGTGTGGGTTGTGGCACTGAATCCGGATGCGATGCCACGCCTCAAAGTCAACCGGCTCTACGCGGACATCCTGCAACGCAACCGCGGCAATGGTGCCCAGCAACTCGGTTCGCAGTTGCAGGAGGCCAAGTGGTTGATCAAGAACATTCAGCAACGATTTGATACCATCTTGCGGGTGTCGCAAGCCATCGTCGACCGGCAGCGTAATTTTCTGGAGCATGGTGAAGTCGCCATGCGGCCGCTTGTGCTGCGCGAAATCGCCGACACCCTGGGCCTGCATGAATCCACCGTCTCCCGTGTGACAACGCAAAAGTTCATGCACACGCCGCGCGGGATTTTCGAACTGAAGTATTTTTTCGGCAGCCATGTCTCAACCGAGGCCGGCGGCGCAGCCTCCAGCACTGCCATCCGCGCACTGATCAAACAAATCGTCAGCGCTGAAAACACGCGCACCCCGCTCAGCGACGGCCAGATCTCCGAATTACTCGGGCAGCAGGGCATTGTGGTTGCCCGGCGCACGATTGCAAAATACCGGGAATCCATGCAAATACTCCCGGTAACCATGAGAAAAACACTTTGATATTAAAACAGGAGGCCAAATGAACCTACACCTTACCGGACACCACATGCAGATCACGCCGGCGATACGTGACCATGTTGCGCACAAACTGGGGAAGCTTACTGGGCATTTTGACCATGTCATTGACATCAACGTCATCATGACGGTGGAAAAGCTGCAGCACAAAGTGGAAGCCACGGTGCATCTCAGCGGCAAGGACATTTTCTGCGAAACAGAAGAAACCGACATGTACGTAGCAATTGATCATCTGGTCAACAAACTCGACCGGGCGATACAGAAACACAAGGGCAAAAATCTCTCTCACCGCCACGATGCGGCCCCCATCAAACATCAACCGATCAACGACTGAGACGCCCGTCAGCGCCAATCCACTCCAAATCACTCCAAATCACCCCCATGAATCTGATCGCCAAACTGCTGCCTGCCTCCAACATCCTGCTCGACGCTGATCTCACCAGCAAAAAGCGTGTTTTTGAACAAGTCGGGTTGTTGTTTGAAAATAACCAGAAGATTTCCCGCACCATGATTTTCGACAGCCTGTTTGCCCGGGAAAAACTTGGATCAACAGGACTCGGACAGAGCATTGCCATACCGCACGGTCGTATCAAGGGGCTCAAGACGGCAGCCGGCGCTGTCGTGCGGCTACTGAATGCCATACCATTCGATGCGCCGGACGGCGAAAACGTCAAACTGATCTTCGTGCTGCTCGTTCCGGAACGCGCAACTGACGAACATCTGCAAATTCTCTCGGAGCTGGCACAGATGTTCTGCGACCAGCCGTTCCGTGAACGGCTGTTTGGTGCGTCCACCCCTGAAGAGTTGCATCAACTCGTCACCGAATGGGAACCTCATGCCACAGGTCAGCATAGCCCGACTGTTTGAAGACACCAAGGACAAGCTGCAACTGACCTGGGTCGGTGGTCTCGACGGCGCTGACAAGGGTATCGACAGCGAACTCACCAAGGATTCATCAAAGGGGCTTGTCGGTCATCTCAATTTCATACACCCCAATCTGATTCAGGTGCTCGGCCAATCAGAGGTCAGCTACCTGGAAACCCTCGATGTCGCGGAATGCCGCAGCATGCTGCAAAAAGTAGCGACGCGTGACCTCGCCTGCTTCATTGTAGCGGGCGCCCAAACGGTTCCGCCCGTGCTCGCCGACGTATCGGCTGCCACGCATACTCCGCTATTCTCCTCGCCGATTCCCAGCGTGGAACTGATGTGGATACTGCGCCCGCATCTGGCACGCGCACTTGCAGATTCGACAACCATACATGGCGTATTTCTCGATGTGCTCGGCGTCGGCGTGCTCATTACCGGAGATTCAGGGGTCGGCAAAAGCGAACTCGCGCTGGAACTGATCAGTCGCGGCAGCGGCCTGATCGCGGATGACGTGGTGGAACTCTACCAAATGGGTCCCGAGAGCATCGAGGGGCGTTGCCCGCCGCTGTTGCGTGACTTTCTTGAAGTGCGGGGTCTGGGCGTACTCAACATCCGCTCCATCTTCGGTGAAGCCGCCCTGCGCCCGCGCAAGAACGTCAAGCTGATCGTACGCCTGGAGAGACCGTCGGGTTCTGATCTTACCCATCTCGAACGCCTGCCGCTGAAGCCGGGAGCGGAGAAGCTGATGGGTGTCGAAATCCGCAAAGTCATCATCCCGGTCGCTGCCGGCCGTAACCTTGCAGTGTTGACCGAGGCTGCTGTCCGCAGTTACGTGCTGCAGATGCGCGGCATCGACAGTACGCGTGAATTCATCGAACGGCAGTCTCGCTCGATAAATTCCCCCGACGAGTAAATGGCATGACCTCGCCCGCCCACATGCAGCTGATCCTGATCACCGGGCTATCCGGTTCCGGCAAGAGCGTGGCGCTGGCGGTGCTGGAGGACGCGGGTTTTTACTGCGTCGATAATTTGCCGGTCGCACTGGTCGGCGAACTCGTCAATACGCTGCGCGCCGATGGCCATAATCGCGTCGCGCTGACCATGGATGCACGCAGCGGCGAGGACATTGCCAGACTGCCCGATCACATTCGCCAACTGCGCGCGGAGAGTGTTGATGCGCGGGTCATTTTTCTTGAGGCCAAAGCCGACGCATTGATCAAGCGTTATTCTGAAACCCGCCGCCGGCATCCACTATCGCAGGGCACACTGACGCTGCCTGAATGCATCGCACTTGAGCGTGAACTCGTAGCCGGCATCGCCGGTATGGCGCATCACATCGACACCAGCGACCTGGCGCCGAATACACTGCGCAACTGGATCAAGGATTTCGCTGCGCTGCCCCACGCCGGCTTGACGCTGCTGTTCGAATCATTCGGTTTCAAGCACGGCATTCCGCTTGATGCTGATTTTGTGTTTGATGTGCGCTGCCTGCCCAACCCCCATTACGATCCTGTGCTGCGTCCGCTGACCGGATGTGATGCGCCCGTCGCTGAATTCCTGCGCGGTACCCCGGACGTCATGCGCATGCTCGGCGACATCGAACGATTCGTCAGAGACTGGTTACCCGCATTCGAGCGCGACAACCGCAGCTATCTGACCGTCGCCATCGGTTGCACCGGCGGACGCCACCGTTCAGTATTTTTCACCGAGACCCTTGCCGAAAAATTCAGCGACCGTGTGCACACGCTGGCGCGCCATCGTGAATTGGGCGCATGACGGCGGCACCCGCCGAAATACCGCTGTTCCCGCTCGCCACGGTGCTGTTTCCCGGCGGCTGGCTGCCCCTGAAAATATTCGAACAACGTTACGTGGACATGACCAAGGCGTGTTTACGCGACGAGACGCCATTCGGCGTCTGCCTGATTCGGGAAGGACATGAGGTGGGCGATCCGGCAATATCGCACGCCGTCGGCTGCCTGGCGCATATTGAGCAATGGGATGTGCCGCATCCGAATCTGTTTGCGCTGCTGGCGCGCGGCGGCGCACGTTTTCGCGTGCTGGACACACAGGTTGCCGCCAACGGCCTCATCAGCGGTCGCGTCGAGTCGCTGCCTGAACCGACGCGTCCCGCCGTCATTGATCGCGCCTGTCAGGAAGTGCTGCGCCTGGCGGTTGAGCGCGCCGGCGCGGACAGCGTGCCCGGCCCTTTGCAATTCGATGATCCGGTATGGGTCAGCTACCGTCTCGCGGAAATCCTGCCGATATCGCCTCAGCAAAAACAGGCATTGCTGGAATTAACGGATACCGCGGAGCGGCTGGCGCAGTTGCACGACTTGCTGCTGGCTCACGGAATCGTAGAAAATATTAATAAAAACAATTAGTTATGTTATTTTTTTGGGCAATACAACACCGTTGCTGAGCGCAGCGATTACCGGCGCTGGCTGATCAATTGTTCGATGATGCCGCGCACCGGCGTCGGCACTGCAGCGTGCAATGCATCGTCCGGTGATATCCACAGATAGCCGGGCTCCGCCGTGCGGTGCGGCCACGCTGTGACCACCACCAGCTGCGCCAGTATGTCGAGCTTGAAGTGTGTAAAACCGTGCGCGATCAGCGGCAGCGGTGCGCTTAAAGTCACTGTCGCACCATAACGCCGCACACAGGCTTCAACCACGTTGGCATCGAACTCCGCCTCCGGGAAGCACCACATCCCGCCCCAGATGCCGCTCGCCGGCCGCTTCTCCAGTAATATTTCACCCGCGTGCTGCAGCACCAGCATCATGGTGCGCCGCCGGGGTAATTTTTTTCGCGGTTTGGGGGTCGGCAATACATCGATACGATTGGTCTTGCGTGCGACACACCGACTCTGCACTGGACATTCTGTGCAGTGCGGATTGCGGCGCACGCATACCGTGGCGCCCAGATCCATCAGTCCCTGGGTATAGGAACGCAACCCCGTTCTAGGCAGCAACGCTTCCGCTACGCGCCATAATTGCGCAGCCACTGCGGTTTCGCCCGGATAACCGGAAACGCCGCGTGCACGCGCCAGCACGCGTTTGACATTACCGTCGAGGATGGCGCTGCGTTTACCGAAAGCAAACACCAGTATGGCCGCAGCCGTTGAGCGGCCGATGCCCGGCAGCCCCATGATCGATTCCAGCGTCGTCGGAAATTTTCCGGCGTGCTGCTGCATAATCAACTGCGCTGCGCGGTGCAGGTTGCGCGCGCGCGAGTAATAACCGAGGCCGCTCCACGATGCGAGCACATCATCCAGCGGTGCCGCCGCCAGCGCCTCTAACGTCGGAAACCGTTTGAGGAACCGCTGATAGTAGGGAATGACCGCGGTGACCTGCGTCTGCTGCAGCATGATCTCCGACAGCCACACGGCATAGGGATCACGCGATTGCTGCCACGGCAGATCATGCCGGCCATGGCGTTTCTGCCAGGCAGTTAGTGCAGCGGCGAAATCATCAGTCACGTCGGCCGGCAATCACTCAAGGTGGTGGAGCGGGTGAAGGGAATCGAACCCTCGTATGCAGCTTGGGAAGCTGCCGTTCTGCCATTGAACTACACCCGCGCAGGCCGGATTTTACGCCACTCGGTCCGCAGCATGCGACACCCGGCACAGCAGCACTTTGAAAATGGTCTGGTCCGAGATCGGGTCGCGCTGCGTCTTGTCGGTCAGGAAATTCACCGGGCGCCACGGATTGCAGGGCTGGCGCTCGCCCCAGCCGATGGAAATGAACACCGCCGTCGGGCGTATGCCGGCGTGCACCCAGGCCATCGCATCAATGGCGCCGATGGTGGATTCCTGTTTTATGCGTTCGCCATCGTCGATTCCCAAATAATTTGGCGACATAAGCAGTGTGCTGCAATAGCGGATGCTCCGGGGCCATGTGTGCAGAGGGAACTCTGGCGCCATGTTGCAATCTAACTTGACGTTGACTATCGCAATCTAAGGAAAACCTGTGAAAAAAATTCTTGTCGCAATGCTGCTTTTCGCCGCCTTCCCCGCTTTCGCCCAATATGGCTCCCCGGTTGGCAAGACCGATGTACAGTCCATACTCTCTGCACCTGATGACGCTCGCCGGGTCATATTGCAGGGAACCATCGTCCGCAATAACGGCGATGAGTCATACCTGTTCACTGACGGCACGGGCCAGGTCAACCTCGCGATTGAAGACCGTCTGTTGTGGGGCCAGAAGCTCGACAAAGGCACCAAGATCGAAATCGAAGGCGAGATGGATGAGGGCTGGTTCAGCGACAAGATCTACTTCAGCGTCGAACGTGTCCAGGTGATAGAGAAGGACAGCGCTGCGGCGGTTATTCCCGGATCCGGAGGTTGACCGCAGCGCGGGTCCGGCCCGCACTCATGACACTATGCAGGCCATCCTTCTGGCGTCGCTAGGCCACAATGCGCGACACCCGGCACAGCAGCACTTTGAGATTGGTCTGGTCCGAGATCGGGTCACGCTGTGTGGCATCAGTCAGAAAATTCACCGAGCGCCACGGATTGTAGGGCTGGCGCTCGCCCCAGCCGATGGGTATGAACACCGCCGTCGGGCGGATGCCGGTGTGCACCCAGGCCATCGCTTCAATGGCGCCGTGCGCAGATTCCACTTTCACGCGTTCGCCGTCGGCAATGCCCAGCGCTGCCGCCTTGTCGGGATGAATCTGGCAAAAGAGATCGGGCCACATTTCCTGCGCCTGCCAGAAATAATGCGTCCAGCTATGGAAATGCGCTGCCGACGGGCGGCCGGTGACAAGTTCGGTGTCGAAACCCCGCGCACGCAGTTGCGCACCGGGATGATTGGCATCGGGCGCCACGATGCGCCCGCGCGAGGTGCCGGTTGCCGGTGAACAGAACGGCGAAATCACGCCCTCCTCCGCATCGCTGTCCTGCAATTCCATGTACGGCAAATCGACCAGTTGTTCGCGTTCGGAATAAAACTCCGGCAGCGCCGACAATCCCAGCGTATTGAATTTAGCTTCGATATTTTCAGTCCAGAATTCCAGCTTGCCGCTCGCGGTGGGAAAGCGGTGCCCGGCCGGCGCGCCCGGCGCAGTCGTGCCCTCCAGATACAAGGTCTCGATTTCCGGTGCATCCTCGCTGATTACGGGTTGCCGCACCCAGCGATAGGGCGTGGAATGCAGGCGCTTCTGGGTGCAGCCGCTCATCAACTTGTTCCCGATACAGACTTCGTCCCAGAACACGCTGGTGTCCTTGTAGCGCTCCTGCAGCACGTCTTCAAAACCGAGGCGCTTGCCGAGTTCGATCCAGATCCAGCCGTCGGCCTTCGCCTCGCCC
Source organism: Betaproteobacteria bacterium (assembly GCA_032128415.1). Taxonomy (GTDB): domain Bacteria; phylum Pseudomonadota; class Gammaproteobacteria; order Burkholderiales; family SG8-41. Next base: position 85,799 of record JAQBGW010000004.1, on the reverse strand, counting down.
GGCGGGTCGATCATCTTGTCGATCCACACCACACGGCGATCGTCGTTGGATCGTCCGATCTCGCCTTTTTCGATACCGCTCGCAGCCGGCAGCAGATAATCAGCATAAGCCGAGGTCTCGTTGGCGAACAGTTCGATGTGCACCATCAGGTCCAGCGCGGAAAATGCCGCGCGCGCCTTGTCCTGCCCCGGCCATTGCGCCAGCGGATTGTTGCAGGTGATCAGCGCGCGGATCGGGTACGGCTTGCCGTGGAGCATCGCGTCAGTCCAGCCGGCGGGACTGAGGCGCACTTTCGGGCGTTTGATTTTCGGGCGCCGGTCCTCGGGTGCATTCGGCGCAATCGGCGTAGCTGCGGTCATGTTGAAGTAGGCGCCACCACGCCGTCCCCAGTTGCCGGTGATCGCCGCGAGATACATCAACACCCGGTTGGTCTGCGTACCGTTGGTATGCTGGTTGACGCCGCGGCTGCCGAACATCACGCAGCCATCAGCGGCGGCGATGTCTTCAGCGAGCCGTCTAATGTCTTCCGCCGCAATACCGGTGACCGGCGCCGCCCATTCCGGCGTATAGCCCTTCTGCACAATGAAATCGCGCCACCGCTCAAATCCCAGCACCCATGCCGCGCAATAGGCCGCGTCATGCAGGTTGTTGGCGAGGATGTGCTGCGCCAGCGCGAGGCCCAATGCCATGTCGGTACCGGGGCGGATCGGCAGCCAGCGGTCGGCTTTCGACGCTGTCGCCGTCAGCCGCGGATCAACCACAATCATTTTCGCGCCGTTCCTGATGCGCCAGTCGTTGATCATGCCGAAATACACCGGCCGCGTTTCAGCCTGGTTGTCGCCGAAATAGACGTAGAGCGCGGCAGATCCCATATCGTCTTGCGTGTAGCTGTTGCCGCTGCCGACGCGGCCCTGCGTCAATTCGTAGGCGACGCTCTTCGAGGTTGCGCAAAAAGGATCCGTGCCGCCCTTGTTTGGAGTGCCCCACATTTGCGCAAAGAGGCGCGTATAACCCAGGTTGTCGAGCGTGCCGGTGCGCGTGCCGATGAACATGGCCAGCGCTTCCGCGCCATTCTGGTCACGGACAGCCTTCAGCTTCTCGGCAATCTCATCCAGCGCCTGATCCCACGAAATGCGTTCAAAGCGGCCTTCGCCGCGCGCACCGACGCGTTTTTGCGGGTACAGCAGCCGGTGTTCGCTGTGGTACATCTGCAGCGTCAGTTGCGACTTGGGACAAACACGGCCTTTAAGCAGCGGATCGTCATCATTCCCGGTGATTTTTACTAACTTATTGTTTTTAAAGTGAAATTTTGTGCTGCAGCAATTGAAGCAGATATTACAGCCGCCGGGCACTACACGATCCGGCGTCGTGTCTTCGCGCGATTCACCATAGGGATACGCCGTCGGTACCGCTTGCACCGCACTTTGCGCGGACAACGCATCCATGAATGACGGGCGCCGCGATTCACCGGGATGCGCACGCGCCGGTGTCACCGCGGTCGCAGTGCTTTTGTTTTCGGGGTTCGTGCGTTCCAGATAAATCGTCGCCGGTCCGAGCAGGAAATGATCCTGGTCGCGAGGCAGGCGGCCGGATTGTTCGGCATCGGCCAGCAATTCGGCGCGATTGCCAAAACGGATGGCCTGCGTCGGGCAGACGCTGGCACAGGCCGTGGTTGCCTCACCCTCGGCGCGGCGATCCACGCACAGGTCGCATTTCACCGCATGGTGCCCCTGGGCATCGAAGCCCATCGCGCTGTACGGACAGGCGATCACGCATTCACCGCAACCGGTGCAGCGCGATTCGTCGACGCGCACGATGCCGGTGACTGCATCCTTCTGGATGGCTTTGGGATTCACCGGGCACGCGCGCAGGCACGCCGGCCGCTCACAGTGCTGGCAGGTCAGCGTCAGGAAAGCCAGTCCCGCCTCTTCCAGCGCGCTGGCCCACACCACCTTGTTGCGATATTCGCCGGGACCGAGGCGATGTTCGGTTTTGCACGCGGCTTCACAGCTTTTGCAACCGGTGCAACGCTCGAGATCAATCAATAAAGCAACGCGCGTGGTTTCGTTCAGTTGTTCCATGGATATTCTTTTACCACGCGGTCAAATGCCACCAGGTGATCGGCCCGTCATCGGCGACATAGCCAGCGAAAAAAGTCACAGTGCACACATGTATCACCACACCCAGCACAAACAACCAGGCCAGCGCCATGTGTAATGGCCGCCACCACGCCTGCTCCGCCGATACCGCGAGCCGCGAACCCAGCAGCTGCGTTTCTTCGCGGGCAAGCCGACGATAGGCAAACGCCAGGCGGGGACTGCACATGAAGTGCGGCAGGTTGACCGAGAACGTGCCTTCGATAGCCTGCGGATCAAGTTCGGTAAGCAAGCGGCGTTTTTCGCTGATCAGCACGCGCAGTCGCTCACGGGTCGCCGCATCAGGCACTTGAAACGCCGGCGCCTTCGATGCAAACGTAGCGGCCATTAGCCGCGATCCGCGAACCCGCGCCCACACCCCCAGCACGGCCAGCGCGAGCAATACCAACAGCAACAATGCAGGGGGGCGGCGCAGAAACCCGCCAGAATGAATCGAAATCAACACCATGCCGAGCAACGAACACACAATATGCGCATTAAACCAACCGACGGGATTGGTGCTGTGGCCGCCGCGCTTGGCCAGCACGAAGGCGACCGGCACCAGCAGCAACAGTACGCCCACCACGCCGGTCAGATACAGCGCCGGACTGCCGGGTGTGCGCCACAGCTCCGGCAATGCGCCGCGCACGATGAACCACAGAATGATCGCAACCACAGCGCCGGCTGTCAGCCGCAGCAGTCGCGCATCCGGAAAATCGCTTCTTTGCACTTTGATTGTGGGGTGCCGGGGGGGGGGATCTGATCAATTGTAGCATCGGGCTGCCGGAGTTCCGGCAGGGAACGGTAGAATAACAACTTGATATCAGCATAGAAGCGGCGCGGCGCCAACACCATGATCTCTCTGACCATCAACGGCGAAATACGCCAGCACCCCCGAGCGCTGACTTGTGCGGAATTGATCAAGCAGCTTGAACTGTCCGGCAAGCGCATAGCCATTGAGCGCAACGGTGAAATCGTGCCGCGCAGCCGCTTTGGCGATTGCCAGTTGGAGAACGGCGACCGTCTGGAAATCGTCGTTGCGGTCGGTGGTGGCTGACGCAATGTTTGACCGTGGTCATTGCCACCACGCGCCGTGACATGCACACTTTGTCACTCGTACTCTTGGACACCCTATCCGATGAAACCACATGAAAACGTCGATCCGCTGCTGATCGGCGGCACCGCTTACCAATCCCGACTGCTGATCGGCACCGGCAAGTACAAAGACTTCGCTGAAACCCGCGCTGCGGTGGAAGCCAGCGGCGCACAGATTGTCACTGTTGCCATCCGCCGCACCAACATCGGGCAGAATCCCGGCGAGCCCAATCTGCTCGACGCCATACCACCGTCCAAGTACACCCTGCTGCCCAATACAGCGGGCTGCTACAGCGCAGACGATGCGGTGCGCACGCTGCGGCTGGCGCGGGAACTGCTCGACGGCCACGATCTGGTCAAGCTGGAAGTGCTGGGCGACCCTAAGACCCTGTATCCCAACGTGGTTGAAACCATCGCTGCGGCAAAAACGCTGGTAAAAGACGGCTTCAAGGTCATGGTCTACACCTCTGACGACCCCATCATCGCCAGACAACTGGAAGACATCGGCTGCGTAGCCATCATGCCACTGGCTTCATTGATTGGATCGGGCATGGGCATACTCAATCCGTGGAACCTGCAAATCATTATTGAAAATGCAAAAGTGCCGGTGGTAGTCGATGCCGGTGTCGGCACCGCTTCCGACGCTACCATCGCCATGGAACTGGGTTGCGACGCAGTATTGATGAATACCGCAGTAGCTGTAGCAAATAATCCGGTGATGATGGCCTCTGCCATGAAAAAAGCGGTTGAAGCCGGCCGTGAGGCGTACCGCGCGGGACGCATGCCGAAAAAACTCTATTCGGCTGCACCCAGTTCGCCGACCGCCGGACTCATCGGCAAGAATTAGACGATACCCCTGATCCGCCGGTGGCGCACGGTTCGGGCACGTTCCGCTAAGCTGCTTGCAGCCATTTCCCGCTACACTCGACGGGAATGACCACCCCGCACCACCGATCCATCCGCAGCTATGTGTTGCGTCAGGGCCGCGTCTCGAACGCCCAGCGCCGGGCGCACGACACGCTGCTACCGCGCTACGGTATTGCCTTTCAGGAACAAAATATCAATCCTGAAGCTGTTTTTGGCCGACAGGCGCCGTGCATTCTTGAAATCGGCTGCGGCATGGGTGAAACCACTGTCGCCGTCGCCGCCGCAAATCCTGGTATCAATTACCTCGGCGTCGAAGTGCATACGCCCGGTGTGGGCAGCCTGTTGAAACAGATCGATGAAGCAGGTCTGACCAATGTACGCGTCATACAGCACGATGCCGTGGCTGTACTTGAACGCATGGTCGCGCCAGCCAGCCTTAGTGGCATGCACATTTTCTTTCCCGATCCGTGGCCCAAGAAACGTCACCACAAACGGCGGTTGATCCAGCCTGCATTCGTCGCGCTCGCCGCATCCCGTCTGAAACCGGGTGGCTATTTGCATGCCGCGACCGACTGGCAGGAATACGCCGAGCAGATCCTCGCCGTTCTGGGCGCAGAACCGGCGCTCACCAACACCGCAACCGGCTATGCCGAGCGTCCCGCCTATCGCCCACAGACGAAGTTCGAGACCCGCGGCCTGAATCTTGGCCACGGCGTCTGGGACATCGTGTTCCGCAAACGTCCATGAAAAACGGCAGCCCGCAGGCTGCCGTTTTCGTTCAAAACAAAACTGCGTTACTGATTGCCGGTGATTTTTGCATCGCGGATCAGGTCGCCCCAGAGTTTGCGCTCGGACCGGATGAAGGCCGCAAACTGGTCGGGTTTGCTGTACACCGCCTCGATGGCCATCAACCCGAGATTCTTCTTCACTACGTCATCATCAAGCGCGCGGCCGAGATCTGCCGAAATCTTGTCCACTATGGATTTCTGCACTCCGGCCGGGAACAGGATGCCCCACCAGTTGGCAGCGGCGAATCCCTTGATGCCCGCCTCGGCCAGCGTCGGCAATTCGGGGGTGAACGGCGTACGCTTGGCGCTGGTCACTGCCAGCGCCTTCAGCCTGCCGGCCTTCAGGTTGCCCATGACCGGCTGCGCATCGGAAAACATCAGCATGATATGACCACCCTGCACTGCGGCGATCGAGTACACGCCGCCTTGGAACGGCACGGTGATGATGTCCACCTTGGCCAGACGTTTGAACATTTCGCCGGCGAGGTGTGACATGCTGCCGGAGCCACTGGTGGCGTAGGTCAGTACGCCAGGATTCTTTTTTGCCAGCGCGATCAGGTCTTGCACGCTGTTGACCGGGAGCGTGTTCGGCGTCACCAGGATGTTGGCCGCGCGGGTGATCTGCCCGACCGGGAGGAAATCCTTATCGACGTTGTACTTGACCTTGTTCAGCAGCGGATTGGCCAGTACCGGTCCGAAGTTGCCGAGCAGGAAGGTGTAACCGTCGGGCGCCTGCCTGGCGGCAAACTCCATGCCGACGGCGCCTGCCGCACCGGGACGGGACTCTACCAGCACCTGCTGGCCCCAGATTTCGGTCAGTTTTTTGCCGATGATGCGCGCCATCACATCGGAACTCCCGCCGGCGGGATAGGTCACGACAAATCGCACCGGCCTGTTGGGATAGGCCTGGGCCTGCGCAACACCGCTGACCAGCGTGGTTACTGCAATGAGCGACGTAATAATGCTTTTTTTGATGCTGATCATGGAGCCTCTCTTTTTGGAATTACCTGGAATTTCTCTAAAAGTATGGGTGGGAGCCCTGCCCGTAAACCGGCAGAACCGGCGCTGGAAATCGGCAAACGCGCTATTCTAGACCGTGGTTCTGGAAACGCAACGCCCGCGCGAGAGCCGGGCGGGCGTAGACGGAAAACAGCGGATAAACCCAATTCTAGAGAAACCGGGCGATGTCTATACCCCAGGTTTCAGGCTTCTCAAATTTCACAATACGGTCGCCACCTCCAGGCCGCCCTCTGGACAGATCGACATCCTCGGCAGTGATGTAATGATCTTGATCATTTCCCCTGCCAGTGGGAAGCGCCGATACGCTCATGGGTGATTTACGGCCGCCGGACCAGTGTGCTTGAACACCCCGGCAACTGCCCACTACTAATCCCGCCAGGGCTCAGGGCAGAAATATTCCAATCAGGTCGTTCAGGAAGCGCCGGCCCAGTGGGGTCGGTGTCACGCGCTGGTGATCACGGATGATCAGGCCCCGCGCTTCAGCCTGCTCCAATCCTGCCAACACGGAGGTCAGAGCAAGGCCCGTGCGTTCCGGGTACAGCGCAAGTTCAAAACCCGCGTTGAGGCGCAGCGCATTCATCATGAATTCGCCCGGCAGTTCGGCGACCGTAACGGCCTGCGCCGCCAACGCGCCGGCGCTCCCGGCCTGCGCCAGATAGGCTTTGGGTTGACGCGGGCGGGATTCTCGTAATATGTTGTTTTTAAACGATATTTTACTGTGTGCGCCGGCGCCGATGCCGAGATAGTCGCCGAACATCCAATAGTTGAGATTGTGGCGGCTGCGCGCACCGGACTGCGCGAACGCGGAAGTCTCGTAATGATCGTAGCCGGCAGCCCCCAGTTGCGCCTCGATGGCGGACTGCATATCTGCTGTTGCATCGTCATCAGGCAACGCCGGCGGATAGCGGTGAAAATACGTGTTCGGTTCCAGCGTCAGGTGATAGGCGCTGACATGCGCCGGCGCCAGCGCACTCGCCGTTGCCATATCGGCCTCAGCCTCAGCCAGCGTCTGACCGGGCAAGCCGTACATCAGATCGAGATTGACGTTGGCGAAGGTGCCGAGCGCGAGTTCCGCAGCGCGATGCGCCTGCGCGCCGTCGTGGATGCGTCCCAGTGCCGTGAGATGACGGTCATTGAAACTCTGGATGCCCAGCGACAGGCGGTTCACGCCGGCCGCATGAAATCCGGAAAATTTTTCCGCTTCCACCGTGCCGGGGTTGGCCTCCATCGTGATTTCCGCATCCACCGCCAGCGGCACACGGGCGCGCACACCCGACAACAACGCATCCAGCGCGCGCACCGACAGCAGACTGGGCGTGCCGCCACCGATAAACACCGTCAACACCGGCCGGCTCCACACCTGCGGCAGAGCCGATTCCAGATCGCACAACAACGCCGCCACGTATTCATCCTCGGGCAATACGCCGCGCGCCTCGTGCGAATTGAAATCGCAATAGGGGCATTTACGCACGCACCACGGAATGTGGATGTACAGCGACAGCGGCGGCAAAGCATCAAATGACGGCGCGGAGCGCGAGGTGTGGAGCGCAGTAGGGGTAATCATGACTAATCGTTGGCGGGGTGTCAGCCCGAGCCCATGGCGCGCAGGCGCTCAAGCAGCAGCGCCAGGGCACGCCCACGGTGGCTGATGCGATTCTTTTCTGCCAGCGGCAATTCAGCGCCGGTCTTGCCCAGCGCCGGGATATGGAACAACGGGTCATAGCCGAAGCCGCCCTCGCCACGCGGCGCATCAAGAATTTCACCGTGCCATTCCGCTTCAAAGAGCAGCGGCTGCGGATCGTCAGCATGACGCACCAACGCAATCACGCAGCAATAGTGTGCGCGCCGGTCTGCAACGCCAGCCAGCGCGTGCAGCAGCTTGTTATTGTTGCGCCGATCCTGATCTTCGCGTCCGGCAACCTCGGGGGCCGCTGCATATCGCGCCGAATGCACACCGGGCTCACCGTTAAGCGCAGACACGCACACCCCGGAATCATCCGCCAGTGCCGGCAATCCGGTCGCGCGACTGGCATGACGCGCCTTGGCCAGCGCGTTCTCGACAAACGTGCAGTGCGGCTCCTCAGCCTCGCTCACGCCGAGCGCACCCTGCGCCACGACCTCAATCGCCAGCGGCGCAAGGATGGCGCCGATTTCGCGTAACTTGCCCGGATTGTTGGTGGCGATGACGAGTTTTTTCATTTTGAAAGTCAAAAACATTAGCCACAGAGGGCACAGAGAACATAGAGGAAAACAAAACCAAAAGATGCGCTGCAAAGTTGCTGGCTACCCAAGCATCATCAACCCGCTCTTCTCTGTGGCCTCTGCGACCTCTGTGGCTGAATTGGGGTTTCCGCTTTAGCCCAGCGCCGCATGCTGGGCAGCCACCAGTTGCGATATGCCCTGCTGCGCGAGATCGAGCATGGCCTGCATTTCGGCGCGACTGAACGGTGCGCCTTCTGCCGTGCCCTGCACCTCGATCAATCCCCCGCCCGCCGTCATCACCACATTCATATCGGTACCGCATTTGGAATCCTCGGCATAATCAAGATCGAGTACCGGTACGCCTTCGAATACACCTACCGAAACGGCGGCCACGGCTTCCCGTAGCGGTGACGCCGCAATGCGTTTTTCACGGATCAGGAAAGCCACTGCATCGGCCAGCGCCACATACGCGCCGGTAATGGCAGCCGTGCGCGTGCCGCCGTCAGCTTGCAGCACGTCGCAATCGAGATGGATGGTGCGCGGCCCCAGTTTTTCCAGATCGACCACGGCACGCAGCGAACGCCCGATCAGGCGCTGGATTTCCTGCGTGCGGCCCGACTGTTTGCCGCGCGCCGCTTCGCGGTCGGTGCGGGTATTGGTGGAACGCGGCAGCATGCCGTATTCGGCCGTGACCCAACCGCGCTCGGTACCGCGCAAATGCGGCGGCTGCTTCTCCAGCACGCTCGCGGTGCATAACACTTTGGTGGCACCGAATTCGATCAGCACCGCGCCTTCGGCATGGCAGGTGTAATTGCGGGTAATGCGGACGGTGCGCAGTTCACCGGGTTTGCGCTGGCTGGGTCGCACGGGACTCCTTCGATATGCTATGTTTCACGGGTCTTTCATTATAAAGCCCGCCGCAATGATCCACAGCATGACCGGATACGCCACCACCGCACGAGAACTCGACTGGGGTTCGGTCAGCCTCGAGTTGCGCTCGGTCAACCACCGCTATCTCGATGTGTCATTCCGTATTCCTGACGAATTGCGGCTGGCCGAACCAGCTCTGCGTGAAGCGGTCGCCGTGGCTGCCACCCGCGGCAAGATCGAGTGCCGCGTGTCCTACGCGATGCGCAGCGGTACGCCGGGCAGCGCGGAGCCCAATCCTGCTTTGCTTTCGCAATTGCTGACACTCAATGCGCAGGTGCGCGCAGCGCTGCCCGATGCCCGGCCGCTGGGGGTGGCCGACGTGCTGCGCTGGCCCGGCATGCTCGGCGCGGACACCTTGCCCGTCGATGAGATGCGCACCGTCACCGCTGAACTGATGCGCGAAGCTCTGCGTGAATTCACGGCAGCGCGCGCCCGTGAAGGCGAAAAACTCGCCGCGGTAATTCTTGAACGCGCTGCCGAAATACGCGCACGCATCGCAACCGTCCAGCCGCGCATGCCGGAGATCATCGCTGCATTCGAAGCACGGCTCAATGCCCGTCTGAAAGAAGCGTTATTGTCTGCGGAGGACGAGCGGGTACGCCAGGAAGTGGCGCTGTTCATCAACAAGATCGATGTGGATGAGGAATTGTCCCGGCTCACCACGCACCTCGATGAAATCCAGCGTATCCTGAAAAAAGGCGGCGCCGCGGGCAAACGCCTGGATTTCCTGATGCAGGAACTCAATCGTGAAGCCAACACCCTCGGCTCAAAATCGGCAGACATCGCGGTAACCCAGGTTGCCATGGATCTCAAACTGCTTATTGAGCAGATGCGCGAACAGATCCAGAACATCGAGTAAGCGGGGAGCGGGACATGAACAACCGGCATTGTGCTGTTGCCCTTCACCCTTCACCATTCACCATTTACGCCCTTAAATGAGCGGCAATCTCTACATCATCAGCGCGCCTTCCGGGGCCGGCAAGACCAGTCTGGTGGCAGCACTGATTGAGGCCGACCCGCAGATTCGCATATCGGTCTCCTACACCACCCGGCAGCCGCGGACCGGCGAAGCGGACGGCCGTCATTACCACTTCATCACCGCTGAGGTGTTCAGTCAGATGACACAGGCGGGGGATTTTCTGGAGTCCGCGCTGGTCCACGGCAACCGCTATGGCACCTCCCGCCAGTGGGTGACCGACCATCTGGCCCGCGACGTCGATATCGTGCTGGAAATCGACTGGCAGGGCGCAGCACAGGTGCACAAACTGATGCCGGAGTCGATCAGCATTTTCATCTTGCCGCCATCCTTTGAAGCGCTGCTGCAACGGCTGAACACCCGCGGCCAGGACACCCCCGAGGTGATCGCGCAGCGCCACGCCAACGCCCGGGACGAGATCAGTCACGTGGGCGAGTTCGACTATGTTATTATCAACAGTGAATTTCGGATCGCTGCGGAAGAATTGCAGTCTGTAGTCCGCGCTGAGCGCCTGCGCACCACGCGCCAGCTTCTTCGGCACTCCGACCTGATGAACCGACTGAAGCAACCGACTTAAATAGAGAAATCATGGCCCGCATTACTGTTGACGATTGCATCAAAATCATCCCCAACCGGTTTGAAATGTCCCTGGCGGCGACTTATCGTGCTCGCCAACTGGCAAACGGCGCTCAGCCTTTGATCGACGCCACCCGCGATAAACCCACGGTCATTGCGCTGCGGGAACTCGCCGCGGGCCGCTACGGCGCCGAAATCCTCAATAAAAGCCCGTCGTAGCAGGCGCTACGCGCCTCGATCTGGGGTGTGACTCCTGACTGCGGACGGCGCACCCCCCGGACGCATGACCGCACCCATTCCCACCACGACGGCGGCGTCCCGTGCACTGTTCGGGGAATGGTCCGGTTACCTTAAACCCGAAGACCTGTTGCAGCTCGAAGCTGCATATCATTTCAGCGAATCAGCGCACCAGGGCCAGTTTCGCGAATCAGGCGAACCTTACATCGCGCACCCGCTGGCCGTAGCCAGCATTCTGGCGCAATGGCATCTCGACTCCCAGGCGCTGACGGCAGCGCTGCTGCACGATGTCGTCGAAGATACTGCAATCACCAAACAGCAGATTGCCGAACGCTTCGGCAAACCGGTCGCCGATCTGGTGGACGGCGTATCCAAACTCGATCGCATCGAATTCGGTACGCAGGAAAAAGCGCAGGCCGAGAACTTCCGCAAGATGCTGCTCGCAATGGCACGCGACGTGCGTGTCATGCTGATCAAACTTGCCGACCGCCTGCACAACATGCGCACGCTGGACGCCGTGCCGCCGGAGAAGCGTCAGCGCATCGCGCGCGAAACACTGGACATCTACGCCCCCATCGCCAACCGCCTGGGACTGAACGCGCTCTACCAGGAAATGTCGGATCTGTCGTTCCAGCATCTGTATCCCGACCGCTTTCGCGTGCTTGCCAAAGCTGTAAAGACAGCGCGCGGCAACCGGCGCGAGGTGTTAAGCAAGGTGCTCGATGGCATTCAACGCCGTCTCGCCGAACAGAGACTGGAAGCGCAGGTGCAGGGACGTGAAAAACACCTGCACTCGGTGTACCGCAAGATGCGTGAAAAGCATTTGTCGTTCGCTCAAGTGCAGGATGTATTCGGTTTCCGCGTCGTCGTCCAGGACACTCAGGCCTGCTATGTGGCGCTGGGTGTGTTGCACGGTCTCTACAAACCGATTCCCGGAAAATTCAAGGATTACATCGCCATACCCAGGGCCAACGGTTATCAGTCGTTGCATACCACGCTGTTCGGCCCTTTCGGCAGCCCGATCGAAATCCAGATCCGCACCGCCGATATGCACAAAATTGCCGAATCCGGTGTCGCCTCGCACTGGCTGTACAAGAGTTCAGATACTTCGCTCTCGGATTTGCAGCAGAAAACGCACCTGTGGCTGCAGAGTCTGCTGGAAATACAAACCGAATCCGGCGATTCGGCTGAATTTCTTGAGCACCTCAAGGTCGACCTGTTTCCGGATGCGGTCTATGTGTTTACGCCCCAAGGCAAAATCCTTGCCTTGCCCCGCGGTGCCTGCGCGGTCGATTTCGCCTATTCGGTGCATACCGACATCGGCAATCGCTGCGTAGCTGTCAAAATAAACCAGGAGCTGATGCCGCTGCGCACGGAATTGCGCAACGGCGATCGCGTGGAAATCATAACTGCCTCGCACGCCAAACCCAATCCGCTCTGGCTCAACTTCGTCGCCACGGCCAAGGCGCGTGCGCATATCCGTCATTATTTGAAGACCATGCATTTCTCCGAGTCGGTGGAGCTGGGCAAGCGCCTGCTGCAGCAGGCGGTGAGCAACTTCAAATCCAGCATCTCGGAAATCACTGATGCGCAATGGGCCAAGCTGGTACGCGAATCAAACACCAAAACACGCGACGACATACTGTCCGACATCGGCCTGGGCAAACGCCTCGCCGTCGTTGTCGCCCATCAGTTGCTGGCGCGCGGCGAGCCGCTGCCGGCGGCAAACCGCCCTGCCGGCACCATGGTTGTGCGCGGTTCAGAGGGACTCGCCGTGCAGTTTGCGCGCTGCTGCGGACCGATCCCGGGCGATCCCATCATCGGCGTCATCAGCAAGGGCCAGGGCATGGTGGTACATACCCACGACTGTTCGATCATCGCCAAAAGCCACCGCGATCCCGATCGCCTGCTCGACGTGCAATGGGACGCGAGTCCGTCCAAACTTTTTGATGTCGGCATCCGCCTGGTGGTCGCCAACCAGCGCGGCGTACTGGCCAAGGTGGCCGCAGAAATCGCCGAGGCGAATTCCAACATCCAGAATGTCGCCGTCGAGCCCGAAGACGGCGGCACCTATACCGGCATGCGCTTTACCGTGCAGGTGTTGAACCGCATGCACCTCGCCCGCATCGTGCGCGACTTGCGCAAGATTCCTGAAGTCGTGCGCATCAGCCGCGTCAAAGGCTGACCCCAGTGCCGTGTGCGCCGTTTAAAAATAATTAAATAAAACAACGGGTTACGATATTTTCGCGGTGCGCTTCCCTGGTGCGTGGCAGCACAATCTTTCCTCAAGTTTCCCGTCTGTCCCGCCGTTATCACCTGGCCAACCGCAGGAGGCGCTTGATGCGTCGGCTATGGCAATGACATCAAGGGACTTATTTTGAATAATCCGGATCATGCGCAGGTTGGCGACCATTACGCCGCCACTCGCTGCTCGCGACGCAATATCCCAACAAGGATCCTCGACAGTCCCTGAGGATTGCCGACCCCGCATCCCTATGAAACCCATCGCCCGCGTACTGCTCGTCGAAGACAGCGAGGACGATGCTTGCCTGGTGCTCGCCGCGCTGAAGCACTCCGGCGTCGAGGTCGATCATCAGCGAGTATGGACCCGGGAGACGCTCGCCGCAGCTTTGCAACAGGGTCCATGGCACGCCGTACTCAGCGACCACAACATGCCGCAGTTCGACGGCATCGAGGCGCTCGCCATGGTCAGGGCCCACGACCAGGACATTCCCTTCATCCTGGTATCAGGTGCGATCGGTGAGGAAACTGCGGTTGCTGCCCTGCTGCGCAATGCTGAACTGGCGATGTACAGGGCCAAAGATCAGGGCAAGAACAATTTTCAGTTCCACTCGCCACAGATGAATGCCCGCTCATTCGAAAACGTGGTGATCGAGCGCTTCCTGCGCCGGGCCATCGAGCTGGATGAGTTCCTGCTTCATTACCAGCCTCAGGTGGAAGTTGCTACCGGTCGCGTCGTAGGTGCAGAAGCACTGCTGCGCTGGAACCATCCCGGATTGGGCATGATGTCGCCAGTAAAATTCATCCCGCTCGCTGAAGAAACCGGCCTGATTGTGCCGATCGGGCGCATTGTGCTGATGCGCGCCTGCGTTGAAGCCAAGTGCTGGCAGGACGCCGGCGCGCACGACTTCCGTATTGCGGTAAATCTGTCGCCACGGCAATTTTCTCACGACGATCTGGTGAGCGACGTGCGCCATATTCTGGAAGATACCGGGCTGCCCCCCGAAACGCTGGAACTCGAAATCACCGAAAGCATGGTGATGGACAAACCGGAGCAGGCGACAACAACCCTCCACGAGTTGCGCGCACTGGGCGTAAAACTCGCCATTGATGACTTCGGCACCGGCTATTCGTCACTGGGATACCTGAAGCGCTTCCCGGTCAACACCCTGAAAGTGGATCGCTCCTTCATCAAAGACATACCGCATGATGCCGACGATGTCGCCATTACCAATGCGCTCATCGCCATGGGGCGCAGCCTGCGTCTGAGCGTAGTGGCCGAGGGTGTCGAAACTACCGCGCAAGCTGACTTCCTGCGCAGCAACGGGTGCGACCTGATGCAGGGTTTTCTGATCGGCAAACCGATGCCCGCAGCAGAGTTGCGTTGTTTTCTCGAGAAAAACGGGCTGATCGCCGCAACGATCCCGATCAGCGCCGCCGACTGCCTCAGTAACTGAGACGGAAAAGTATTTCGGCGGAAACCGGCGTCAGCCGGGGAAAATTGAATACTGCGAATCCTGCGGCATCCCGCGGCGCGATTCCTGCCCTGATATGTCAGGGCGTTGCCGGCGTTTGATCGCGTACCGCCACGTCCAGCGCCTGCGCAACATCCCGTCCCAGCCGCAGGGCGCGCTCGGCCTGCTTCCGCAAGCGGCGTGAAAACTGATCTGCCGCCGCATTGGCTGCTCTCATGCAGGACTGAATCTCGGCGGTCACCGCCGCCCCTTCGAGCAGCAACTGTTGCATATCCTCAGCCCCGATACGCGGCGCCGTGAAATTCCTGCTCTCCAGCGCCATCAAGTGCGTCTGGAAAGCCAGTTCGTCGATCATGCTCGCAACGCTGACGAGATCCGCAGCATTGAGTTCGGAGTACCGCACCAACGCGGGGGTGTCGGCAATAAGATCGCGGCAAGCGCCCTGCAGGGTCTCTGCCATCACCCGCACATCCTGTGGCGCAATAGGCGTCTGTACCGTAGGCGTGGTCGGGCGCAAAGCCGACTTGCGGAAAGCGCAAAAAAAGACATTGCCGGCGACAATCAGTGAATGTACCTTGGGTGTCGCCATTTGAATCTATCCTCTGCTGCCCTGTAGGCCCGTGTCGCCGCCGGCGGCTTCGACGCGGGAGTCTCGCTTCTAATTCGTTAATCGGCTAATCGTGCCCCGGCTACTCCCACTGCAGCATTCCGGCACGCACGTATACCCAGCCCACTTCGCGGATGTTCCGTTAAAGCAGGGCCGTGCCATTCAACGGCTGACCACGGGCAAACTTGAAGTCTGTAAAAAAATATTGCATAAATAACGAGTTGCAGCGAACCGGCCGGCGCACGCGCGGTACGGTCACACATCGACAAACTGGTTTATCATGGTCTCGGTCGCAGGATGGGGGTAAGGGTGGAAAGTAGATAGTCAATTCCGTTTGGTTGCCTGGGTTCTTCCGGCGCCAGCACGACATCAATCAATTCGAGCTCTAGACACAGTTTAGCCACGGTTCAGTGCATTGTGCCTCGGCACGTTGCAGGTACCCGTAACTTCATTTTTTTCACTCGTAAAATTACGGAACGCTTTTGAACACACGTAGCATCATGTTGGTCGAGGACAACCCCGACGAGGAGTCATTGACCCAACGCGGCCTGCGCAGGGCCGGCCGAGAGGAAAGAGTTGCCATCGCGCGGAACGGCGCGGAGGCGATCGCCTTGCTTGAAGAAATGGTGCCGCTGCCGTGCCTGGTGCTGCTCGATCTGAAACTACCGAAACTCGACGGCGCCGAGGTGCTGCGACAGATTCGCGGCGATGAGCGCACCCGCCGTCTATGCGTAGTAATTTTTACTTCTTCCAACGAGCCGGGCGACATCGCACGTTGTTACAGTCTGGGCTGCAACAGCTATGTAATCAAACCTGTAACTTATGAGGACTACATCAGCTCGGTAGAGCAGATTGCCGGATATTGGCTGGATATCAATACTCCGCCAACGTTGCCGGGATGAAACCATGAACAAGACCTTGCGCTTACTGTTGATCGAGGACTCGGCGGACGACGCCGATCTGCTGCTGTGGACATTGCGGCAAGGCGGCTACGACCTCGTGCATACCTGCGTCAGCGATGCGCCCGCTTTCAGGCGCCGCGCGATCTGTGCGAGCACACGATCCGCCGCGTCATATCCGAAAGTTTGATTGACTCGCATAAAACGGGCGATATCAATAAAACAAGCTGCAATATGCTCATTCGGGCGTGCGCCCGCCAGTTGTAGTTCCACCTGGCGCATGAACAGATCGCGACCCGGGAGACCAGTGACCCGGTCATAGTCGGCCAGATGCACCAGATTGACGGCAGAAGGCCTGGCCTCGCGAACATTGGCGCGCAACTCGCGCTCCATGGCCGGCATGAGTTCGCCAAGCTGGCCCTTGACTATGCAATTGTGGACGCCGTCGCGGCGCGCGTTCTCGATGACCTGCTCGCTGATGCAGCCGGAGTAAATGATAAAAGGTATATTGCGGCCACTCTGGCGCAACACCTGCAGCGCCTCCGCAGAACTGAAGGCAGGCATCACGTGATCGGAAATGACCACATCCCATTCTGCCTCCCGCAACGCTTCTCTCATGCCGACGGCAGTATCAACCCGCTGGTGCACTACTTCCCGGCCGGCACGCGCGAGCTGCGCGACCAGCAGCGCCACATCGTCAGCGTTATCCTCGACGATCAACATACGCAACACAGCGGCGCGCAGTTCCTGAACGGTTGTACTGTTTTTTTGGGAATTTTCAGTCATGTACGGTCGCCATAAGGCCGCCCCGCACACCTACGGAGCAATTCGCTTCCTGTTTAACGGCAAAAATCAGGGAAAACTGAAGTGCCGCACGCGCCTCACATTGCCGGAAAACTACTTACCGCACGCACTGTGGCCGTCGTTCCAGCCCATCGTGTAATCGGCGTCCGCCTGAAAACGACGTTCGTCGCGCTCGAGCGTGCCGCCGGCAGAGGAGCATCCATCGGCATGGCCGCTTTTGAAGGCCGACGAATAACCGGACAGATTGAAATGCTGCGGCGGCTTCTGCGCACAGGCCGCCACCGTTGCAATGAACAACATCACGGCCACATACCGACTCATCACTGGAATTCCTTTTAATTTCACCCTGCAACCCGGCACGGCAGCGCCGGGGGCACTATACAGCGCGCCCGAGTAACCCATCTGCCTGAATCACCCGGCCGCGACCATATGGCCGTCCCTGATTTTTACCCGCTGGCCGACAGCAACTGCCGGATCCGGCGTGCGAATAACACGCACACTATTATCTTCCATGCGTACATGTACTTCGTAGTTAACCTGTTTGTTCATGTTCTTTTCAAGTTCATGGCCTGCGTAGGCGCCAGCGCCGGCTCCAACCACTGTCATTGCCGTGCGCCCCCGTCCACCGCCGACTTGATTGCCAAGTATGCCGCCGACCACGCCACCCGTCACAGCACCCACGCCGCTGCCCTGCCCTTTGACCTGCATTACATGAATCAAATCGACCACACCGCAGTCGGCGCAACGCGCAGCAACAACGGTACGCTTCGGCATTTTGGCCGGTGCACTCTGCCGGGCTTTGCGTGCAGGTGCGGTCGCCGCAGGCGGTTCAATGGATTGCGACTGCGTGGATTGCGATTGCGCCATAGGCAACCATCCCATCATTGCTGCAATGCCCAGTGCACTGGCAATGGTTACCGCGATGCCGGCAATCAGCAACGTTGGGTACAGCAGCGAAGCAGTGGTCCGGCTGACAGGCGCCGCTTCCGGCGTGGTTGTGGAAGGCATGATGGGTCTCCGTTAATCATTACGTGCTGCTCCGCCCCGTGCGGTGGCAGCCCGCAGTGAATACAGCAAGCCCGATGCCAGAACGATTAATTGTTTAGAAACAATGGGTTATATTAATTCACCACCCACAGACTGTCGCCTGATCACGACGTCACCTCACGCAAAAAGCCCAACCTGCTGATTATGAGGACGTTTTCCGGTCTGCAGCACGCGACATCAGGCACGTTGCCCCTTGAACAGCCGCGCATCGAGCTGATGACGCTGCAACAACTTGTAGAACTCGGTGCGATTGCGCTTGGCCATGCGCGCCGCCTGCGTGACATTGCCCTCGGTGATTTTCAGCAACTGGGCGAGATAGTCGCGCTCGAACTTGCGCCGTGCCTGTTCGAAAGATTCAAACTCAGTCTGCTCACGCCGTATTGCCTGCTGCAGCAGGCTCATCGGGATGCGCGGCGTTGTCGTCAGCGCCACCGATTGTTCAATGACGTTGTAGAGCTGGCGCACGTTACCGGGCCAGGAAGCGGTAACCAGCAATTCCACCGCCTCCGGCGCCAACCCGGTCACGTCCTTTTTGTAGCGTGCAATCAACTCGCTCAGAAAATGCGCCGCCAGCAGGGGAATATCTTCGCGGCGCTCGGCGAGTTGCGGCAGGGTCAGCGCCACCACCTTCAACCGGTAGTACAGATCCTCGCGGAAATTTCCCGCAGCCATTTCAACTTCGAGATTGCGGTGCGTCGCCGATATTACGCGCACATCAACCGGTATGTGCTGCATGCCGCCTACCGGACGCACCTGCTTTTCCTGCAACACGCGCAGCAGCTTGACCTGCAGTGCCGGCGGCATATCGCCGATTTCGTCGAGCAGCAACGTGCCGCCGTCGGCGGCCTGGAACAGGCCGCGATTCTCGCGCACCGCTCCGGTAAATGCGCCCTTGACGTGACCAAACAGTTCGGACTCCAGCAACGGTTCCGGGATGGCGGCGCAGTTGATGGCCACGAAGGGTCGGTCGCGGCGCGGGCTGGCCGCGTGTATCGCACGCGCCAACAATTCCTTGCCGGTGCCCGACTCGCCCTGAATCAGTACCGCGGCGTCGCCCGCAGCCACCAGCCGCGATTTCGCCAGCACTTCTTCCATCGCCGGATTGCGGGTGATGATTCCGGCGCGCCAGGCACTATCATCCTGTCCCGGCTCATTCGATTTCGGCACACCGGATACCGCCAGTGCGCGCTCAATCTCCACCAGCAAAACCTTGGCATCGAACGGCTTGGTCAAGTATCCGAAGACCCCGCCTTGCACTGCCGCCACCGCATCAGGAATCGTGCCGTGCGCAGTCAGCATGATCACCGGCAGCGCTGCGTGCTCCGCGCGTATGCTCTCGAATAGTGCGATGCCATCCATGCCCCCCATCTGCAGATCGGTTACGACCACACCTGGCCGCGACACGTTAATCTGCGCCAGCGCGCGCTCACCGCTGTCGGCAGTGGTCACACCGTAACCCGCTGCTTCCAAACGCAATTGCATCAGTCGCAACAAGCCGGGATCGTCATCAACCACCAGCACCCGTGCACCACCCTGAATTCTCTCCTGCATCGCCATATTCATCGTTTTTGAGCTCCTGTGCTATCCCGCGCTGTCATGTTCCGCTCCAGATTGAGCAGAGCATCCAGCTTTTGTTGCAGGCTCTGTGCCTGTCCTTCAATTCGGCGCTGCTCATGCAGCAACGTCGTCATCAGTAACGCCAGCCCTTGCAGCGCGCTGCCGTTATTACGTGCCACCGGCTCCAGCAACTCCAGCGCGCGCACGTCATCTCTGCTCGAAGATCCGGCGGCAACCAGCGTCAGCGCATAGCGCACGCGGTTGCTGTCCTTGCTACTGTTGGTCTGGGCGCGCCCGAGCAGGCGTCGCGCAGCATCCTGCTCGCGCAGCAGTTCCGGCGCTGCCATCCGGCGCACCCGCGAGTAATACGCCAGCGCTGCACCAGCTTCCGCAGGATCACCGCGCACCTCTACGACCGCCGCCGGTTGGTCGAGCTGCACCATGCCCCGCCATACGCTGCATCCGGCTAGCGCCAGTAGCACCAACAACAGCGCAACCCGCCTTAACCCGCTCATGCCAGCGCTCCCTGACCCTGATGTAACGGCAACGTCACACGCAGCCGCGCGCCGCTGCGATGCGGCTCGTCAACGACATCCACATTGCCGCCATGGGCCTGGGCGTAATCCCGGACGATGGACAAGCCGATACCCGATCCCCGCAGCCGCCCACCCACATTACTGCGACCGCGATAGAACGGATCAAATACGCGTTCGCGCACGGTCGGCGGTATGCCCGCCCCGGAATCCGCCACCTCCAGCACCATGTGCTGGCTCTCGACGCGCGCATGGATCTCGATCACACCGTGTTCGGGAGAAAACTTGGCCGCATTCGAGATCAGGTTGTCGAGCAATATGCGCAGCTTTTCGAAGTCTCCTTCAAGGGTGACGTCGTCGACTCGTGGAGCAACCTTCAAACCACGTGCCCGTAACGCCAGATTCTGGTCATCCAGCACCCGGGCAACGACACGTCGGATTTCCACAGGTGCGAAGCGCAGTGAACTGCGATGAAACTCCGCGGCGCCGTACGACAATAAGTCTTCAATCAGGCGCTGCAGTTCTATGCTGTTCTCCCGCAGAATCCCCGCAACTTCCTGCTGTTCCGGAGTCAGCTTGCCTATGGCCTGCTCGGAAAGCAGTTCCGAGCCCTCGCGCAAGGCCGTGAGCGGCGTCTTCAGTTCATGCGACACTTGGCGCAGAAAACGGTTTTTCTGCTGTTCAAGCTCCATCAGGCGATGCCGCAGCCATTCGATGCGACGCCCGAGCAACTGCAGGTCACGCGGACCGCTGACACCGACTGAAGTTAAAAAATCTCCGCTGCCCATGCGCCGGATTGCAGCATCAATCTGCCCGATCGGGCGGGCGATCAGCACAATGAAACCGCCTGCCAGCAGCAGTGCAACGGGCACCAGCGCAAGCATCTGCCACAACGTGATACGCCGGGCGCGCACTGCGGTTTCGTGCATGGCCTGGATCTCATGATTGATCACCCGGTCGCCGTGCTCGATGATGCGCTGCGCACGCGCGCCGAGGGTCGGGAAAGCCGCAACCGCCTGCTGCAATGCGCGCGAGCGCGCCGCCGGGGCACGCAGCACCGCATGGATGTCGGCTTCGCCTTGCACGATCGCATCGAGCGCTGCCCGCTGCTCCGGATCAAACGGTAAAGCCGCAATCTCCTCAGCCGTATGCACAAATGCCACGTGGTTGGTTTCGTAGGCATCCATCAGGGAGCGATTACCCAATATCGCCATCTGCCGCGCATTGCGCTCAAGCGTGCCAAGCAGTTCCGCCAGACGCCGGCTGGATTGTGTCGATTGGACCGCTTGTTGCACGGCCTGCTGGCTGCGGTTGGCAAACTGGTCGATTGAAATCGCGTTGTTGACGAGCGCAAAAATCAGCGGCAGCGCCACCATTGCGAAACCAATCACCAGCAACTTGGGAAATGAATCGGGCTGCAGATAGCGCATGGTCCGGCTTCCGGCAATAGCCGCACCCGGGCTCAGCACACGACTGCGCCGTGAACCACCGGAAATGATGGTCGCATTCAGGATTGCTCACCCTTGTTTTTGACTTCAAGCACTTTGATCAGGCCATCGATACCCGAACGGCTGATTTCGGTGCTGAACGTGCTGCGATAATTAATGACCAGACTGATATTCTCCGCAACGATATCGGTCACCTTCCATGCCTGATTGGTCAGCGTCATGCGGTAATCGATGCTGAGCGGTGGGCGTCCGGACTCCTTGACCAGCGTGCGCACAGTTACGTAATCATCCCCCGGTTTCAACGCTACGGGTTTCACCTCGACAGTTCGATCAACGTCGGCCGTATCGGAGAGCGCCGTTGTATAAGTGCGCACCAGCAGCGTACGAAACGCGTTCTCCAGCGTCTGCTGCTGCACTGGCGTGGCATCACGCCATGCCTTACCCATCGCCAACTGGGTCATGGCGCGAAAGTCGAAATTCGGCAGCACCTTTTTTTCGACGATATCCTGCAGCGCGCGTTTGTCGGTAATCTGCTTCATCAGCACAAGCACTTCCTCCACCGTGCTGCGTACCAGCGAATCCGGCGCGGTCTGTCCCCACGCCGACACTGCGCTCAATGCCCATGCCGCAAACAGCAGTCTGGTAATTACCACTTTCATTGTTTTGATCCCTGTTTTGAGTGCTCTGGGCACGATACCGACTTAGTCCCCAAATCACCATGAACTGTTCCACACGACCGCACACCGACGTGCGGAATATCACGAATATAACAAAATAAACAATGATTTAAGCAATTCTGAGGCATCGCAGCCAGCGGCACAAATACAGGGAATGCAGTTTATCGGCAACTTCCGAGTTGATTCGTATCTGCGAGGCAATTGGTGCCGATTTATGCAACCGGTGTTTGTTATGATCAGTGCGCTTATTCATGGGAGTAATTGCATTGAAACTGTTGCGTTACAGCCGAAAAAATGAACCGCGCTCGCTGGCGCGCCTCGGTGTACTGATTACCCCGGACTGTGTAGCCGATCTGCGCGCCGGATACGCGCTGCATCTGATGCACCGTGCCGGCAATCCCAAGGGCGGCGAACTGGCAGGGATATACATTCCACCGTACATCACCGAATTCCTGCACATGGGTGAACAGGCGTGGATTGCATTGGCCGATGCATACACCCATCTGCTCGATCTGCGGCAGGCGACGCCGGACGCAGCAGGACTGCATGGTGAAGAAATTTTCCTGCCGCTGGCAGATTGCCGGGTCTATGCGCCGGTGCGCCCGTCCAAGCTGATCGCGGTGGGCCGCAACTATCCGGGCTATACCAGCAATCCCGGCAAGGCGCCGGGAAAAATACCCACGGGATTCATCAAAACGTTGTCAGCCATCACCGGCCACGGCCGCGACATCATCAAGCCGCGCATCACGCAGGAACTGGATTGCGAAACCGAACTGGCAGTAGTCATCGGCAAACGCTGCAAGGATGTGCCGGAGGAAAACGCTTATGACGTCATTGCCGGCTACACCATCGTCAATGACATAACCGCGCGCGATCTTGGCACGCTCGAACGTCAGGGCGGCCATATGTTTCTGGCGAAAACCTTCGACACCTTCGCGCCGCTCGGCCCGTGGATGATTACGCGCGACGCGATTCCGGATCCGATGCATCTGCGCATCCAGACTCGCGTCAACGGTGAAACACGGCAGGACGGCAATACCCGTGACATGCTGTTCAACATCCCGCAACTGGTCGCCCACTTCTCGCAGATCACCCTGATGCCCGGCGACGTCATCGCCACCGGTTCACCAGGCGGCGGTGCGCTGACCAATCCCGACTGGTTTCTGAACGCCGGCGACATCATCGAATCCGAAATCGAGGGCATCGGCGTAATGAGTAATGGCGTGGTGGACGAGCCTGCCGCATAAAACCGGACGGGTCACCACCGATACGCAGTCTCACATATCAAGTACCAGCCGGACAGATTTGGCGCGGGAAACGCAGATGCACATTTTCCGTCCACGATTGCGCTCTACATCCGTCAATACCTCATCGCGATGCTCGGGCACGCCATCAATCACCTTGATTGCACAGGTCCCACACGTGCCAGTACGGCATTCATAGAGCGCGGCTACGCCAGCGGCCCGAACGCCGTCGAGGATAGTCTGGTTTCCTGGAATAATTATGGTTTTCCCAGAGCGGCGCAGTTCAACCTCTACCGGGCGGTCTTCCGCACTTGTCGCCACCGAAAAACGCTCGGAGCGCACCTGTGCAGCACCAAATCCCGCCTTGTTCGCTGCCGCCTTGACCGCCGTAAGCAGCCGATCAGGACCGCACACATAAATCAATGCATCGCTGGACGCGGAACGCACGACATGATCCGAATCCAGGCGCTCGCCGGAATCGGAGTAGTACGCCGTCACGCGCCCCGGCAGCGCGCGTGCCAGGCTGTCGCCATACGCCATGTCGCTCCGGCTGCGGGCCGCGTAATGCAGATCAAACGACCGGCCCTGCGCTGCCAGTGCATGAGCCATGGCCTTGAGCGGTGTAATGCCGATCCCACCGGCTATCAGGATCACCGGCCCGGGGCCGTCGTCCAGCCGGAACTGGTTTTCAGGATATCCGCAGAGCAGCTTCTGCCCAGTCTGGAACAGTGCATGCACTGCGCTACTTCCTCCTGATCCAGTATCCTCGCGCAGGACAGCAATCTCGTACACATCACGGCGGGCGGGATCAGATGCAATCGAGTATTGCCGCGTTTCTTCGCGCCCGTCGACCAGTCTCACGGGTACCCGCAGGTGTGCGCCGGGCTCGAACGGGGGCAAGTCCCGCCCCTCGGCGTCTCGCAACTCGTAAGCACGCACCCGGGGCGTCAATTGCCTCACGCCGGCGATGATCAACTGCAAGGGCCCGGTGCCGAGAACTGCGGGTAGTGCGCTGCCGGCGGCCGCAAGCTGCGTCTTCAATTGGCGATTCTCTTCAACGAGCGGCTCCAGCAAATGGCTGAGCTCTGCTTCCGCGTAACGGGGCGTAATGTGTTGCGGGCAATTCCAGTCGTACGCTTCAACCTGGATCACGAACCCGCGCTCCACCCTTGCCCGGTATTCCGGCACTTCCAGCCAGGCAATGAGTTTCGAGTCATCGAGTTCCTCAACGAAGCGCACCCGCCCGAGGATCTTCAGGCGCTGCCGGTTCGCGTAATCCATCAGAATCAGCGAAATGCGATCGTTGGCAGCCAGATTACCTACGCTCACATACTGCCTATTGCCGCGAAAATCAGCGAAGCCGATGGTGTGCGCATCCAGCACCTTGAGGAATCCCACCGGACCGCCGCGATGCTGCACGTACGGCCAGCCGGTTTCACTGACTGTCGCCTGGTAGAAGCTGTCACGTGCAACGATGAACTCCGCTTCGCGCGCCGTCAACGCGCTGCCCACATCTGAAGCCAGCTCCAGATTACGATTGGCTTCACGGCTGCCGTTGCGGGCCTGCGCGACCTGGACGGTTGGAGTGAAGGCAATTTCGGCAAATGCATGGGGCATGGGACTACTCCTGTTTGTTGGATGCCGGCGGCGTAGCGTGCCGCCGGCGATGGCATCGGACCTGCGTTTACGCCGCCAGCTTGAGCTCTACTTTCGGAAAGTCGATTTCCACCCGGCTCGCTTTGCCAAGAATGTTAGTGAGGATATTCATGCCAACATGGGTGATGATCTCCACAATATCCGCTTCCGAATAGCCCGCCTCGCGCGCCTCGATCAACTCGGCGGTAGTGATTTCGCCTTTGTGTTCGGACAGGCTGCGTGCCAGCTTCACCGCTACCGCGGCTTTGGCGTCCTCGCTGGTTCCGGCACGGTTGGCTGCAATCTCGTCGCCCGTCAATCCAGACTTGCGGCCGATGGCGGTATGCGCTGACAGGCAATAGGCGCAAGAATTCTGCTGCGCCAGGGCCAGCGCGATACGTTCGCGGGTCTGCGCCGACAGTGAACCTTCGTTGGCAACGCTATGCAGCCCCAGAAACGCTCTCAGAGCAACGGGGGAGTTGGCGAAGATTTTTAGAAAATTGGGCACCATGCCCAATTGCGACTGGATAGCGTCGAGCAGGGCTTTCTGTTCGGCGTTGGCGTTGTGATGATCGATAACAGTGATGCGGCTCATGTGAAACTCCTTTTCGTCGGGTTGGTTGCCGCCGCGCATCCTGCGCTGCGAACGGGGAGAACTTTGACAGGTTCCATAAAATAGAAGAATATCCATTTATTGCAATTTATTATTCCATTATTAGGAATAACAACGCAGCGGCCGGAAAATCGCCCATGGATCGTTTTCATCTGATGTCGGTGTATGTTGCTGTTGCAGAAGAGGAAAGTTTTTCTCGCGCCGCGCGCCGACTGGGTATCTCCCCGCCCGCGGTAACCCGCTCGATCTTGACCCTCGAAGACGATCTGGGCGTGAAGTTGCTGACGCGAACTACCCGCCAGGTGCGGGTCACCGAGGCCGGCGGGCGATATCTGGAAGATGCCCGCCGCATCCTCGCGGAAGTTGCCGAGGCCGACGAAGCTGCCGCCGGCATAAACGCCGCACCCCGCGGCAACCTTGCAGTCACAGCGCCCGTGCTGTTCGGATACATGTACGTAATGCAGGGCATAGTCGACTATCTCCGGCACTATCCTGATATGACGGTGTCGGCGCTATTCGTCGATCGCGTGGTTAATCTGATCGACGAAGGCCTCGATGTCGGCGTCCGCATCGGTGAGCTGCCGGATTCGTCGATGCGGGCGATACGCACGGGTCAAGTCCGGCGTGTCGCTTGTGCAGCGCCTGCCTACCTGAAAGCGCACGGTGTCCCGCGACGACCGGCAGATCTCACACGTCATGCCATCATCTCGGCCAGCGCGGTATCGCCGCGTGCGGAATGGAAGTTTTCAGATGAGGGAAAATCGACCGCGGTCCGGATTCAACCCCGGTTGACTGTTACCAGCAATCGCGCGGCGGTTGAAGCAGCGCTCGCCGGATTCGGTGTGACACAATTGCTCTCGTACCAGATCGCACCCCATCTTGCCGCAGGCACGCTTAAAATCGTTCTGGGTGAGTTCGAGCCACCCCCCCTGCCGATCCATGTGCTGCATCGCGAAGGCCGACAAGCCTCTGCCAAGGTGCGAGCGTTCGTGGATCTGACTGTCGAAAGGCTCCGTTCCGACAAGGCACTCCGTTGATCCGGTCGGAGCAGTGCGAAGCTACATAACCGTGGACGAAACCGCCTCAGTTCAGCGGAGAAATCTTGAGCTCGTTCGCCAACTGATCCAGCGCCGCCAGCAGCGCTTGCGGCATCGGCACCCCGTTCTTTTCATTGTGAGCACGCGTGGTATGCGTGCCCTCACCGGGCAGACGAATGTGATCGACGCCGGGCAGGCGTTGTGAATTGCGAACGTCGCGGATCAGCGCATCCATGCCCTGCTTGAATTCCGCCAGCGGCTGGAAGGCCTCGATGTTGATGGCGATGATGGCATGCCCGGTGTTGGTCTCGCTGGTGTCGTCATTGTTGAAATCGATGACGTCCTTGCCCATCGCCGCGCCGTTGAGATTGCCGGCGAGCAGGCCCAGCACCAGCGCCAGACCATAACCCTTGTAGCCGCCGATCGGCAGCAAAAAACCTTCGTTCGCGCGTTTTGGATCGGTCAGCGGATTACCCTGCCGATCCATCATCCAGCCCTCGGGCATCATCTCGCCGCGCTGCGCTTTGGTTTTGACTTTGCCGTAGGCTGCTACCGTAGTCGCCATGTCAAGGACGATCGCCTGCTCAGCACCGGCAGGTACCGCCACTGCAATTGGATTAGTCGATAGCAACATATCGAGCCCGCCCCACGGCGGCAGATGATTGGCGCTACCCACCGCCATATAGAGTCCGATCATGTCGTGCGCCAGCGGCATTGCCGCGTACAGCGCTGCCGGCCCGGCATGGTTGCTCCAGCGCGCACCGACCCAGGCCACGCCCGCGGTCTTTGCCTTCTCGATCGCTTTTTCAGCAGCAAACTTCATCACCAGATGGCCCATGCCGTTGTCGCCGTGGATCAGCGCCATGCCGGCCATCTCGCGCTCAACGCGAATGTTTGGTTTGACATTGACCGCACCGCCCTTGATACGGCGGATGTACTGCGGCAGACGGAAAACGCCGTGGCCCTCGGAACCGTTGAGGTCGGCTTGCGTCATCAGCTCGGCAATCGTGCGCGCGTCAACCGGTGAAATTTGTACCGCCTCGAATGCTGCCGTAATAAATGCACGCAGTTTCTCGCCCGGAATTCGTTGTTGTTTCTGTTCAACCACCGTGTTCCCCCAACTTATTTTCTTCCAACTCAATCAATGCGCCAAGAAAATCCTTGGGGTGTACGAATGCAATCCGCTCGCCATGCACGTTGAGTTGTGCTGCACCGCTGCCCAGCACCTGCGCACCGGCGGCAGTCAATTCGTGCGTCGTTGCCGCCACATCATCAACACTCATGCAGAAATGATGGATGCCGCCCCTGGGATTGCGTTCCAGGAATTTCGCAATCGGCGAATCCGCGCGAGATGGTTCCATCAATTCGATTTTTGCGTTGCCAAGATCGACATACGTCATGCGCACGCCCTGCTCGTCGTTGACCTTGATCTCGCCGGCAACCAGTCCGTACATCTGCTGCAACCGCGTAATGGCCGCAGCCAGATCCGGCACGACGATGGATACATGACTGAGACCAGTGATCATGGGGGGGTTATACGTAACCTGTTGTTTTTAAATAACTTTTTCTGTGCGCAACGCAGTGATGCGGGTATCGCTGAAACCCAGCTCATCACGCAACACCGCTTCCGTATGCTGACCCAGCAGTGGCGGCGGACGACGGATGCTCGCCGGCGTATCGCTGAAACGATACGGCATGCCGAGCATTTTGACGGTACCCGCAGTCGGGTGCTCAACCGTTGTCACCATTTCACGTGCAATCGTGTGCGGCGCGGCCAGTGCCTGTGCCACGCTGTTGATGCGGCCGCAGGGTATGCCCGTCGCCATTAACTTTTCTATCCAGAATTCTGCGCCTTCGCGTTTTAGCTCTACCTTGATCAACTGATCCAGCGCGTCGCGATTCATCACCCGGTCCGGATTTTTGGTGAATCGTGGATCAGCAACCCATCCCGCATGACCCAGCGCTGCAGAAAATTTGCCAAACTGGGTGTCATTGCCCACCGCCACGGCAATCATGTCGTCGCGCGTTGGATAGGCGGTGTAGGGCACGATGTTGGGGTGGCCGTTGCCAAAACGCCCGGCATCCTTGCCCGACACCAGGTGATTGGCGGCGACGTTGGCCAGCATCGCCAACCCGGAATCGAACAGTGATACTTCGACATGCTGGCCACGGCCGGAACTGTGGCGTGCATTCAGCGCAGCGAGTATCGAATTGCAGGCGAGCATGCCGGTGCAGATATCGACGATGGCCACGCCGTATTTCATCGGCGTGCCGTCCGGCTCACCGCATATGCTCATCAATCCAGACTCGGCCTGCAGGATGAAATCGTAGCCCGGCAAACCCGCTTTGGGCCCAGTCGAACCGTAGCCGGTAATTGAGCAGCGTATCGTGCGCGGCGCATTGGCCTGCAACCAGTCGTTGCCGAAACCCCATTTCTCCAGCGTGCCGACCTTGAAATTCTCCACCAGCACATCGGCCTTGCGGATCAACCCGGCCAGCACTTCCTGCCCGGATTTAACCGCCATGTTCAACGTGATCGAGCGCTTGTTGCGATTAACGCCGAGGTAATACGCCGACTCCCCTTCGACAAAGGGCGGTCCCCAGTTGCGCGTGTCGTCGCCTGCGCCTGGCGGTTCGACCTTGATCACGTCCGCACCCATGTCGCCAAGCGTCATGGTGCACAGCGGTCCGGCCAGTATGCGCGTCAGATCGAGAACACGGACGCCGGCCAGCGCGCCTTTGGGTTCTTCAGCCATCACGTCCGCTGCGATTAACGCTTCTTGCGCCGCATTGACGGCGGCGTGTTGAGGTCCTTGTTGAAACCGTCAACGTAGATTTCGAGTTCGCGCTTGGCTTTCATGCGGAATTTCTGGAAATTAGGCTTGCGACCGGCGAGGAAGGCATCCATGCCCTCGTTCGCTTCATCCGAACCCCAGACATGGGCCAGCAGCTCCATGCCGTGCTGCCATGAAGCATACAGATTGTCGGATTCGGCGTTCAGCGACTTCTTGGTCATGCGCATGGTCAGCGCACTGTGGCCCTTCATGGTTTCGCACCACTTCAGCGTTTCCTTCAGCAGATCCTTCTGCGGCACACATTTGTTGATCAGGCCGACTTCCACCGCTTCCTTCGCCCCGAACCGCCGCGCGCAGAAAATCATTTCACGCGCCAGACGCTCGCCGATAATGCGTGGAATATATTGCGTGGCGCCCACAGTCGGGCAGGCGCCGACCTTGGCACCGGTCTGGCCGAGCACGGCGTTTTCAGAGGCAATCACCAGATCACACCACAGCGCCAGCTCATGTCCACCGCCCATGCACCAGCCGTTGACCATGGCGATCACCGGGATCGGCAGGCCGCGGATAGTCATCGCCAGCCCGAGCATGCGATCGTTCCACATATAGGCGTTGGTGAAATTAAGCCGCTTCATCGCATAAAAATCACCACCCGCGGAAAATGACTTGTTGCCCTTGCCGGTAACTACAGCGCAAACGATGGACGGGTCTTCGCGCGTGGACTTCAATGCATCAATCATTTCGTCCAGCGTCTGCTCGCGGAATGCGTTCAGCACCTTCTCGCGATTGATGGTGATCCACGCCACCTGATCCTTCACTGCGTAGAGAATATCGGTGTATTTTTTTACATTCGGCTTTCGCGTTGTGGACTTCTTTGCTCTTGCGGCCATGGTCTTCCTTGTTGGTCAAGATTGTTGCTACAGGCGGCGATTTTAGCAGATGCTCCGCTGGTGATTGACAGGTCGCGGCCCGCTCACTATCGTGAACACAGCGCTCAACACCTGTTCACAATATGAGCGCCCACACTGGAGGAACCTCATGAACAAGCTGATGCCGCTGGCCGTCGTTACGCTGGGTTTCGTAGCCCTGCAAGCGACCGCTCAAACCTATCCAACAAAACCCATCCGCCTCATCGTGCCGTTCTCGGCCGGCGGCCCCACTGACACACACTCGCGCTGGGCCGGAAACTTTATTGCTTCCGCGCTGGGCCAGCAGGTGCTGGTCGACAATCGCGGCGGTGCCGGCGGCACCATCGGCACCGAAGCCGTGGCCAAAGCGCCGGCCGACGGCTACACGCTGCTCGGCGGTAATCCCGGGCCGCTGACCATCGCCCCCAGCGTGCGCAAAAAGCTAGGCTACAACCCGTCGCGCGCCTTTGCGCCAATCACCCTGATCGTGCGCACCGCAAGTTGCATGTGTGTACATCCGGTGGTGCCGGCGCGCAACCTGCGTGAGTTCATCAATCTCGCCAAACGCAGTCCCGGCATCATCAACTATGCCTCACCGGGCATAGGCACCGTGGGACATCTCGGCACCGAATTGTTTTCGACCATGGCCGGCGTCAAGATGAACATGGTGCCGTACAAGGGCGCGGCGCTGTACCTGGTCGACCTGATGGCGGGCAATGTCGAATTTGCCTATGTGCAGATCGCACCGGCCGCCCCGCTGGTGGCCGTCGGCAAGCTGCGCGCGCTGGCGGTCACCGCCAGCGAACGTTCTTCGCTGATGCCGAACACGCCGACCGCCGCCGAGCAGGGCGTCAAGGGCTTCTCCAGCTACAACTGGAATGGCATCCTCGCGCCCGCGGGCACGCCCAAGGCCATCATCGACCGCCTGAATGCGGTACTGCAAAAGCCGCTCAATGATCCGGCCATACGCAAGCAGCTGACCGATCAGGGTTACTACATTGGCGGCGAGGGGCCGGCAGAATACGCGGCATTCATCCAGGACGAAATCGCGAAATGGGCGCGCGTCGCCAAAGCCGCAAAAATTCCCAAGATGTAGATTTGCACACGCCGGGACAGCGCCATCACCGTTCGTCCTGAGTCCTTCGGTAAACTCAGGACAGGCTCTGTCGAAGGACAAACACGCCACCATCGTTTATTCAGCAAGGACCCGCAATGACCGCCAAGAAAGACCCCGCCTATTTCATGTATTTCCCCGGCAACTACCGCTGGTCATCGGCATTTATCAATATGATGAGTTCAGCGCCCTACGGCGGCTCGGAAATCAGCGAATTGCACAGGATCGGCATGCAGCTGAAAGACAAAGCGCCGGAGGACGACGAAGCGTGGTTCAACGCCTGCGTCAATGTGGCTGACAAAGTGAGTGCCAACGCGCAGCGATTCGATACCAGCGGCCACCGGGTATCGGCCGCCCACGCCTATTTGCGCGCCTGCAATTACTACCAGATGGCCGAGCGCTTTCGCACACCCAAGGACGACAAGGCACTGGCCGCATACAAGGCCGGCGTGTTCAGCTTCCATCGCCACGTCGCACTGACCGACGTCAAGATCGAAATCGTCGAAGTGCCGTTCCCCGGCGGCAGCCTGCCCGGTTACTTCGTGCATGCGCAGAACACGACGGCTGAGCACCCGCCCTGCGTGGTTTATTTCGACGGCCTCGACGTCACCAAGGAAATCCAGTACGTGCGCGGCGTGCCCGACCTGATCAAGCGCGGCATCTCGGTGCTGGTGATGGACGGCCCCGGCACCGGCGAAGCGATCCGCTTCCGCGGCCACTACCTGCGCCACGACTACGAAGTTGCCGGTTCGGCCTGCATCGACTGGCTGGAAATGCGTGATGACGTCGATCCGAAAAAAATCGGGGTCGTCGCCATCAGCCTCGGTGGTTATTACTCACCGCGCATGGCGGCTATGGACTCGCGCTTCGCCGCGTGCATCGCCTGGGGTGCGATATGGGACTACCACGCCACCTGGAAAAAACGCATTGATGCGCAGTTCAAGACCTCAATGTCAGTACCCGGCCACCACATCACCTGGATACTCGGTGTGGATACGCTGGACGAAGCACTGAAAAAACTCGAACCTTTCAAACTCGACGGCGTGGTGCAGAAAATGCGCTGCCCGTTCCTGATCGTGCATGGTGCCGACGACGAGCAGGTGCCGCTGGCCGACGCGCAGGCGCTGTACAACGCCTCGGGATCAAAGGACAAGACGCTGCGGGTGTTCACTGCCGAAGAAGGCGGCGCGCAGCACTGCCAGCGTGACTACCTGACGCTGGGGGTGGCGGAGATGTGGAATTGGTTTGAGGACAAGCTCAAGCCTTGATGAGGTATTGCGAGTTGTGGCGGTGTCAGGATTGCGGCGGCCGGTGGGTCCAAAGACATGTTTTGTGCGCGGTGTGGGACGAAGCTACCGAGGGAACCGCGTGGAGCGAGGCATGAGCATCATAAGCATTTGTTTTGTAAACACTTTTTAATAGCCTCGGTTCATATGCAATTTGCACTCTAGATCAAGATTGCATGCGGAAATCCGTCGGTCCGCTGTTTCAAAGGCGGGTTTGCATCCAGCGTAGAAAGGGTCGGGTTGACAATTCTTTATTCTGTGACGATAGATGAATGGTCCCATCCAGCTCCTTGGGCTCTCGATTGGCGGCAGGATTGTGCAGACAGCCCGACCTATTCGATCATGTATCCCGCTTCGCGCTGATGACGCACGGCGAGGATGCGAATCCGGTTTGCCGCGGGTGAATACTCATAGAGCGCGATGTAGCCTGCCTGCCCGCGGGAGATCACCAGTTCCCGCAGCGGCGAACCTGCAGCAACCCGCCTGCCGATTTCCGGGTGCACTTCAAGCACCGTCACCGCGGACTGTATCTTGTCGATATGATCCAGCGCGACGACAGGATCACGCTCGACATTGAACTCAAAAATCTTTTCGAGGTCGGCAAGTGCCTCCTCGGAAAAGATGATCATGCGATCTTGCGTGCCTTTGGCCGTGTGGCGGATTTCCCCTGCACACGCTCGCGCAGGTAATCGAACACTTCCGCTGCCGGAATTCCTTTGCCGGTTTTTTTCATGCGCGCAAGCCGGGCCGTCGCTTCGGCATGGTATTCGGCGCGGGTCTCCTCGGCCAGCAGGCGCTCCTCAATGGCCTCCACCATGAACGCATGCGCGGTAGTGTCGCGCGCCTGTGCCAGCTTTTCGACGCGGCGTTTTATTTTTTCCGGGATTCTCAGTGAAACCGCCATGGCCAGCTCCTGTACTACAAATGAGATACAGGGATGCTAAGCCGCTGACTGCCCTGCGTCAACCGCCGCGCGCCGGATCAGACGTATACCGAAACCTCCACCAGATTCAAATCAGGATCCCGGCAATAAACCGACCGTATCGCCCCCATCGCCCCGGTCTTGTTCACCGGCCCTTCGATGATCTTGACGTTGTGCTGCTTCAGTCGAGCAATGACGTCATCCAGCGGCACTGATGCAATAAAACAGAAATCCAGCGTGCCGACGCCCGGCGCATGCGCCTTGGGTTCGTATTCCCTGCCCTTCAAGTGGATGTTGATTTTCTGCTTGCCAAATTTCAGCGCACGGCGGCCTTCACCAAAATGTTCGAGCGTCATGCCCAGTACCCCGGTGTAGAAGCGAATCGTTTCTTCGGGCTGCGCGGTGGTCATTACAAAGTGGTCGAGATGGTCGATCATGGTTGGTACTCCGTTGCCATAGTCGTCATTCCGGCGAAAACCGGAATCCAGGAATTTGCCACGGTCCGTTGCTGGATTCCGGATCGCGCTTTGCGCGTCCGGAATGACGATAATTCATAAGTATTTGTTTTAATTGACATTTATTAGATTACCCCCTTCGCCCGCAGATCGGCGATGGTCTCCGCCTTCACGCCGGCGCGCTGCAGAACCGCCTCGGTGTCTTCGCCCAGCCGCGGCGCGGTGTTGCGGATGCCGCCGGGCGTGGCTGAAAGTTTGGGCACGATGCCCGGCACGTCAACTTGGTAGCCGTCGCGGGTGGTGATGTCGAGAATCATATCGCGCGCCCGGTATTGCGCATCGGCCACGATGTCGGCAATCGAAAAGATCGCACCTGATGGCACATCGTGTGAGGCTAGGATTTTCAGCGCGTCGGCCTTGTCGCGCGCTCTGGTCCATGCAGTGATCGCGCCGTCGATGTCGGCTACACGTTTGACGCGGCCGTCGTTGGAACCCAGATCCGGCGCTGTGCCCAGATCATCACGGGCGATGGCATTCATCAAGCGCTTGAATATGCCGTCGCCGTTGCCACCGATGAGGATCCAGCCGTCGCGGCATGGGTATGCATTCGACGGCACGATGCCCGGCAATGCGCTGCCCGCCGCTTCGCGCACCGCGCCGAAGGCGCTGAATTCCGGCAGCAGACTTTCCATGCAGTTGAAGACACTTTCGTACAACGCGATGTCGATGACCTGGCCTGCGCCGTTTGGTTTTGTATCCCGGTGATACAGCGCCATCAAAATGCCGATGACACCGTGCAGCGCCGCCAGCGTATCGCCGATGGATACGCCGACCCGCACCGGCACCCGCCCCGGTTCGCCGGTCAGATAGCGCAGTCCGCCCATCGATTCGGCGATGATGCCGAAACCGGGACGGTCGCGGTACGGGCCATCCTGACCGTAGCCGGAGATGCGCGCCATCACCAACCGTGGATTGATTTTTTTCAGATCCTCATAACCGAGGCCCCACTCCTCCATCTTGCCGGGGCGGAAATTCTCAATCAGCACGTCGGCTTCTTTCGCGAGCAGCCGCAGGATGTCCTGTCCTTCGGGCTGATTGAGATCGAGCGTCACCGACTGTTTGTTGCGCGACTGGACTTCCCACCACACCGAATTGCCGTTTCTCAGCATCCGCCACTTGCGCAGCGGGTCGCCTTTGCCCGGCGGCTCGATCTTGATGACTTCGGCGCCGAAATCGCCGAGCGTCTTGCCACAGAAGGGGCCGGCGATCAGTTGACCCAGTTCGATGACGCGCACGCCGGCCAGCGGGCCGGGCGCGGATGGGGATGTTGTGGATGACATGATGCGGGTTCTCCTTGCGCTGCAAGGATACCGCGAACGCGGACTAGCTTACTTGTGCTGCAGCCCCGCCGCCTGTTTCACCGCCTTGACGATGTTCAGATAACCCGTGCAGCGGCACATGTTGCCTTCGAGCCCATGCACGATTTCGTCATCGGTCGGATGCGGATTGTCTTTCAGCAGCGCCGCCACGGTCATGATCATGCCCGGCGTGCAGAAGCCGCATTGCAGCGCGTGGCATTCGGTGAACGCCTGTTGCACCGGATGCAGCTTGCCGTTTTTCGCCATGCCTTCGATGGTCACCACGTCGGCGCCATCGGCCTGCACCGCGAGCATGGTGCAGGATTTCACCGCGCGGCCATCGACATGCACGGTGCAGGCGCCGCACTGGCTGGTATCACAGCCGACATGGGTGCCGGTGAGGTTCAGCGAGTCGCGCAGAAAATTTACCAGCAGCACACGGTCTTCCACTTCACCCGTGCATTGCTTGCCGTTTACCGTCATTTTTATTTTGGCCATGTTCCGTCTTCCTCAGTTTTTTCCGGCGATGGTTGCCGCTGCGCGGCCCGCCATGACTTTGACCAGTTGCGCACGGTATTCTCGCGTGCCGTGGATGTCTTCGTTCAGATCGTCGGTCGCCACCGTCAACTTGGCCAGCGCCGTCGGATCCATGCTCTTCATCAGTGCCGCTTCAGCATCGCTCCAGCGAAACACACCGGAGCCCGCCCCGGTCACCGCCACGCGCACGCCTGCCGCGGTCTGCGCGATGAACACGCCGGCCATCGCATAACCCGAAGCCGGATGCGGGAACTTGGCATACGCCGCTTTTTTCGGCAGCGGAAACGCAATGCGCACAATCAGTTCGCCGGCCTCCAGCGCCGTGGCAAACATGCCCTGGAAAAAATCGTCCGCAGCGATTTCACGTTTGTTGGTGATGATTTTTGCATTGAGGCCCAGCACCGCCGCCGGATAATCGGCAGCAGGATCGTTGTTGGCGACCGACCCGCCGAGCGTGCCGCGATTGCGCACCTGCGGATCGGCGATGTGGGCTGCAAGATCAGCCAGCGCCGGCAAGGCATCGCGCACGACTTTCGAACTCGCCACCTGCTGATGCCGTGTGGCAGCGCCGATGATCAGCTCGCCGCCTTTGACTTCAATCCCGGATAATTCAGAAAGTCCTGAAATATCAATAAGTTGCGTAGGTTGCGCGAGCCTGGCTTTAATCGTCGGGAGCAGTGTCATGCCGCCAGACATGGGCTTGGCGTCGGCATCCTTGACGAGGAGTTCACCCGCCTCTTTCAGCGAACTGGCCTTGCGATATTGAAACGCGTACATGTTCAGTTTCCTTTCTTCGCAGAGGTGATCGCCTGCCACAGCTTGTGCGCCGTCAGCGGCATGTCGAGCGGCGGCACGCCTAGTGGCCGCAGCGCGTTCATCACCGCATTGGTCAGCGCACCCAATGACGCGGTGCAACCCGATTCGCCCATGCCCTTCACACCCAGTGGGCTGATGGTGCCGAACGTGGTGTGATCAGCGATGTGTATGTCGCTGATCCAGCCGGCTTTCGGCATCGCGTAATCCATGAAGCTACCGGTCAGCAATTGCCCGGTCTCCGGGTCGTAAACCACGTTCTCGCCGAAGATCTGTCCCCAACCCTGCGCCACTGCGCCGTGCATCTGGCCTTCAACAATGGTGTGGTTGATCACCGTGCCGCAGTCGTCAACGGTTACATAAGACTTCATTTGCGTCACACCGGTCTGCGGATCGATTTCCAGTTCAGCGATGTGACAGCCATTGGGGAAGGTCGAACCGAATTTGCCTTCGCCGGTCACGCTCAGCGGTTTTTTCGCTGCCAGCTCGCCCAGCGTGATCTTCTTGTCGGAATCCTTGGACTGGAATTCACCTTTGGCATACGCCACTTGCGAGGGCTCCACCCCAAGCTGCTCTGCGGCCAGCGGCGTGGCGTGTTCAATCAGTTTTTTTGCAGCAATATGACACACCGTACCGGCGCCGACGATGGTGCGCGAGCCGCCGGTGTGATTGCCGATCAACCCTTTTTCAGCGATGCCCTGCCGCAGCGTGATGCGTTCAGCGGGTATGCCCAGCGCATCGCCGATGATCTGCGCGAACGTGGTCTCATGGCCCTGGCCCTGCGAATGCGAAATCGAATAAGCCGCAACCTTGCCGTCGGTCGCCACCTCGAGCAGCACTTCGTCCTTGGGGAACATGCCGGCGCCGGAATTCTCGATCACCGTGGACAGGCCCAGCCCGCGCAGCATGCCGCGCTTTTCTGATTCGGCACGACGCTGGGCAAAGCCCTGGACGTCGGCCAGCTTCAGCGCCTTCTCCAGCACGCCGGGAAAATCAGCAATGTCATAGACCGAGCCGGTCGGCGTTTTGTACGGAAATGCCTCGGGCGGAATGAAATTGCGCCGGCGGAT
This sequence comes from Betaproteobacteria bacterium, assembly GCA_032128415.1. Taxonomy (GTDB): domain Bacteria; phylum Pseudomonadota; class Gammaproteobacteria; order Burkholderiales; family SG8-41. The sequence goes on along the minus strand of JAQBGW010000004.1, from coordinate 47,898 downwards.
TTCTGCCGGATCGATTTTCATTTGCGCCGCCGCCTCATCGACCAGGCGCTCGATGGTATAGGCAATCTCAGGGCGCGCTGCGCCGCGATATGCCGATACCGGCGCGGTGTTGGTCAACACCACGCGCCAACGACCAAACAATGCCGGCGTTTTGTAAACGCCATTCAGGCAGGTCACCGGATTACGCATCGGGCTCACCGGCCCGGCCGGGTGCAGATACGCGCCGAGATCGGCGATCCAATCGAGGCGCATGGCCAGGAAAGTGCCGTCCTTGTCGAGTGCCAGTTCCGCAGTGATGTAATTGGCGCGACCATGCGAATCCGCCATGAATGCTTCGCTGCGTGTGGATACCCATTTCACCGGGCGACCCAGGGCCTTTGCTGCCATCATCGCCGTGCAATACTCAGGGTAGGCAATGCTGCGCTGGCCGAAGCCGCCACCGACGTCGCGCGCCACCACCTTGATTTTGTCTTCGGGCACGCCGACATACGCCACCAGTTGCATGCGCATCATGTTGATGCCCTGCACCGGCACATGCACCGTGTACGATTCCGATCCCGCATCGTACGCAACGAGGCAGGCGCGCGGCTCCATCGGATTGGGCGCCACACGTGTGCAATCGAGTTTCAGTTTGGTGACGTGTGCAGCCTTGGCGAACGCAGCCGTTGTTGCCGCCGCATCACCGGCCTCCTGCTCAAAAGACAGATTGCCAGGCACGTTGTCATGCAATTGAATGGCGCCGGCCGCCAGCGCAGACTCCGCAGCAACCACCACCGGCAAATCTTCATATTCAACTTCGATCAGTTCCGCAGCGTCCTGCGCCTGCAACTCAGTTTCCGCAACTACCATCGCCACCAGATCGCCAACGAAACGCACCCGCCCGTGCGCCAGCGTCGGGCGCTCCGGAATAAGCGCCTTCTTGCCGTCCTTGCCGGCAAAAGTCAGCATGCTCAACGGCTTGACATGGCCTACACGCACCGCATCTTCGCCGGTATAGACACCCAGCACGCCTTTCGCCTTGCGCGCGGCATCCACATTGATCGAGACAATTTTCGCGTGAGCCCGGTCTGCACGCAGAAATGAAGCGTGCGCCTGATTGGGCAGGTTCCAGTCAGCGGCATAACAACCCTCGCCCTTGATCAGCCGCAGGTCTTCCAGGCGGGACACATGGGTGCCGCCGACATCGAATAAATGTTGATGTTGATGTTGATGTTGATCCATGATGTTCCCGCGCTCCGCATGCTGAATACCGCTGCGGATCGCTCGCTCCTCGGTTGGAATAGCGGCTAGGATAACGCAATTAGGCGCTTATTTGCGCGCAAAACTTTGACATTCATATTGCTCCGCCGTTGTCGCTCGCGCACAATGCGGCGGTTGCAGTCCATATCGTAAAAAAACCAAACCTTCCATGAAAAAAGACACCCTGCTGACGCACATCGGCCGCAACCCGGCGCAGACCCACGGCACCGTCAACACCCCGGTGTACCGCACCTCGACGGTGATTTTTCCCAACCTCGAAGCGTTCGAAAACCGCGATCCCGATGATTTCAAAAGCATGCGCTATGGCATTCACGGCACTCCCACGACATTCGCCTTCGAGGAAGCTGTGGCCGGAATGGAAGGTGGTCATCAGGCTGTGGCCGTGCCGTCCGGCTTGGCCGCGATCACCGCGGCGCTGTGTGCGTTCGTCAAGAGCGGCGATCACCTGCTGATGACCGACAGCACCTATGCGCCGACGCGAATTTTCTGCGAGCGCCAGTTACGTCGCAATGGTGTCGATGTTGAATATTACGATCCGCTAATAGGTGCTGGAATCGCCAAACGGATCAAACCCAATACCAAAGCCGTGTTCTGTGAAACGCCGGGATCGCTGACGTTCGAAATGCAGGACATACCCGCCATCGCCGCGGTGGCGCATGCCCACAACATTCCGGTGCTGGCGGACACCACCTGGGGTACGCCGTATTTTTTCCGCTCTTTCGAGCGCGGCGTTGATGTCTCCATACACGCCGCAACCAAATACATCGTCGGCCACTCCGATGTGCTGATGGGCGTCATCGTCACCAACCAAAAATACTGGCTGCCGGTGCGCCACGCAGTGGCCGATTACGGCTATTGCGTCAGCCCCGACGACTGCTTCCTGGCGTTACGCGGCTTCCGCACCATCGGGGTGCGCATGAAGCAGCAGATGGCCAGCGCACTGACCGTGGCGCGCTGGCTGCAGAAACATCCTGAAGTGCAGCGCGTGCTGTATCCAGCGCTGGAGAATGACCCCGGCCATGCGATCTGGAAGCGCGATTTCGATGGTGCAGCGTCGCTGTTTGGCGTCATTCTGCGTCCGGCGGAGCGCCTGCAAGTTGCAGCTTTTGTCAATGCGCTCAAGCTGTTCGGCATTGGTTCCAGTTGGGGCGGCTTTGAGAGTCTGGTGACCGCGCCGCGCCCGGAGAAAGTCCGCTCGGCCACACCATGGAATCCCGGCGGACCGACGATCCGCCTGCACATCGGGCTCGAAGATCCGGTGGACCTGATCGCCGATCTCGAGCAGGCGTTATTGCGGTTGCGTTAAGGGGCCGCTTAACCCCTGCAATCCGGCCGGGCCATGAGTTACACTTTCGGTACAAGGAGGGTGGATGGAACTCGGCGTCGAAATCCAGGACAATGTCGTTATCGTTGCGGTTCGGGGCCGCATTGACCACCTGAACGCGGCCGCTTTCCACAATGCCCTGAATCCGCATCTGGCGAAATGTCGCGCCGGCGGTGTCGGCGTCGTGTTCGACCTCGCCGGGCTTGAATACATCAGCAGTGCCGGCCTGCGCATTTTCATGATCGCCGCCAAACAGGCGCGCGCTCGTGGCGGCCGCATCGCCGTCGCGCAGATGCAGCCGCTGGTGCAGGAAATATTTGAAATCAGCCACTTCCATCTGGTATACGAGATATACACCACCACCCCCGACGCCCTGGCCGCGCTCGGCAGCCCGGCCACAGTCGCCGCAGCGTAGATTAAAATAATTTAACCAATATGCAGATCCGTTTCTGGGGCACCCGGGGTTCGCTACCAGCGCCGCTGACCACCGCCGGGGTACGCGCAAAACTGAGGGCGGCGTTGACAGCGGCACAAGGTCGCGCGCTCGCCACGCCCGCGGCTATCGATGCCTTCATCGCCGAGCTGCCATTCAGCGTCAGCGGCACCTTCGGCGGGGATTCATCGTGCGTCGAATTGATTGACGGCGAGAATAATCATGTGATCTGTGATTTTGGTTCCGGCGCGCGACGCTACGGCGTGGAAATGATGCGGCGCTACGGGGCGGCCGCACCGCAGACTTATCACGTGTTCATGTCGCATTTGCATTGGGATCACATCATGGGATTCCCGATGTTTCCACCCGTGTACGTATCGGGAAACCGCATTATCATCCACGGCTGTCATGCCACGCTCGAAGCCGCCTTCCGCCGCCAACATGGCGCGCCGTCGTTCCCGGTGGAGTTCGCGGCACTACCGGCCGGGGTTGAATTCGATGTGCTGGAACCCGGTAAAACCACGACCATCGCCGGCTACGCTGTTACACCAAAGCTGCAGCGGCATAGCGGCGATTCTTACGGTTACCGTTTCGAAAAAAACGGCAAGCGCGTGGTGTATTCCACGGATTCCGAACATCGCACCGAACAAGACGGGGAGTCCGAGGCATTCGCGCAGTTCTTCAGCGAAGCCGATCTGGTTATTTTTGATGCCATGTACTCGCTGGCGGATGCTGCATCGGTCAAGGAAGACTGGGGGCACTCCAGCAATGTCATCGGCGTCGAGCTGTGCCAGATGGCGCGCGCCAGGCGCCTGTGCCTGTTTCACCACGAGCCGTCATACACCGACGTCCAGCTCGAGGATGTGCTGCGGCAGACACGACGTCTCGAGGAAATCACGCGCGACGGTGCAGCGCTGGAAGTATTCAGTGCTTACGACGGCCTGGTGGTAACGCTCTAGTGTCTGCGTCTACCCCACAAACGCCGGCTCGCGCCCCGGCACGGCGGCTATGGCCCTCGTGGGGAGCGGGAATCATCGTGCTCGCGACCCTCGTTGCGCTGCAGATGGCGTTCACACCCGCGCATCAAATATTGCAACTCGCTTTGTTTGATGTGTATCAGAAACTGTGGCCACGCGAACGGCAAAGCGCACCTGCCGTCATTGTGGCCATTGATGAAGCGAGCCTCCGTCGTTACGGCCACTGGCCCTGGCCACGCCGCGATCTCGCGCGTCTGGTTGACAGCATTTCCGCAAACCAACCGGCTGCAATCGGCCTCGACCTGCTGTTCCCCGAGCAGGATCGTTACGCCAGGGCGGCCGGCCTTGCCGACTCCGATCATGATCGCCAGTTCGCCGCCGCACTGAGCCGTGCGCGCGGCGTGCTGGCGGTGGCCGGCACCAACGGTGAAGGCGTAAATGAGCAGGGCGGTTTCGCGCCCATCGTCATTGAAGGCCCCGATCCGCTGCACCGGCTTTTGCGCTACCGCAATGCCGTGCGCAGCACGCCGATCATCGATCGTGCGGCGGCCGGTCACGGTGCCATCAGCACCGACACGCAGGGCGGTATCGTGCGCAGCCTGCCCGTGGTCGCCGTCATCAATAACGCCATAGTGCCCATGCTGGGTCTGGAAATGATCCGCGTCGCCGCCAAAGAACCGGTGATCCGCATACGCGCCACCGCAGCGGGCGTCAGCACCGTCGGCACCGGCGACATCGCCATACCTACCGGGAGCGACGGCCAGGTGCGCATCCATTTCAGCAAGCACGACTCGTCGCGCTTTGTATCCGCAACCGACGTGATTGAAAATCGCGTTGATCCGGCATTGCTGCGGGGCAAACTGGTCATTATTGCGCTGACCGGGATTGCGCTGGTCGATTTCCCTGCGACCCCGGTCGATGCACGCGTGCCCGGTGCCGAGATACACGTGCAAATACTGGAAAACATTTTTGACGGCCAGTATCTGTCGCGACCGCACTGGGCGCACCAGGTAGAACTCGCAATCCTCGCGCTGACCGGTCTGCTGTTGGTGATGGTCACCCCGCGGGCGCGGCCTGTAATATCACTGGGCGGTGCCGCGTTGTTAATCGCCGTCGTCGCCATGACCGGCGCCGTGGCCTTCCGCGCGAACGGATTATTGTTTGACGCAGCCTCGCCCGCAGTCGGACTCGCATTGGTATTCATGGCATGCCTGGGCAGCAAATTGATACATCTGGAACGGCAGCGCCGCACGTTGCGTTTATCCCTGCTTGCTGAGCGCGAAACGGCTGCCCGCGTCTCGGGCGAACTTGAAGCCGCACGCCGCGTGCAGACGGGCCTGTTGCCGCAAGCATCGGCGCTGATGTCCGAGGCGCGCTGCGACATTGACGCGGTGATGGCGCCAGCGCGGGTGGTCGGCGGTGACCTGTACGATTTCTTCAAACCGTCGGCGGATCGCCTGACCTTCCTCGTCGGCGACGTGTCGGGCAAGGGACTGCCGGCGAGCCTGCTCATGGCCGTCAGCAAGGCCCTGTGCAAGAGCGCGGCATTGCGCGGCGGCAGCAACATGGCCGCCGTGCTGACCGAGGCCAACCAGGAAATTGCCCGCGACAACCCGGAAGAAATGTTTGTGACTGCGCTGCTGTGCAGCCTCGAACTCAACAGCGGCCGACTGGATTACGCCAACGCGGGACACGACGCGCCGATTCTGCTGCGCAACCGCGGCGGCCTCGAACGGCTGGACGCCGCCGGCGGGCCGCCCATCTGCATGATCGAGGAGCATCCTTATATCGGTGCGGTCTGCACGCTGGAGCCGGGCGACGCATTGCTCCTCTACACCGACGGCGTGACAGAAGCGATGGATGCACAAGGCCAACTCTATGGCCGCGAACGGTTGTGCCGGCTGCTGGGAGAACTGGACCGGACGATCTCCTGCGCCGATATCATCGCGGCTGTGCAGCGCGATCTGCAGGAGTACGGGGCTGTCGAGGAACGCGCCGATGATATTACGATGCTCGCGCTGCGCTGGCGCGGACCGGCAAAGTCCGGCCAGAACCTTTAGCGAATATTGATCTCGACGCGCCGGTTGCGGGCTTCCGGTATCTCGTCAGCCGTCGCTACCAGCGGTTCGCGCTCGCCGCGGCCGGCCACGCTGATCGAGCGCTCCGGCACACCGCGCTTCAGAAAATCAGTGCGTACGCGCTCCGCGCGCTGCCGCGACAACTTGTCGTTGTATTCCACAGCGCCGGCACGGTCGGTATGGCCAATCACGGCGATTTCAGCGGCGGGCCGCTTGGCGAGTTCACGCAAAACCGTTTCAAAGGTCTGGCGCGATTCCGTCGTGTACTCGTCACTCCCTTCGAGAAAGTTCAGCGTATAGGATACCGGCGGTTGCGGCCGCGCCTTGAGCGTGGTGTCACCAAATATCTGTTGCACCTGCGCGGCGCTGCTGCGGCCGACGACCGGTGCAGCGCCGCCGACGGACGTCGCCGAGGCATAGGCGCTGTCGATTACCGTTTCACCCTGTGCCGACTTGACGCTGACAGCGCCCACTTTGCCATCCGCACCCGGTACCAGTATGACCAGGGTTTTCGGTTGCGGCGCAGAGGAGGGCTGCTGCGACACGAAGTACGCCATCAGCGTCAGCACGACAATGACTATTATGCTGCCCAGCTCATTCAAGCGCATGTGAACGCCCGGAATCAGTCGGTGACTTGAACGTGAAATTCAGTGCCACGCGCACCCAGCACAGTGCCCGGCGTAATCACCCGCACCGCATCCGGCGATTGCTTGGCCAGCTTGCCTGACACCATGGACAGCGTACCGCGACGCAGGCCGGCGTCAAAGTGGCCCTGATGCGTGGTGGAGTTAAAAGCATAGCGCTCGATGACCAGCACGCTGTTCGGCCCGACCGATACCAGCGTGTTGTCGAGCATGGTGACGCCGACCGAGCCCCCGGCACCGGTGCGCAGAGTATCCGTTTGCTGAATACGTGCCCCCATCACGGCCGGCAGGGTTTGTCCACCGCGCTCGATGGTGACCGATCCGTTAACCACCTTGATCTGTCCCGCGTCGTCCGCCGCCATAACCGCAGGCGCAAACAGCACAGCCATTGCGACAACTATGTATTTCAGATTTCGAATCAGCATGGCACGCTCCTGGTCAAAGTGATGATCGCTGCCCGGAAAAACACCGGCCAACGATGACGACGAGGTGATTATAATACTGCCATTGCGTCTATGTCCGCCACTCCACGGATCCTGTGCTTGCCCTATGCCCATCTCGCCCCTGCAATCGTTCCCCGCACGCCTGGAAGCCTTCGATGCCATACGCGAGCAGCTGGAAACGCGCGTTGCCGCGTTGCACTGGCAACCCAATGATATTCATCGCTGTACGCTGATTCTTGAGGAATTATTCACCAATTCCGTGAAATATGGCACACCGGAGGGCGCCGGAAATCAAGTGTATCTGGGCATCGAGCCCAATGCGGATCGCTCGATTGGGCTGACCTACGAAGATCGCTCGCCGCCACACGATCCGTTTGCCGAAGTCTCCACCAGCCATACCGATCCGAATATTGACCTCCGCCAGGTCGGCGGGCTCGGCGTACCCTTGATCCTGCGCCTGACCGAACAAGCCCGCCACACCGCACTGCCGGTCGGCAACCGCATTACCCTGATATTTCGCCCGCGCTGAAAACCGCAGCCATGGCGCAGCATCGCCATCGGCCCTTTGATGTTGTGAACCGACAGACTGGAGTAACCGTGATACGCAAGCTGAGAACTGAGCGCGACAACCAGCAATGGATGCTCGACCTCGCGCTGAACATGCGCGGGCGCGTGCAGAATTTCGAACGCGACGACGTCGAGGTTCCCGCCGGCAAGCGCGCCCGTAATTACCGGATGCTGCCGAAAGTCTGGCGCGAAGCCGGCGAGCGTCACGAGCGCCTGGCCAAACTGGCGCAGGCGCGCGGCGCCAAGGCTACTGCGACGTATCACTATGACCATGCGATCGAGGCTTACCGCATGGCCCAGCATCCCATCTACTTCGACAATCACCCGGTCAAAAAGCAGCTCTACCGCAAGCTCTCCGCAGTGGTGGACCGCCGCACGCAAACGGCGGACTACCCGATCGAGCGCGTTGAGGTGCCGTTCGACAATGGCACAACAATTTCATGCCTGCTGCACCTGCTGCCGGACCGGCGCAAGGCGCCGGTGGTGATCTACGTGCCGGGCATGGACCAGTCCAAGGAAGTGTTTCCCAAGGCGTACCACAACATCGCCCACGCCCGCGGCTTTCATGTGCTGGCGATGGACGGCCCGGGCCAGGGCAATTCCAACCTGCAGAAAATCCGCGCGGTAGCCGACAACTACGAACGCGCCGGCGCCGCCGTGATCAGCTACCTGCGCAAACGTCCGGAAGTCGACAAGAACAAAATCGCCATCTACGGCATCAGCATGGGGAGTTACTGGTCGCTGCGGCTGTCGAGCTACGACCATCGCGCAGCCGTTGTCGTCAGCTCCGTGGCCTGCTTCAATCCGAACAACACCATCTTCACGCAGTCCTCACCGCGCTTCAAACAGATGTTCATGTACATGGCGGGTTACGAGGACGAGGAACGCTTCGACGAAGAAGTCGCCAAAGGCATGACGGTGCGCGGCTATCTCGACAAGATCAAATGCCCGACGCTGCTGGTCACCGGCGAATTCGATCCGCTGTGCCCGCTGGAAGACGCGATCGAGGCCTACGAAGACCTCAAGGTGCCGAAGGAAATGTGGGTATTCGAGAACCAATACCATCCGCTGTGGAGCATCGGCAATCTCGGCGGCATGGACTGCCACGATTATGTGTTCGACTGGCTCCAGGCCTTTTTCTCGGGCAAAAAGCCGACCAAACGCGGCCGTATTTCATACATCAAGGAACACGGCGACGGACCGTGGTCGGACTGCGGCTGGACGCCGCCGGTCAAACGCGGGCAGGCTTATTTCTGATCTGGCCACGTCACTTAATAAAAAAGGCGCTCCGCGGAGCGCCTTTTTTTGCGGGCTTAGGGCCGTATGCCGGTTATTCGGTCGTGTCTTTCTTTTTCCGCTCGTTCCTCCAGATCACGAAGGCGTAGACGCCGATCATGCCGACAAATAACACCGCGAATATGATCATTGCGGTGGGGTCGGAATCAACTTGCGGCACCTCAGGAACGATGGCTTCTTGAGCCAGCGCTGCCAGCGACACCAACGACAGGGTGATTCCTGAAATAATCTTTTTCATAACGAACTCCTGAATAGAAGTGGATGGGGTTCTGCACATGAACCAGCATCCCTGGATCAGCACAGCACGGATGACATGCTCGCAGTACCGGCTTGCGCCAACCTTACGCCACAGTGCGAACGCCGCTACCGCTCCCGCCCCGCCTCATGAAACGCCCTGGTCACCGGCGAGAGCAGATACTCCAGCACGGTGCGGGTGCCCAGATGGATTTCGGCGGCGACCTGCATGCCCGGCGCCTGGTTCGCTCACGCGATGTACGCCTACCTCGTGGATCACACCCAGATCGCCATTTCAGGAACGCCGGTGCACCTGCCGCCGGCCCAGAGCCCGCCGTGGCTCGGGTATCACTCTCCGTTCGGCAGACCCACATTTTTCTATGGGCTCCTGGTTCTGGCGCTGGCGGAAGTTTTCCGCCAGGGGCTCGCTCTGCAACGCGACAGCGACCTTACGGTCTGAGCGCAGCCCATGCCCATCAAGCTCAACCTCGATCGCGTGATGTCGGAGCGTGAGATCACGCTGACCGAATTGGCCCAGAGAATGGGGATCACGCTCGCCAATCTTTCCATCCTGAAGACCAACAAAGCGCGAGCCATTCGCTTCACCACGCTGGAAGCCTTGTGCCGCGAGTTGAAGTGCCAGCCGGGGGATCTGCTGGAGTTTGTTGCTCTCGCGAAGGGCGGGTGACCAGCGGTTGCCGGATGGCTATTCCGGCGTCTCGGATATTTGCGTCAGCCAGTCTTCTGGCACCGCAGGATTGCCGTTTTCCCTGAGTCGCGCTTCCACGCTGATCCCTCCGTAGCCCTCGTCACTGCCCCAGCCGACGACATATCCGCCATCCGCCGGGATGACGATGATAACTGCCTCGGCGATGGCCGGACCGGCTGCGGTCGACTGCGCCGTCCCCCGAGTCGCCTGAATGAGGGCGAGTATTTCGTCGATCTTGGGATTGCCTACGACACGGACCTCGAAGTCCTGCGAGTCAAGCCGCACGTAGCGACGCAGTCTCGTCCGTTCGCACGCCCACGAATCCCCCGGGTGCCCGCGTCGGCAATGGACCTGAAACGCCTCCTTGATGCCAGCACTTTCTTCGTGCGGATAAAAGACGACGTCGGCGATTTCTGTCTGCGGCATCGCACACCAGGCGGCAGCAAACTTGATGCCGGGACTCGAGGCCGCGAGCGGATATCGCTGCACCACTTCGAGCGTGATGGCTTGACGGTCGCTTTCGTCCAGCGGAACGACTTCGCCCGGCGTGCAGGTCGTTTGAGGCGACTCGTCCGCCGCGGCCAGGCGCAGCGCAAGGATGGGCGAGACCAGGAGTGCGAAACGTAGGCTTGCTGAACCTGTGGACATGCGCGTACCTGCTCCGATTATTGTACGCCTCGAATCGGAAACATCGTCACTGCGCCAGGGACTGGCGAACCGCCCGGGAAGCCGCTTATATTCGCCGCAGCCACGATTCGGGGGGAATCATGATCACCAGGCACATTTGGCCGATGGCGCTCGCCGCGCTGTTCCTGGGCTGCGTGCAGCAAACACCGCACGACAACAGCCTCGCCACCTACTTCGACAATACAGGGCGCGAAGACACGCTCGCCGGCGGCGTGCGGATGATTCCTGTCACGACACCGAAAGGCACCTTCCATGTCTGGACCAAGCGGATCGGCAACAACCCGCGGATCAAGGTCCTGTTGTTGCACGGCGGGCCGGGCGCCACGCACGAATACCTGGAAGCCTTCGACTCCTATTTTCCGGGCGCAGGTATCGAGTATTACTACTATGATCAACTCGGCTCGGCGTACTCGGACCAGCCGAAAGAGCCGGAGCTCTGGGAGATTCCGCGCTTTGTCGACGAAGTGGAGCAGGTCCGCAAGGCGCTCGGCCTGAACGCGGACAACTTCTATTTATACGGCCAGTCCTGGGGCGGGATTCTCGCGATCGAATACGCGCTGGCGCACCAGGAGAACCTCAAGGGCCTGATCGTCTCGAACATGATGTCGAGCATCCCGGCCTACAACGAGTACGCCAAGAATGTCCTGATGCCGGCCATGGACCCGGCGGCGCTGAAGGAGATCGAGGCGTTCGAAAAAGCGAAGGACTACGAGAACCCGCGCTACATGGAACTGCTCGTGCCCAACTTCTACGAGCAGCACATCCTGCGCATGCCCGCCGACCAGTGGCCGGATCCGGTGAATCGCGCGTTCGCAAAGCTCAATCACGACATTTACATTCCGATTCAGGGCCCGAGCGAGATGGGCGCAAGCGGGAAACTCGAGCACTGGGACCGGAGCGCGGATCTCAAGACTATCCAGATGCCGACGCTCGTAATCGGCGCCCGTTACGACACGATGGACCCGAAGCACATGGAATGGATGGCGGGCCAGTTACCAAACGGCACGTATCATTACTGCCCCCATGGCAGTCACATGGCGCTCTATGACGACCAGGCCACGTACTTCGAGGGCCTGATCAAGTTCCTGCGCAAGGTCGATACCGGCGATCGAGACGCCCCTGCCTGAGGTCAGGGGAGCAGCCGCCCGACCGCGATCAGGTGGCGCTGATAATAAGGTGAGTCGATGTCTGCGACTCGTACGCTGTCGCCGCTTGACGGCGCGTGGACGAACCGGCCGTCGCCCAGGTAGATGCCGACGTGCGAGAGCTTCTCCTGATCCTGAAAGAACAGCAGGTCGCCTTCCACGGCTTGCGCGAGCGGGATCTTGTGCGAAGCGCTGAACTGCTCCCGCGAGGTGCGCGGCACGGCGTGGCCGTTCGACGTATACGTGTAGTAGACGAGGCCACTGCAATCGAAGCCCTCGTGCGGATGGGCGCCGCCGTAACGGTACTGCACGCCGACCATCGATAGCGCGAGCTGCACGACGGGGCCGCGCATATCGCTCGACGCCGGGTGCGGTTCGGCTGCCGCGGGCACGGGCACGGTGGGCGTCCCCGCGCATCCTGCCGCGAGCAGCACGGCCGCCATAATGCCGGGAAGCCCGGCCGCTCGGTCGCTTGGCATGGCCCGCATGATCGGCGCCCCCGAGTGAATCGGCATTGAACGATCACGGGAGCTTGCCTGCGCGAGGCGGCTGCGTCGTTAGAGTGCATCACAAAACGTAACGACGCCGGCATCCGATTCCGCCGGTTGTCGCGGCCGCCTAGCGATTACGGCGCTCGACCTCTTCCACCAGCTGCTCGTTCCGCTCCTGGTACTCGCGGAAGAGCTTGGCGAACGCTTCTTCCGATCCCGCGAAGTACCCGATCTGTCGTATGCGGACCTGGCCGCCTTCCTCGTACATCTGCCGCGTGATCCACGCCGGATGCGCGGGATGCTTCTTCAGCGTGAAGACCCAGAAGGTGCGCGTGGCCTCGTCCGAGAATGCGACGAGTTTCCTGTCCTTGAAGACCTCCACGCTCGCCCCGTGGTGCGCGCGCACTTCCTCGCCGTACCTCGTCCATTGTTTCGGCGTAATTCTGGGAGACGGGTAGGGCTGGTATGCCTGGGCAAGGGCAGGGGCCGCCATCAGCCACAGGGTTCCGGTAACGAGAGGCAATTTCAGCCAGCGCATGGCTGAATTATTGCACTAGCCTCGTCGTCGCGGCTTGGGTGCCGCGAAGGATTCGGTCTCGCGTGGCGTCTAATCTGCAGCAAGACATCCATTGCGATGGTGCATTCACGCGGAACATGGAGCAATCGTCATGAATAGACATATTTTAATCATCGGCAGGGCCGTGGCGGCGGGTATGGTGCTGGCGGCGGCAACGACCCCCGCCGCGGCTGCCCGGCCCGAGCCGTTCAAGCAGACCAACATTCACTTCGAGACGAACGCGTCGGCCTGCGACATGGGTATCCAGATGAGCTTCGATACGGACGGCGTCACGGAGGCCGAGGTCGAGAGTCCCTACGGCCAGGAAGTCTTCAGCATGCGGGCAGTACTCGGCCAGGAGGAGACGCACGACCTGACCGAGCTATTCCACGAACGCGTCGAGCCGCCGATCACCGACCTGGAGCAGGCGCTCGGCTGCGAACCTTCCGAAGACGCGATCTCGCTGACCGAGCTGCTTTCCAACTGGCCCGCCGGGTGGTACGGGTTCGAGGGCGAGAGCGGGAGAACGGAGTTTGAAGGCAAGGCCAGGCTCACGCACAGGGTGCCCGCCGGTCCTCAAATCAACGCGCCGGGAGACGGCGACATCGTTGCCCACGACGCCAACCTCGTCATCCGGTGGAACAAGGTGACGAGTCCGATCCTGCCTTACCTCGGGCCGGTCGAGATCGTGGGCTACCACGTCGTGGTCGTCGACATCACGGAGCCGGTGCTGGCTTCGGGAAAGACGAAGACGTCGCTCAACGCCGACCTCTCGAAATCGGAGACCAGCTTCCTGGTGCCGAAGCAGTACCTCGAGCCGAACCGCATCTATGAGTTCGAGGTCCTGGCCACCGAGAAGTACGGCAACCAGACCATCACCGAGGGCGGTGTCTTCTGTACGCGTCCGATGGCTGCAGCGGATTGCGAGGCGCCATAGCAGGCGCGCCGCTCGCAATCGATGTCGCAACAGACCCGCGAGGCCGTCGGTGAAAACCGGCGGCCTCGCGCGATTGGGGCGTTTGGCCACTAGCGCGTCGCGCAGTGCGATAATCGGCGCTGGAGGCACGTTCATGCCAACAGTATTGATCACCGGCGCCAACCGCGGCCTCGGCCTCGAATTCGCGCGCCAGTACGCCGCCGATGGCTGGCAGGTCCATGCCGCTTGCCGATCGCCGGACGACGCCAAAGAGCTAAAGCAACTCGCGAAGAAATCTGGCGATCGCTTACGCGTCCTGGCACTGGACGTCATGGATACCGCCAGCGTCCGTGCGGCCGCCATGGCGCTGACCGGCCAGTCCATCGATCTCCTCCTGAACAATGCCGGCGTCGGCGGGCCAACCGGCCAGCGGCTCGGCAGCCTCGATTACGCGGCCTGGGCGCGCGTGCTCGACGCCAATACGCTCGGGCCCATGCGCGTGGCCGAGGCGTTCCTGGAGAACGTCGCGCAGAGCCACGATAAGCGCATCGTCACAATCACGAGCGGCATGGGCTCGATCGCGGATAATACTTCCGGCGGTCGCTACGCGTATCGCAGCTCCAAGTCGGCGGTCAACAGCGTGATGAAGAGCCTGTCGGTCGATCTCGCGCCGCGCGGCATCACTTGCGTCGTGCTGAACCCGGGCTGGGTGCGCACCGACATGGGCGGTGAGGGCGGCACGCTCGCGCCGGAGGAGAGTATCCGCGCCATGCGTTCGGTGATCGCGGCGCTGAAGCCGGAAGACACCGGCAAATTCTTTAACTACAACGGCAAGCTTTATCCCTGGTAGTCGGGGCGCCAGGTCGGTGCGCTCAAGGCAGAACGCCCAACTCATCAAGCGATCGGTGCAGATCCGCGGCATCCCGATACACGCGATACGCACCCGCGCCGAGCAACTCGTTCTCGCCGTACCCGCCGCTCAAGAGTCCCACGCTCAGCATGCCGGCGCGCCGGGCTGCCAGCAGATCCCAGACCGCATCGCCGACGACATAGCACTCGCCGACCGGAACACCGAGTTTCTGTTGGCATGCCAGAAAGAGATCCGGCTCCGGTTTCGCCCGCTTGACGTCGCGACGCTCGATCACGATGGTCTCCGGGCCGATACCGAGCGCTTCGAGAGACAAATCGATCTCCGGACGACTGCCGGAAGTCGCGATTCCGAATGGGACATTCTGGCTACGCAGGGTGCGAAGCATTTCGACGGCTCCCGGCAGGGGCCGGCGCTCGGGCAGGAACTGCCGGAACAGTTCACCGTGGCGCTTCAACAGGACTTCCTCCTGCGCGGCATCGATCTCGCGCCCGAGCTCGCGGGCGGCTGCGCGCGCGGCCAGGCCCCCGCTCATGCCGATGCGCCGATGGATGCGCCATCCGTCGATTGCCAGGCCGCTTTCCGCAAACGCGCGCTGCCAGGCGAACACATGCGCATAGACCGTGTCGATCAGCGTGCCGTCCAGGTCGAAAATCAGCGCTTGCACGGACCCATTTTGCCCTATCCCTGGTAAGGCGTCGCCAGCTCCTCGCCGCAGCCGCGAAAGGTTCGGCCGTTCAGCGTGACGGACACAGTTGTGGAGAACGATCTACCGCTCATGGAGTCGGTGCACGCCACGGGCACGATCTCGACGCGGAGGTCATTCGCCTTCGTCACGGCATGGTAGGTCCGGGTGCCGGTCCTCGAATCCACCTGCGCTCGCGATGCCGGTGTTACGGCGGTGCCTTTGCCGTAGTCGTAGGTCAGGCGGATCACGGCCCCTTTGTGGATCTCCAGTTCCCAGCCGGGCTCCTGTCCGAGCGCACGGAAATCGCGATCACGCGCCAGCTCGAAAAAGACGCCGTTCCATGGTGCGAGTGCGCGATCCGCGTCGATCTCGAGGAGCGTTGCGCCGAGCGCAGTCCAGGGCGTGCCGCCGCACGAGACTTTCATCAGTTGGAGCTGATCCCGCGTGGCGAGCGGCTGGAGACTTCCGGGCTGGAGCTTGTACTCGCTCGCGAGGTACTGCTCCGATGAAACCCAGTTTGACGCATAGCGTGGTTCGCGGCAGCTTGCCCCGGGCGAGATTGCCGAGCGATCGGTCAGCCGCACGGTCTCGCCGTAGTGAGTTCTGGCCTCGCCGTCACTCATGGCGCTGACGCCCGGGATGTGATGCGCTACTACGGTCCAGATCCCGGTCAAGGTGGGAATTTCTGTCGCTGGCACGACCTGGATTGTCTGCGTAGGCCGGGCCGTGGGTGCTGGCGCCGTGCTGAATTGCAGCGGCTCCGCCCGACCCGCGGCGTAGATTCGCAGGGCCTCGCCGTCCACCTCGAAGCGCTCGGCTTCCCGGAGCGCCGCGAAGTACGCGTCTTCCTGCCGCATCAAGGTCTCCGCGCAGGCCTTGCGTGTCGCCGCGAGGCCGCCGAACCGGATCGTGTTTCCCTCGACGGTCACGACACCGTTGAAGCGGTTGCAGGAACCGTTGCCGCTCGCGTGGCCTTCCGACGGGAATTGGAGCGTCGCCTGCGCGCCATCCAGCACTTCGGCGCCTGCGAGACTCTCGAGTCGCCAAGCCGTTCCCCACAAGGTAACGGTCGCCTGTTCGATCTCCGCCTGAGCCGCGACGTCGGCCCGCTTTTCGTCCGGAATCGGGCCCATCGGAAACTGCTCGGCCGCTTCGAACAGGATCTCGACCGGCTCGCCGGGGCTGTGCAACCGAATCCGGAGCGTGCTTTCGCTCAAGGCGAGTATGTCGGTGGGGTAATCCTGGCCTTCCTCGGTGATCGTCAGGCGGCCGTCGTCATAACGCCAGGCGCCGAACGCGGGCGTTGCGTGTGGCGAAGCCATCACGAGCGTGCCGTCCGCGAGGAAGACCCGAAGCGAGCCCGGGGCCACCTGTTCCGACTCGACGACCCGCCAGACCTTGTTGACGAAGGAGGGTGCTGCCTTCGCGAGGGCCTGTGTAGTAGCC
Organism: Betaproteobacteria bacterium; assembly: GCA_032128415.1. Taxonomy (GTDB): domain Bacteria; phylum Pseudomonadota; class Gammaproteobacteria; order Burkholderiales; family SG8-41. Next base: position 31,136 of record JAQBGW010000004.1, on the reverse strand, counting down.
GGCGTCGGCACGGGTTGCGAATCGCCCGCCCGATCGCAGGCGACGAGCGCAAGCAGTGAAACGACGAGCATCGCGAGAGTTCGAGCGTCCATGTGGACCCCCTGAGCGAAACCTAGCCTGCTCGCAGGCGAGGAAGTATCCAGGCCGATCGAGCCGGCGACCTAGGCGCCGGAACTTCCGCCCGCAGTCTCGCTCATCGTCGCCTGCATGAGGATGCCTTTCCACGTGAGCTCGAGGCCATTGCGCTTGCCCTTCGGCACGAGCTTCAGCCCTTCCGGCGAGATGGTCAGCATGTAGGGCGCATCGTTCACGACGATTTCGCGCTTCAACGGTTTTTCGAGCTTTGTTGCCATGGAACCCTCGGTTTGTCTGAGTTTGCTAAGTATGCGCAGTTTCGGTCCGCGGCGAAACCCGGAACCCCAGAGGCGAAACGGGGTCGAAGTACAGGCCCTCTGAAACCGCGAAGGAGTCTGCCATGAATACCAAAGGCATTCGTCATGTAATCGTGGCCGTTCTCGCGGGCGCAGCGCTGGTCGTGGCTGGCTGCGCATCGGGTCCGCGCGTGCGGGCTGAGCGCGACAAGACCGTCGACTTCTCGCAGTACCATACCTTCGGCTTCGTCACCCCGCTCGGCACGGACCGCGAGGGGTACCAGACGATCGTGTCGCAATATCTCAAAGCTGCGACCCAGCGGGAGCTCGAGGCACGCGGCTTGCGGCTGGTCGAGGACGCGCCGCAGTTGCTCGTGAACTTCAGTGGTCGGCTGAACGACCGGCTCCTGGCAAAGGCGGTGCCGGAAACCGGATTACTGGTCGGTGCCGGATTCGGGCACGACTATTACCGGTACCGCACAGGCTTCTATACGACCTGGCCGTTGTATCCGATGGACTCGCGCGTCGATACCTACACCGAGGGCACGTTGAATATCGACGTGATCGACGCCGCGCGCAAACAGATGGTCTGGGAAGGTGTTGCAGTGGGCCGTGTCACCGAAAAGACGATGGACAATCTCAAGCCGAAGATCGACGAAGCTGTCACCGCAATCTTTTCGAAGTACCCGGTCGCCAGGTCTACGCAGACCTATTAGCGAGGACCGCCACGAGGCCGGGCCGCGGCTTTTCCACGATGCCGAAGTCCCAGGTCTGTGGATCGGTGGCGTCCTGAATCGACCCCGGATGGACCAAGTTATCCAGCCCATTCATCTCGACGATCATGTCCGGGAAGTCCGTCATGAACGACTGCACCGCCTCCGTGATCGCCGCGCGTCCGACGGAAGGGGCGCCGTCATTGATCTTCAGCGATCCGTCCTGCGCGAAGAATTCGGCGACACTCGCGGGATCCTGGCTGCACCAGGCAGCGGTGTAGCGGGTGGCAAATGCTTTCATGCGCCGCGCCAATGTGATGTCATTCTGCGATTCTGCGGACAGGGCGGCCCCCAATCGATTGATGCCAGGCGGTACCCGATCCAGTCATGGTCCGAAGTCCGTCACCGAAAATTCCACCTCGTCGTCCGCGCCGCCGAGCACCGGATCGATCCTGATCGAGGTCGGATATCCAAACATAGGATCGAATTTTACGCTCAGGCAATCAGGGCGTTGTGACGCTTGGCCCTCGATGTACTCGAATAGCCCGTCAACGGTCAGGGATTGCAGCCATGCCGCATCGACACGCGCAAGATTGCCCGTCGCGACGCCATCCCGGACCGTCAGTTTCAGCGGCCTCGAATTCGGCCACGCCGCCAGTTGGTGGAAGGAAGATCGCTGGATCGTCATGCTGTAACTGTTGATGCCGGTACCCTGCCAGCGGGCTCGCGCCTCTGTCAGCGCATCCGACAGTCCATCGTATCGGCAGTCATCCGGAGTGATCGGCGGCTGGATTATCTTGCCAGCCACGGCGACATTCGCAGGCGGCGGCCCGGGCTCTGGCGCAGGTGAACTGCGTTCGTACGCTGGAACGGCCGCGGGCGCGGCGTTTTGCGGCCTCTTGCCCTGATCCTGCTGTTCACTCGAACAAGACAAGAGCACAAAGCAGGCCAAACCAATCAGGTTTGCTTTGGGCGTCAGTGCGCGCACCGGCTTCTTCCGCGTTGATTCAGCATCACCGCCATCCTGGCTGATCGCTCTCCGGTACAATCCGCCCCGATGCCCCTGTCCGTCGTCATACTGGCCGCCGGCCAAGGCAAGCGCATGGTGAGCGACCTGCCAAAGGTATTGCAACCTCTGGCGGGACGCCCGTTGCTGGCGCATGTGATCGACACAGCACGCCAGCTTCGACCCGATGCCATCCATGTCGTTCACGGCCACGGCAGCGAGTGCGTTCGCGAGGCGTTCCCGGATGCCGCAATTCACTGGGTGCTGCAGGCGGAGCAGCAGGGAACCGGGCATGCCGTGCTGCAGGCCATGCCGGCGATACCGGACGAACATATCGTGCTCGTGCTGTATGGCGACGTACCACTCGTGCGCGCTGCGACGCTTGCCAGCCTGACCAACCGCGCCGGCGCATCATCGCTTGCGCTGCTGACTGCGGTGCTGCCGGATCCGGCCGGCTATGGCCGCGTGATCCGCGACACCACGGGGCGCGTGGCGCGCATCGTCGAGCACAAGGATGCGAACCACAAGGAACTCGCCATTGCAGAGATCAATACCGGCCTCCTGGCAGCGCCGGCCAGCCGGCTCCGGCGCTGGTTATCGGCGCTCGGGCGCGACAACGCCCAGGGCGAGTACTATCTGCCGGACTGCATCGTCGCCGCGGTGCGCGACGGTGTCGCGGTCGAGGCCGTTGTGGCATCGTCGGCGACGGAGGTACTGGGCGTGAACGACAAACTGCAACTTGCGGAAGTCGAGGCGGCGCTGCGCCGCGAGCGTGCGACCGAGCTGATGCGTGCTGGCGTGACGATCGTGGATCCCGCGCGCGTGGACATCCGCGGCGAGGTTCAGTGCGGACGCGATGTGACGCTCGATATCAACGTGATTCTGGAGGGCAAGGTGCGTCTCGCCGATCGTGTGCGCATCGGCCCTGGCAGCGTATTGCGCGATTGCGAGATCGGTGCTGACACGGAAGTTCGCGCAAATTGCGTCATCGAAGGTGCGACCATGGGAGCGCGCTGCGTGGTCGGTCCATTTGCTCGGCTGCGTCCCGGCACGCGGCTTGCCGACGAAGTCCATATCGGAAATTTCGTCGAGGTCAAGAACACCGAGCTCGGCCTCTGCAGCAAGGCGAATCATCTGACCTACCTGGGCGATGCAACGATCGGCGCCAATGTCAATGTCGGCGCCGGTACCGTGACCTGTAATTACGACGGCGCCAACAAGCACCGCACTAGCATCGAGGACGGTGCCTTCATCGGCTCGGGCACGATGCTGGTGGCGCCGGTGACGGTTGGTGCGGATGCCGTCATTGGGGCCGGGTCGACCATCACCAAGCCGGCTCCTGCCGGAAAGTTGACTCTGGAGCGAGCCCGGCAACAGACTCTGGACAACTGGAAGCGTCCAACGAAGAAACCCGGTTAGCCACTGCGGAATGGAGATCGAAGAAGATCAGGCACCGCCGGATTCCGAAGCCGCGCTGGAACTGCGCGATGGCTATCTATATGCCCGGCTGGTACCGGGATTCGAGATCACGCCAGAACGCATGAACCGATTCTGGCAGTCGATCGGCGAGGCTTGCATGAAGAGCGGCATGCGGCGGGTGCTGACTGAAGGCACGGTGACGGGGCGGCGCATGACGACGATGGAGTCATTCGAAAACGCATCCGCGGCCGCACGTCTCGCGCCTGGCCTCGCCATGGCCTGCTTCGTGCAGGGCCACGTTCCTGACCAGCAGACCGACTTCTTCAAGATCGCGGCGATGAACCGCGGCGTGCGTGTCGAATTCTTCTCCAGCCAAGAAGCGGCGATGCGCTGGCTCGGCATCTGGCCGAAAAAACCTTAAGTCCGTGCCTGTGCCGTGGGCACCCACCGGATTCTGTGAAATGGGCCCCCGCTCCTGCGAAACGCCTTTGGCTTAGAATGTCGCGACGGCCCCGCCGGCCCCCCCCGCGGTTGCCGCCCATCAATAACCGGGTACGCCCCAGGATCTGTGGAGCATGTGCGGAATCGTCGGAGCGGTGGCCGGACGCGACGTGGTCCCGATCCTGATCGAGGGCCTGAGGCGCCTTGAATACCGTGGCTACGACTCAGCCGGTGTCGCCGTGCTGAATGGCGGCACGGAAGTCGCGCGGCTGCGTGCCGTCGGAAAGGTTGCAATGCTTTCCGAGGCGCTGCTGGCCTCGCCGACCGCTGGCCATCTCGGCATCGCCCACACGCGCTGGGCCACCCATGGCGTGCCGAATGAGCGCAATGCCCATCCGCATATTTCGCGGGACGGCATCGCGATAGTGCACAACGGGATCATCGAGAATCATGAGGAGCTGCGCGCGGAGCTCGAGCGGCTCGGTTATGAATTCACTTCCGATACCGACACCGAGGTGATCGCGCACCGGATTCATCACCATCTCGCCGGACAAAAGGACCTGTTCGCTGCCGTGCGCAAGACTGTTGCCGAGCTGCGTGGTGCCTATTCGCTCGCCGTGATGTGGGGGCAGGACCCCGACAGCATCGTGCTGGCTCGCGCCGGTTGCCCTGCGCTGATCGGCATCGGCGAGGACGAAAACTTCGTGGCCTCGGACATCGCGGCGCTCCTGCCCGTGACGCGGCGATTCGTGATCCTGGAAGAGGGCGACGTCGCCTGCATCCACCGCCGGAGCATCGAGATCGTGGACGCCTCCGGTCAGGCAGTCGAACGGGCGGAATACGTCTCGGAGCAGTCGGCGGAGGCCGCCGAGCGCGGCGATTACGCGCATTTCATGCTGAAAGAGATTCACGAGCAGCCGCGCGCCGTGGCGCAGACGCTTTCCGAGCGCATCGCCGGCGGCAAATTGTTATCGCAGGCGTTCGGGCCGGCCGCAATGGAAGTGCTGAAGCGCACGACCTCGGTTCACATCGTGGCCTGCGGCACCAGCTATCACGCGGGCGTGGTCGCCGGATATTTCATCGAGCAGATCTGCCGTGTGCCCTGCCGCGTCGAGATTGCCAGCGAATTCCGCTACCGCGATCCGGTCGTGCCCGCGAACTCCCTGTTTGTCACTATTTCGCAGTCCGGTGAGACCGCTGATTCGCTCGCGGCCCTCAGGCTGGCGCGCAAGGCCGGATTTCTCTCGACACTGGCAATCTGCAACGTGCCGGAGAGCTCGCTGGTGCGCGAATCGGAGCTCGTTCTGTTGACGCGCGCGGGGCCGGAGATCGGCGTGGCCTCGACCAAGGCTTTTACGACGCAACTCGCGGCGCTCGGCATGCTGGTCATTGCGATCGGGAAGCACCATGGGTTCCCGGCGGAGCGCGAGCGGAGCCTGGTGCAGCGGCTGCTGGAGCTGCCCGCGATGCTCGAGCAGACGCTTGCGCTGGACCCGGTGATCCGGGAGCTTGCGAGGGAAATCGCGCCGAAGCATCATGCGCTTTTCCTCGGGCGCGGCGCGATGTTCCCGATAGCGATGGAAGGCGCGCTGAAGCTCAAGGAGATTTCCTACATTCATGCCGAAGCCTACGCCGCCGGGGAACTGAAGCATGGGCCTCTTGCACTCGTGGACGCCGACATGCCGGTGATAGCGGTGGCACCGAACAACGACCTGCTCGAGAAAGTGAAATCGAACCTGCAGGAAGTCCGCGCGCGTGGTGGCATGCTCTACGTGTTTGCGGACCCGGAATCGGGCATTGAGCCATCGGATGGTGTGCAGGTGATCACGATGCCGCGGCACGTCAGCTACTTCCAGGCGCCAGCGGTCTACACGATACCGCTGCAGCTGCTCGCATATCACACCGCCGTGCTGAGAGGCACTGACCTCGACCAGCCGCGCAACCTTGCCAAGAGCGTCACGGTCGAATAATTGCCGGTGAAGTTCGACGCCCGGTTCTATCAGCGCTACTACCGCGACCCCGAGACGCGCGTCGCCTCACGCGATGATGCCCTGCGGCTTGGCAGGCTCATCTGCGCATTCACGTCCTACCTGGGATTCAGCGTCCGGCGCGTACTGGATGCCGGCTGTGGTCTCGGGCACATGCGAAAGCCGGTGCGCGAGTATTTCCCGCGCGCCCGATACATCGGGCTGGACCCCAGCGAATACCTGTGCAGGCGCCATGGCTGGATCCAGGCCAGCATTGCCGACTACGCGTCCCGGGTGCCATTCGACCTGGTGATCTGCCACGACGTGCTGCAATACCTCCCCGACAAGGAGGCTGCGCGGGCGCTCAGGAATCTTTCCCGGCTGTGCCGCGGCGCCATGTATTTCAGCGTGTTGACCACCGAGGACTGGCGGCGCAACGCAGACCGCGGGCGCAGCGATTCCGGGGTCTGGCTGCGCCCCGCTGCCTGGTACCGGAGCCGCTTGGGGCGCCAATTCCGCCCCCTGGGTGCAGGATTGCTGGCCAGGCGCGGGTTCGCCCCACTCCTGTGGGAGCTGGAGCGGCCCTGGCCGGCCCCGTAACAGGGCGAATTCAATTAGAATCACCGGCTGCAACGAAAGTCCGGCAACGGACAATAACCACTGGGGAGTGTCCGACGATGTCGTTTCAGAAGAATTCTGGCCTCAAAGCTCTCGGGTTCGCCGCAGTCGCGGCGGTAGCGCTCGCTGCCTGCAGCGGTGGAAGCGCCAATGACGACCTGCCGCTGATCCGCGCGACGCTCTCGATCAAGACCGTGTCGCAGGGCGGGGTGTGCGAAAGCGTGCGCATACGCCTGACGCCGAAGGAATTCATCGGCGAGGCGAACAAGTATGCCAACGCCAAGATGATGGTCGCCGAAGTCAACATGACCGGTCCCACCGACGAAGATGGGGCGCCGATGTGCAACGGCTCGGGCGAGACGCTGCCGATGGCGCCAGGCAAGTGGGAGTTCAGCGCACCGCTGGCTTCCGGGACCGTAGCCTGCGTGCGCGATATCCAGGCCGACGGTGACCTGTCGATCCTGTTGATCGACGGAGTCGACGGCTGCGGCGGTCCGACTGGCGTGAACGAAATGGCGGCTGAGCCTGCAGACGCCGCGGCACCCGCGGCTGACTGAAGCACCGCATCCGGCATGACACAGAGCCGGCACGGGTAACCGTGCCGGCTTTTTTGACGTGGCAGATTCCGTACCATTTTATCTTCCGCTGCTGTTCAGCCTCGCAGGCCGCATTGCGCCATGCCGCACTGCGCGCGCGATGATGGAACTGGTGTCGCGCCCACGCGGTAGAAATCCGACGCAACCCTGGGAACTCGCGCCGGGACTTGCATCGCGCGAGATCGAGTTGCGCCCCGGCCTTTTCGCGCGGAGCTGGGGAGAGGCCGGGCCTCTGGTGCTTTCCCTGCACGGATGGCGCGGCCGCACGACGCAGTTCGGCCCCCTCGCGACGGCGCTTGGCCGCATCGGCCTGCGTACTATCGCGATCGACCTGCCGGGCCATAGCCGCTCCGCGGGCGAACGCGCGACGCCGCGCCTGCTGGCAGACCTGCTCCTCGAGGTGACGCAGATCACCGGCCCCGCACATGCCGTGATCGGTCACTCATTCGGCGGAGCTGTGATCGGCGCGGCACTTGCGCTTGGATTCAAGACTTCACGGGTCGTGATCGTGTCGAGTCCGACGCGCGTGAGCCGCATGCCATTCATGTATGCAAAAGCGCTCCGCCTGCCGCCGCGCGCGCTGGTGCACTTCACACGCCTGCTCGATGAGCATGCGGGGCGCCCTGTCGCGGAACTGGACCTGGTCGCGGCCGGGCCGCAGTGCCGAATTCCAGCACTGCTCGTGCACGATCGCAATGACGCGGTGATTCCTTACCGCGAGGCCGAAATTCTTGCCGCAGCGTGGCCCGCCCTGAAGCTGATCTCTACCGATGGCCTCGGGCATCGCGATATCCTTGCGAATGCGACCGTCGTGCAGGCAATTGCGCGGTTCATTGCGGGAGAAGCAGGGTGAAATCGCGTATTGGCAAACTGCTGCCGCCCATTGCATCGTTCGTGATCATCGCGATCGCGGCAGCCGTGTTGTGGCGCAAGCTCGGCGAAGTGAATCCGTCGGGTGTAGCGGAGAGTTTCGCTGCGATACCGGGCAGCATGCTGGTGCTCGCGGGCTTGTTCACGGCCGGCGCATTCCTCGCGCTGGCCCTGTATGAAGTGCAGATGTTGCGTTACCTGCGCCCCATGGCGGGATGGCAGCGGCCATTCGTGACGGCGCTGATCGCCTATCCGATCGGCCACGCCGTGGGACTCGGCGCTTTTTCTGGCGGCGCGATCCGTTACCGGATCTACAGCGCCGCGGGTCACGGAGCCGCCGATATCGGCAAGCTGATCCTGTTATCGGTGATGCCATTTGCCTCAGGCCTCGGGCTGCTGGCCGGCGTCTCGATGCTCGCCGCCACCGGGGGCGCGGCCGAGGCACTGCGACTCCAGCCGCAGGTCGTGACGATGATCGGCGCGGGGCTGCTGGTGACGCACCTGATCTATGTTGGATTGGTAATCGCGCGGGTGCGGCCGCTCGGCAGCCTGGTTCCTGCCTTCGAGTTGCCGAGTCCGCGGCTGACGACGATCCAGTACCTGCTCGGGACAGCCGAGGTGCTTTGCGCCATCGCCGTGCTTTACGTGTTGTTGCCACCCACGGCAGGCATAGGATTCGCTGCATTTGTCGCCGTATATGTCACGGCGATCGCCGCGGGCGCGCTGTCCGGCGTGCCGGCGGGTCTCGGCGTGTTCGAGTCGATCCTTCTCGTGACGCTGACCGACATCCCGGCCGAGGAGCTTTTGGGTGCGGTGTTAGCCTACCGCCTCGTCTTCGAGCTGTTGCCGTTCGTGAGTGGGCTGCTGCTGCTGCTCGCCTACGAAGCCTGGGCGCCGCGCAGCAAGTAGCCGCTCACAGTTTCACCATTACATGACGCACCGTCGTGTAGTCCTCGAGTGCGTACATCGAAAGATCCTTGCCATAACCCGAGCGCTTGACGCCGCCATGCGGCATTTCGCTGACCAGCATGAAATGCGTATTGACCCAGGTGCAACCGTACTGGAGCCGCGCCGCTACCTGCATGCCGCGGCCGATGTCCTGCGTCCACACCGATGACGCGAGCCCATAATCCGAATCATTCGCCCAGGCGATCGCCTGCTCGACGTCCTTGAAGCGCGTGACGGATACGACCGGGCCGAACACTTCCTTGCGCACGATTTCGTCCGTCTGGCGCGCGCCTGCGATCACGGTCGGTTCGTAGAAGAAGCCGCCACCGCTGCCGCTCTTGCCGCCCGCCGTTACCTCGATGTGCTTCACGGCCTTCGCGCGATCCACGAAGCCGGCGACGCGCCTACGTTGCTGCTGACTGATCAACGGGCCCATTTCGACTCCGTCTTCCTGCTGGCTGCCGACCCTGATGGATGCGGCAGCGAGGCTCAGGTCGGCGACCAGGCGATCGTAGATCTTCGGTGCGGCATAGAGGCGGCAGGCCGCGGTGCAGTCCTGCCCCGCGTTGTAGTAACCGAAGGTCCTCACGCCGGCGACGACTTCCTCCAGGTTGGCGTCGTCGAAGACGATGACCGGCGCCTTGCCGCCGAGTTCGAGATGCGTGCGCTTGATGTCTTTCGACGCGGCCTTCAGGATTTTCTCACCGGTTGCGACATCGCCGGTCAGCGAAACCATGCGCACACCGGGGTGGCTGACGAGCGGCGCGCCGACGCTCTCGCCGCGTCCCGTGATGATGTTGACGACGCCGGCCGGAAGGAGCTCCGAGAGGATCTCGGCGAGCTTCAGCGCCGTCAGCGGCGTCTGTTCCGACGGCTTGAGTATGACCGTGTTGCCGGCGGCAAGCGCCGGCCCGAGCTTCCAGGCAGCCATCATCAGCGGATAATTCCAGGGCGCAATGGACGCGACCACGCCGACCGGGTCGCGGCGGATCATGCTCGTAAAGCCGGCCAGGTATTCTCCGGCGATGGCGCCCGTCATGGTCCGCACAGCGCCGGCGAAAAAGCGGAACACGTCGGCAACGCCCGGAATCTCGTCATTGAGCGCGGCGGAAAGCGGCTTGCCGCAATTCTGCGATTCGAGGCCGGCGAATTCCGCCCCCCCGGCCTCGATGCGATCGGCAAGTTTGAGCAGGAGCGCCGCGCGGTCCTTGGGCGGCGTGCGCGACCAGCCGTCGAGCGCGGTCTCTGCAGCCTTGACCGCCGCATCGATCTGCCCGGTGGACGCCTCTGCAATCCGCGCGATGACCTTGCCGGTCGCGGGATTCAGGATGTCCTCGACGTTGCCCTGGCCGGCTACCAGCCGGCCGTTGATCAGGAGCTTCTTCTGCATGGCCGCCTCACTTTGATTCGAATTCCCTGGGTCGTGTCAGCCGGTAGGCAAGCAGGATCGGTACCATCGTGATCAGCACCACGGTGACTGCGACGACATTCGTTATCGGCCGCTCGCGCGGGCGGAACAGTTCGTTGAAGAACCAGATCGGCAGGGTCTGTTCGTGGCCAGCGGTGAACAATGTGACGATGATTTCGTCGAAGGACAGCGCGAATGCCAGCATGCCGCCGGCGAGGAGCGCCGTCGCGATCTGCGGCAGTATGACGTAGCGGAACGTCTGTACCCCGTCGGCGCCCAGGTCCATCGAGGCCTCGACCCAGCTCTGCGGCAACCGGCGCAGGCGGGCGATGACATTGTTGTGCACGATCACGATACAGAACGTCGCGTGGCCGGTGACGATGGTCCAAAAACCCGGTTGTATGCCGCCGAGCTTGAAGGCCGACAGCAGGGCGATGCCCGTGATGATGCCGGGCAACGCAATGGGCAGCACGAAGAGAAGCGTGATGGCCTCGCGTCCGCGAAACCGGCTGTGCGCGAGCGCAAATGCAGCAAGGGTCCCGAGCAGGAGCGCCATGGCGGTCGCGACCGAGGCGACCGAAAGCGACAGGCGAAGCGCCGCCCAGATTTCTTCGCGCGCAAAAGCGACCGCAAACCAGCGCAGCGTCAGGCCCGGTGGCGGGAACTGGTAAGTGCGGTCCTCGGTGGTGAACGCATAGAGCACGATCACCCACACCGGGATGTGCAGGAATGCGAGGCCGGCGAACGCCGCCAGTTTCTGGCCGAATGAAGCCGCATTCCAGTCACGCCCGCCCCTAGAGCGCATCGAATGCTCCCAGGCGCTTCGCGAGCGAGAGGTAAATCGCGATCAGGATGATCGGCACGACCGAAAACGCCGCCGCGAGGGGCAGGTTCCCGACTGTTCCCTGCTGCTGGTAAACCATCATGCCTATGAAATATCCGGGTGCGCCGACGACGCTCGGGATGATGTAGTCGCCGAGTGTCAGCGAAAACGTGAAAACCGAGCCGGCGGCGAGGCCGGGAAGCGCCAGCGGCAGCACCACGTTCCGGAATGTCTGGCCGGGGCGGGCGCCGAGATCCGCCGAGGCCTGCAGCAGGGACTGCGGCACGCGCTCGAGCGCCGCGGTGAGCGGCAGGATCATGAATGGCAGCCACATGTAGACAAACACGATGAACATGCCGAGATAGGAGGATGCCAGTGACGGCCCGCCGATGACCGGCGTTGCGAGTGCTGCATCCAGTGCCGGCGTGAGGCCCAGTTGGTCCACGAACCAGAACAGGATGCCCTGCTTCGCGAGCACCAAGCGCCAGGCGTAGACCTTGACCAGGTAGCTGGTCCACATCGGCAGCATGACGCCGACATAGAAGAAGGCCTTCATCCGGGGCGAGGCATGGCGCGCCATGTAGTTGGCGATCGGGAATGCCACGACCGCTGCCATCACAGTGACTGCGGCGGCCATGCCGAGCGTCCGCAGGATGATGTCGACATTGGCGGGGTGGCTTACGAGCTGCCGGTAAGTCGCGAGCGTCAGCTTCGGCACGATACGGGCGGTGAACTCGTCGATCGCATAGAAACTCTGCATCAGCAGTGCTAGCAGCGAGCCGAGATAGACGGTGCCGAGCCACAGCAATGGCGGCAACAACAGTAGCGCCAGGTAGAAGCCGCGGCGTCCGTACAGGAATTTCGCGATCGCGCGCATATGAGGGTGCCGCCTCAGGTGTCCGTCAGCAGCACGATGCTTTCGCGCGACCAGGCGAGCCGCACGCGACTGCCGCGCGCAGTCGCGGCTGCCGGCAAGCTCTCGGAGCGCACGGCTGCGATGGCCGGTCCGGCATCCGTGCGCACATGCCAGCGGCTGGTGGCGCCGTGGTAGTGAAGATCCTCCAGCACGCCCTCGCAGCACAACGCGCCGTCAGGGACCGGCGCGCCGGTGGCCAGCACCTCAATCGCTTCGGCGCGAATCGCAAATGCGCGGGGAGCGCCCGTGATACTCCGCGCCAGCTCGCCTTCAACCACGTTGGCGCTGCCGACGAAGCGTGCAACGAATGCCGTGCGCGGGCGCTCGTACAGGGCGCGCGGGGAATCCAGCTGTTCCATGCGCCCCTCGCGGAACACGGCGACGCGGTCGGCCATGCTGAGGGCCTCGCCCTGGTCGTGTGTCACGTAGACAAATGTGATGCCGACCTGCTGCTGGATCGCCTTGAGCTCGATCTGCATTTCCTCGCGCAGGCGCAGGTCGAGCGCGCCGAGCGGCTCATCGAGCAGCAGGACCTTGGGCTTGTTGATCAGGGCGCGCGCGAGTGCGACGCGCTGCTTTTGCCCGCCGGACAACTGCGCCGGCGAGCGGTCCGCGAGCGCCGCGAGTCGCACGAGTTCCAGCACTTCGAGCGCCAGGCGTTGGCGCTCCGTCTCGGATGCGCCGCGCACCTTCGGGCCGTAAGCGACGTTCTCTGCCACGCTCATGTGGGGAAAGAGCGCGTAATCCTGGAAAACCGTATTGACGCTGCGATCGAAGGGCGGGATGTCCGTGACATCCTCGCCATCCAGCAGCACCTTGCCGTGTGTCGGGCGATCAAAGCCCGCGATCAGGCGCAGGCAGGTGGTCTTTCCGGATCCGGAAGGGCCGAGCAGCGCGAAGAATTCACCCGGCGCAACGGACAGCGAGACATCGTCCAGCGCGCGCACCGGGCCGAACAGCCGGCTGACGCCGGCCAGTTCGATGGCCGGCGTCATTGCAGAGGAAGGACGCCGCTCAGCGGCCGCCCATGATGGCGACGTAGTCGGTGCTCCAGCGACTGTAGGGCACGCATTCGCCACTGGCGCAAGCCGCCTCCGGCGTGCGCCAAAACCGGATCTTCGAGAAATTCTCGAATCCATTCGTCGCGCAACCTTCCGCCCCCAGCAGCTCACTGGCGCTGCAGGCCGCCGGCACCGCCGGCACTGAACCGAACCATGCGGCAACGTCTCCCTGGACCTTCGGATTGACGGACCACTCCATCCATTCGTAGGCGCAGTTCGGGTGTGCGGCGGTTGCGCTCATCATCGTCGTGTCCGCCCAGCCGGTGGCACCTTCGGCCGGCACGGTACTCGCAATCGCCTGCTGGTTCGCAGCGAGCGTATTGGCCTGGAATGGCCAGGAGCCGGAAGCGACCACGCCCTCGGTGGTGAAGTCCTGGACTTGGACATTCGCGTCATGCCAGTAGCGTTGCACCAGCGGATGCTGCTTGCGCAGTACATCAAGCACTGCAGCGTACTGGGCCTCATTCAGTGCATACGGGTCGGTGATGCCGAGTTCGGGCTTCTTGTTCATCAGATAAACGGCAGCGTCTGCGATGTAGATGGCGCCGTCATACGCCTGCACGCGCCCCTTGTTGGGCTTGCCGTCCGCGAGCTTCATCGGTTCGAACACGGCGGCCCAAGAAGTCGGCGCTTCCTTGAAGGCCTTCGTGTTGTACATCAGGACATTCGGGCCCCACTGATACGGGACGCCGTAATGCTTGCCGTCGACGAAGTGCCATGGAGCTTCGCGCAGGCGCTCGTCAACACTTGAATAACTCGGTACGCGCGCGACATCGATCGCCTGCACAGTGCCGCCGCGGATCAACCTGAGCGAAGCGTCACCCGATGCGGTCACGAGGTCGTAGCCACCCTGGGTCATCAGCGAGACCATCTCGTCCGAGGTGCCCGCGGTCTTCACGTTGACCTTGCATGCGGTTTTGGCCTCGAAGCCCTTGACCCAGTCGTAGGCGGCATCGGTGTCGCCGCGCTCGATGTAACCCGGCCAGGCGACGATATCGACCTGGCCCTCGAGGACCGACGCCGCCGGCGCCTCTGGTTCCTTCTTGCCGCAGCCGACAAGGGCAATGACGACGCCGGCCGACAAGGCGGCCAGCCGTGCTGCAAAGCGGGTGTTGTTCGCGAACATGGAGTGATCCCCCGGGGATTGTTCTGGTTGGGCCAAGTTTATGCCTGTCCAATGTGAAATACACGGAACAAGTGGGGGTTGCAACGGCGACCATGGCCGTCCTATGGGGTGCGGACTGCTCCCGCCACCGGCTGTTCTGGCGCTATCGTTATGCGGAGCCTGCCATAGGGTGAGGCGGGCACGGCCGCATCGCCGCGCCGCTCGAGCCAGGCCAGGGACGCGGGTGTCAGCAGGTCGCCCTCGCGCCGTTCGGGCGCGGCTCCCAGCATCGCGGCCGGCGTGAAGACGATGAGGTAGCGGGCGCTGTCCGTGGCCGGATCGACCGGCATGGTCACCGCAAGCCCGGTTTCTCCCCCGGCTGTCGCGAGCGCCGGCTCCAGGCGCAGGTTTTCAAGACCCGACATGCGCAGGACGATGAATGTGTCGTCAAGCAATGCGACGACCGGATAAAAAACGCCCGCCTCATCACCGTGGGCGGGACTAAAGAAGCTCTTCACGCGCATGCGGTAGGGCGCCGAGACCTTCGGCAACTCGAAGGCCGCGAATGGGCTCAGGCCGCTGTGGAATTCAAAGGCGGGACTCGCGACATTCACGACCGCGTCCGCGAAGCCGTGGTTCGGCAGCGGCAGATATGAAAAACCGGACGGATCGTCGCAGCAGGCTTTCGTTCTGGCGTAGAGCGCGAGACGCACCTCCGGTTTCGCCGGGTAGGATTGCGGGGGCGCCGTCGCGCAGCCGCCGATTACGGCCGACATTACTAACGACAGGAGCAGAATTGACACGCGCATCGGGATCCAGCGATCAAATGGGGCGTCGGGAGGCTAGCATGAATCCGCCATCTGCCGCGGTGATCGGCGCGGGCCTGTCGGGAATCGCCTGCGCGCAGCGATTGTCCGCGGCCGGCTGGCAGTTGCGGGTATTTGAAAGTCAGCGCGCGCCCGGCGGACGGATCGCAACGCGCCGCTTCGAGGCTGCGTCTTTCGATCACGGTGCGCAATATTTCAGCGTGCGGGAGCCGTCGTTTCACGCAGCCATCGAGAGAGCGAGGCTGGCTGGAACGGTGCAACGCTGGCGGCCTTGCTGGCCGGGCGGCTATCAGGAGCGCGGCGAATTGTGGGTCGGCTCTCCGGGTATGAATGCCCTGCCGAGATTCCTGTCGAAGGGGCTCGACATCGAATACGGGGCGCGCATCACGCGTCTTGAACGAACGCGGAATGGCTGGATGCTCATCGATGACCGGGGTGCCGGGCATGCCGATTTCGGATTTGTCGTGCTGGCGCTGCCGGCGCCGGAAGCGGCGGCGCTCGCGGCTTCGCACACGCCGCTCGCGGATCGCGCCCGTGCAGTGCCGATGGCTCCCTGCTGGGCGGCCATGGTCGCCTTCGCGCAGCCGCTCCCGAAAGCGCCGGACGCGGGTTTTGCCGAAGACGCGGTACTGGCCTGGTTTGCGCGCAATGGCTCGAAGCCGGGCCGGGATGCACCGAATACCTGGGTGCTGCATGCCTCTGCTGAATATTCGCGCCGCGAATTCGATGCGCCCGCCGCGCGCGTCCAGAAGACTCTCCTGACGCAGTTTGCCCGGCAGCTCGGACGGGAACTGCCGGCGATCATGCTGTCAGACACGCATCTCTGGCGCCATGCCAGGGTCGAGGCGGCGCTCGGGGAACCGTTCCTGCTCGATCAGTCGGCGTGCATCGGTTTTTGCGGAGACTGGTGCCTGGATGCGAGGGTCGAGGCGGCATTTCTTTCGGGTGACGCCATCGGCAAGGCGCTTTCGGAGACGCGATATACGGACTCGTCCGGTAAGATGCGCGACAGCCGATGAGCAAGCTGCGCATTTCCTGGGTCCTGGTCGTTCCCCTTGCATTCCTGCTGGGGGCCTGCGCCACCGGAGCGCCGGCCAAGACGGAGTCCGAGAACATGTCGAAGTCCGAACCAGCGCCCCCGATAGCGGCTGTACGCCCATACGACATCGTGTCACCGAATGGCACGCGGGTGGACGAGTACTACTGGTTGCGTGACGACACGCGCACCAACAGCGAAGTACTCAGCTATCTCGAGGCCGAGAACGCCTACAAGGCGGCCATGACCGCGCATACGAAGGCGCTCGAGGATCGCGTTTACGGCGAGATCATCGCACGCGTGAAGCAGGATGATTCGACGGCCCCGTATCGCAAGCGCGGCTACTGGTACTACACGCGCTTCGAAACCGGCAAGGAATACCCGGTCTACGCGCGCAAGGCCGGCAATCTCGAGGCCACCGAACAAGTGATGCTGAATGCCAACGAGCTTTCCGCGGGGCACGAGTTCTACCAGGTCGGCGCACTGGCGATCGCGCCCAACGACCGCCTGCTCGCCTATGTCGAGGACACGGTCGGCCGGCGCCAGTTCCGGCTGCGGATCAAGGACCTGGAAACCGGCGCGACGCTGCCGGACGCAATCGAAAACGTCGATCCATACCTGGCGTGGACCGCCGATAGCGCGAGCCTGCTGTACGTCGAGAAGCACCCGGAGACGCTGCTCGGCTATCGCGTGCGCCGGCATGTGCTCGGCACCGATCCTGCCGGCGATGCGCTCGTCTATGAGCAGGACGACGAGAGTTTCTACACTGCCGTCCGCACGACCAAGGATGAGCGATACTTGGAAATCGTCGCGGAGAGCACGGTATCCACCGAAGTGCGTTATGCGGATGCAGCGGATCCCGACCTGCAGTTCCGCGTGTTCTTGCCGCGCGAGCGCGACCACGAATACAACGTCGACCACCTGGATGGCCGCTGGATCATCCGCAGCAACTGGCAGGCCCCGAACTTCAGGCTGATGACGGCCGTGGTCGGGGAAGAGGGCGATCGCGCGAAATGGAGCGAACTCATTGCGCATCGCGACGATGCTTTCATCCAGGGCTTCGACGTGTTCAAGAATTTCCTCGCGATCGAGGAACGCTCAGGGGCACTGCGCAAGATCCGCATCCGGCTCTGGGACGGCAGTGCGGAATTCTTCATTGCGGCGGATGAAGCGTCCTACACGACGGCGCTTGGGACAAATGCGGAGATCGACACGCGCATCGTGCGTTACGAATATACGTCGCTGACCACGCCGAAAACCGTCTACGACTACGATATCCAGACCGGCGAGAGGCAGCTCCTGAAGCGCGACCCGGTGCTGGGTGATTTCGATCCCGGCAATTACCGCACGGATCTGGTGTGGGCGACTGCGCGCGACGGCACGAAAGTGCCCGTGTCGCTGGTGTACCGGAAGGAGTTCGTGCGTGACGGCCGCGCGCCGCTCCTGCAGTACGGTTACGGTTCCTACGGATATTCGATGGATCCGGTATTTTCAATTCCCCGGCTGTCATTGCTGGATCGTGGATTCGTGTATGCGATCGCACATGTTCGCGGCGGCCAGGAGTTGGGCCGGCGCTGGTACGATCAGGGCCGGTTGCTGAACAAGATCAATACCTTCACGGACTTCATCGACGTGACCCGCTTCCTGGTGCAGGAACACTATGCCGACCCGAAGCGAGTGTCGGCGATGGGCGGCAGCGCCGGCGGGCTGCTGATGGGTGCTGTCGTCAACATGGCGCCGGGAGATTACCGGGCGGTCGTGACACAGGTACCGTTCGTCGATGTCGTGACCACGATGCTGGATGAAGGCATTCCGCTGACGGCGGGTGAATTCGACGAATGGGGAAATCCGAAGCAGGAACCCTATTACAGCTACATGCTGTCCTATTCCCCCTATGACCAGGTCGCGCACCGGGATTACCCGGCGATATTCGTGGCGACCGGCTTTTGGGACAGCCAGGTGCAGTACTTCGAGCCGGCCAAGTGGGTCGCTCGCTTGCGGGCTCGCAAGACCGGCGCGAGTCCGCTGCTGTTTCGCACCCAGATGGAGGCCGGTCACGGCGGCAAATCGGGACGTTTCCAGCACTTCCGGGAAATCGCCGAGGAATACACATTCATCCTCGACCAGTCCGGCATCAGGGAGTAGCACGTGAATCTGTCGCGCATTGAGCAGATCGCGATACCGGTCCGCGATCTCGCGCGTGCGACGCCCTTCTACCGCGACGTACTCGGCATGAAGCTGCTGTTCGAAGTTCCGCCGCAGCTTGCATTCTTCGACTGCGACGGCGTGAGGCTCGCGCTCTCTGTCGCTTCCGACCCGATGTATGAGCCGCCCGGTTCGATCGTCTATTACCGCGTAGTTGACATCGACTCTGCGCACGCCGAGCTCGAGCGCCTTGGGGTCGAGTTCCTGCGCGGGCCGCACCTGGTGGCCCGACTCGACGCCGTTGAGGTCTGGATGGCTTTCTTCGAGGACACCGAAGGCAACACGCTCGCGATCACGACGGAGAAGGCGGTCGCTCACGCATGAGCGCACAGGCCCTCGTCGCGCGCACCCTCGGGCGCACGGTCAACGTACGGCCCGCCGAGGTTGCCGGGCTGCTCGCGGCCTTCGGATACCATTTTCTGCTGTTCACGGCTTATTACATCCTGCGGCCGTTGCGCGACAGCATGGGCGTCACGAGCGGTGTCGAGAATCTCGACGACCTGTTCGGGTTCACGCTGCTCGGCATGGTGCTCGCGGTGCCGCTGTTCGGCTGGATCAGCAGCCGTTTCCGGCGCGCCGTATTCCTGCCGTGGACCTATGTGTTCTTCGTCGCGCAACTCGCGGGCTTCTGGGTGCTGTTCACGGCGTTCGAGGACGACAGGCTGACCGCGCGCGTGTTCTTCGTCTGGGTCAGCGTCTTCAACCTGTTCGTAGTATCGGTGTTCTGGAGCCTGATGGCGGACCTGTTCGACCGCGAACAGGGCAAGCGCCTGTTTGCGGTCATCACCGCGGGCGCGAGCGCGGGCCAGATCGCGGGTTCTGCGATTGCGGCATTTCTCGCGGAGGCGATCGGCGACATCAACCTGCTGCTGATCTCGGCCACGGTGCTCGCATCCACGATCCTGCTGATGCGCTACCTGCTTCAATGGGGCGCGCGCCAGGAGGGGCGTGGAGAGCGACTGGCAGAACGCCCGATCGGCGGCAACCCGTTCGCCGGCATCGTGCGCGTGTTCACGTCGCGATACCTTTCCGGCATCGCGGCATTCGTGTTCCTGATGGCTGCGGTCAACACCTTCCTGTACCTGCAGCAGGCGGAACTGCTGAGCATCCACTTCCCGGAAGGTGCCGCACGCACGGCATTCCTGGGCCGGATCGAGCTGGCGCTCAGCATCATCACGGTCCTGATGCAGATCTTCGCGGTCGGCCGGCTGACCGCGCGCTTCGGCGTCGCCACGATGATTGTGGTGGTGCCGTTGTTCGTGGTCGCGGGATTCCTGCTGATCGCCGCGTCACCGGTCTTCGCGATGCTGGTTGCCGTCTATGTCGCGCGCCGCGTCGGGCAGTACGCGATCGTGCGGCCCTGCCGCGAGATGCTTTACACGACCGTGGACCGCGAATCGAAGTACAAGGCGAAGAATTTCAACGACACGCTCGTATACCGGACCAGCGATTTTGTCATCGCCAAGGGCCACGACGCGTTTGTGTCGGCGTTTTCTGCAGGGCTGGCCGGGGTCGCGCTGCTCGGCGCGGGTGTTGCGGCACTGTGGGCGGCAGTCGCGTTCGGACTCGGCCGCGCGCATGAGCGCATGGCCATCGGCAGGACGCCTGGCTGATCAGTCTGCGAGCTCGAAGCGCACGCGCGCTGCAACGCGCTGATCGACGACCGCGCCGTTGACCACGCGCGGCTCATAGCGCCAGCGCGCCACGGAATCGAGGGCGGCGCGATCGAAGACACCCGCAGGCTCGGAAGCGCGCACCGTTGCATCGCGCGTACTGCCATCGCTGGCGACCGTGAATTCGATGTCCACCCAGCCGGAAATGCCCCGCTCAAGTGCCCGCGACGGGTATGCAGGCCTGACGAAACGGGTCCGGTTCAGCGCATTCTCCGGCAGCACGAGCGCCGCTGCCGGTCTTGGCGGCGATGCCGCCGCGCGTGCCTTTGCGATCTCGGTCGCGAGAGCGGCGACTTCAGTGGCCGGCGCGCCGGAATCATTGGCCGCTTTCAGCATTGTTTCGGCGTCACCGATTTTGCCGGCGGCGACCAGAAGGCGCGATTCCGCCAACGCCTTGCCCGCGAGCAGTGCGCTCGTTTCCGGCAGGCCAGGGTATGCGGGGTCGGAGGCACGCAGCAGGTCCAGGTAATGACGGGCGGAATCGGCCACCGGCTCCACCAGCCGGCCCTGCGCGATGCGCTGGTTCGCGAGCGTGAAAAGCCGCGTGCGGTCCTCGCGCTGCGTGCCGAGCCGGGCGATTTCGAGTTCCGAGCGCAGTTCGGCCACTTCCGGGCGATTGACGTCGAGCGCGACCGCCTGATGCACCCACTCGCCGGCTTCGTCCAGGCGCCCCTGGCTCATCGCCTTGCGTGCGTTGCCTTGCAGCAGCACGGCGAGTGCTGCGATGCTCTGCTGCACGCCCGGATCCGCCGGATCGATGCGTCGGGCCGAAAGGAGATAGGCGTGCGCGCTGTCACTGCCGCCGACCAGCCGATTGCTGCTCATGCGTTCGTTGGCTAGCAGCACCAGTCCCTGTACGCGACTGGTGTCGCTGCGCGGAGCGACCGCATCCGGCGTAGCCTCGGATGGTGAACTCCCCGGCCGTATTGAGCCGCCGGGACCCGCGAGGCGCTCGCGCTCGCGTTCGAGCTGGGTCATGAAGAATTCAAGGCGCGGATGGTCGGGCCGGGCAGCGCGCGCCGCATCCACTGCGCTCGCAAGGGCAACCAGGTCCTGGACCATCAGTGCATGCTCGGCTTGCAACAGCAGTTCATCCGCAACGCGGTCGACGCCTCGCTCCGCGGTGCGATTGCCCGGATCGCGCGTGAGCACTGCGCGGTAAAGTTCCAGTGCGTTGTCGTCGGGCGGCTCGACGAGCTGGCCGCGCGAGAACGCGAGTCCTGCCGCATCGAGCAGCTTCCGGACTGCGGCGTCACGGCTCGTATCGACCGTCGTGGGCTGTCCACCACCATTGTCCGCATTGAGGTTGCCGGGCTTTTCCCACGGCCTCCAGGTTGCGAGCAGGGCGATGATCAGCACGAGTGGAATCAACAGGAGGCTGCGGCGGGACCAGCGGCGCACGCCGGCACCGTCCAGCTTCGCCGGCATCGTGAGTGCTTTCAGCTTGACTGAGGTCGTGCCGGTCTGGCGGGGCGCTGCGGCCGGCATGTCAGCGGACTGCTGCTGGCGGCGCAGAGTCGCTTCCACAAAATTACGGATGCGGTCCGCGGAGGCCGGCTTGTGAAGGAATCGGAAAATGATGCCCTTGGAGACCAGTTCCGCGAGCTCGGCTTCATCATCCCGACGACCCGCAACGATGATCGACAGGTCGGGAAATTGTTCATGAATCCTGGTGACGAATTCGCGCGTGTCGTGATCGGCCAATGCCGAGTCGGCCAGCAGGACGGCGTTGCCCGCCGCGACGATCAGATCGGCGGCGTGGGTCGCATCATCAGCGCGCCAGACGCGGTGATTGCCGGTAAGCGCATCACGCGACAGTTCAATGAGCGCGGGATCCGCGGAAAGCACGACGACATTGGCGCCTGCGGATGGCGACGCTGAAGTCGCCCGCTCCCCAATCGGCTTTTCGACGTCTGCATAGTCGATGTACACGGTACCCCGCGCGTCGGAAACTCGCGCAAAAACGCCCCGGCACAGACCTTTCAGCCGGTGGCGTACTGCCAGGGACAATCTTTGACAAAATCCGTCGTGGCGAACGAGACACAGGTCAAGTTTTCAGCTTTGGCCGCGTGACGGAGTTCGAAAAAACCCGGCCTTTCCGGGACTTGCGATTAGGGGGCACTTTGGCGCCCCGAGGGGGTTCCGGGGCGTTGCTGGCGCGCCACAAGGGTTTCGGATTCTTCGATTTTCACGGAATTATGTGAATCTCGACAGCGGCCCGGGTGCCCCGTAATGTGGTCTGGCCTTGCGGGTCGGGGGGTCCATGGCGCGGGAGCCGGGTATCAAGCAGCAGATAGCGTTCGTATCGAGCCTTCCGTCCGAGCATTACCACCAGCTCGTTGCGCTCCTGTTCTTCAATGAAGGCCAGGACCGGGTCCGGAATGGCATCGTCACGGCGATCGACCGCTATGGACCGCCGGAAATCGTCGTTGACGGAGATTCGTTGCGTGTACGCGTCGCCGGCCCTTCCGAGGCCCAATGCCTGTTTGCGATCGAGCGGGAAGGCAAGGTTTCGCGGCCGGTCGGCGTGATCCTCTACGTGCGCGACAGCTTCGAGCGCATCACTGTCCTGCATCTGGTCGTCGCGGGGGCCTATGCGGCCGGCGGCCCGCGTTCCAAGTACAACCTGCTGCTGCGCCTGGTGCAGGCGGTCAAGCGGGTCGCGCGCTGCACTTCGGGCATCCGTCATGTCGAGGTGCTTTACTCCCAGAAAAGGCCGCGCGCCGCCTACGCCTGAATCTCCCGCGGGCGGTTATGATGTAACCGCACCCCGACGCAGGAGACCCGCATGATCCGAGTTATCCGTCCGTTGCTCGCCACCGCGATGCTATTGCTTGCCGCCATGCCCGCGGGCGCGAGCTCGCGCGAGGAGCTCGACGCCGATGTTCGCGAAGCCATCAATGAGCTCTACAAGTATTCGAGTGCAGCCGAGGAGCTGGCGGGGAAGTCGGCAGGAATGCTCGTTTTTCCGAAGGTCGTGAAGGGCGGGATCGGTATTGGCGGCGAGTATGGCGAAGGGGCGCTGCTCGTCGGCGGCCAGACCGTCGGCTACTACAACATCATTGCGGGCTCGATCGGATTCCAGCTCGGCGTGCAGCGCAAGAGCCAGGCGATCCTGTTCATGAGCCAGCATGAATTGGAGAAATTCCGCAAGAGCGAGGGCAGCGGCGACGGCTGGAAAGCGGGCGTGGACGGGAGTGTCGCGCTTGCGACCCTGGGCGCCGGCGGACAGGTGGATACGGAGACCTCCAAGAAGCCGATCATCGGGTTCATCTATTCGAACAAGGGCCTGATGTACAACCTGACCTTCGAGGGGGCAAAGATCTCCAAGATCGACAAGGACTAGTGCCCCGGCCCGCTGGACAGTCCGCCGGTCAGCACCAGGCGCATCGCGGTTTCGACCGACATGTCGAGTTGCACGATCGCCGAGCGCGGGACTAGCACGGTATAGCCGCCGATCTGGTAACTCATCGGAAAATACACGGCGACCAGCCCGTCCTCTTTTTTCACGATGCCGAGTTCGGCCGCGTCGTCCCGGGTAACGAAGCCGACCACCTGGGCCTCGCCAAAGCGGGCGAGCACCACTCGTTTCAGGTCCCGGCGCTTGCCGTCGGCCGGCAATAGCCTGGTGAAGTCGCGAATTGCGCCGTAGATTGTCTTGACCACCGGGATTCGATCGAGGAATCGCTCCCATGCGGCGAGCATGCGGCGAACCAGCAATGCGTTCACCAGGGTACCCGCCGCGAGCAGCAGCGCGACGGCTGCGATGATTCCCATGCCCGGGCGGTAGTGCTCGGCGGGGATTACGAGCGTGATCGCCTGCTGCAGCAGCGACTCCGTCGAACTTCCGAGCCACCAGAGCAGCCACAGCGTCAGGCCGATTGGCAGCACGACCACGAGACCGCGCATGAGTGCGCTGCGAAACTTGCGGAACATCGTTCATCTCCGGGCGCGACTGGCTGCGCCATGCCATTGAGGCGTGCATGATAGCGAGCGGAGGACCCGAAATGCGGCTGGCCGGAATCGCGCTTGGAATTGTCCTGTTCGCCGCACCGGCGGCGGCGCAGTTCATCGATCGCGATGCCGTGTTCGCACGCGCGAGGGAAATTGCGACAGAGGCACTGCCGGGTGTCGAGTCTTCGGACCTCATGCCGTTTCACGTCGGCTACGAGCTTACGCTGCTGGAAACCGGCAATCCGTCCGGCGGTTTCGACGTGGTCCTGCTGCTCAGGTCATCGCGCGAGGCGCTGGCCGCAAGTGACGTGATCGCGGCTGCACCGGACGCCGAAGCTGCCGCAAGGCTCGGGAAGCTGCTGGCGGGCGCCGAGTTCGCCTATCACTACCGGACCATCCACGTGCGCTTCCCCGAGCGCGGAGACGAGCCGGGCGCCGCCGGATATTCGACTCTTTTGTTGAATCGCGATCCGGATGCGGAGCCACCGGTAGTATCATCACCACTTACGATAGAACCACGGCAGACAAGGAGGAATACGCTATGACCGTCGCCAAAGTCACTGAAATCAGCGCAACATCCGACAAGAGCCTGGACGATGCGATTCGCCAGGGCATCGCGCGGGCGAGCAAGACGCTCAAGAATATCACTGGCGCCTGGATCGCCGACCAGGAAGTCATGGTCGACAAGGGCAAGATCACAGGTTACCGGGTCCGGATGCGCGTCACCTTCGTCCTGGAGGGCTGAGCAATGCGGCGAACGCTCCTTGTCTTCCTGGCATTGGCCGCAGCCGGCGCAGTGTGGGCCGACGATTTCGCGGGCATTGAGCCCGGGGCCCTGGCCGAACGGCTCGAGGCCGCCGACCCGCCGCTGCTGGTGCTGGATGTGCGCAGTGTTGCTGAGTTCGACGAGGGCCACATACCCGGCGCCGTCAACATCCCGTACGATGCGCTCGGTGAGCGGATTGCAGAACTGGGGCCCGCGAATGAGCGCGACGTCGTCGTGTACTGCCGCAGCGGACGGCGCGCGGCGATCGCGCTCGAGACATTGGGGAAAAGCGGATTCCGCCGGTTGTTCCACCTTGAGGGCGACTATCTGCGCTGGAGCGAGGAAAACAGGCCCCTGATCCAGGCGACTGCGAAGCCCTGAAGCGTCCGGGGCGCTCGTGGTTTATCTCGCGCTCGCCGACACCGTCCTTTTACTGCACCTGGCATTCATCCTGTTCGTCGTGTTCGGCGGACTGCTGGTGCTGCTGCGCCGTTGGATCGTCTGGCTGCACCTGCCGGCGGCCGCATGGGGCGCCATGATCGAGTTCGCGGGCTGGTTCTGTCCGTTGACGCCACTCGAGAATTGGCTGCGCGTGCAGGGCGGCAGCAGGGGATACAGCGGCGGCTTCATCAATCATTACCTGGTGTCGGTGATCTATCCCGAAGGCCTGACACCCGCGCTGCAGCGGATGCTGGGGGTACTGGTCATCGCGATCAACCTGGCGGTCTATTTCCGGGTGTGGCGCGGCGGGTCCCGGGAGAGGGCCTGATCTTCGCTTGCCGGCGGCCAGTCCATTTCCTGCGCCGCCAGCACGACGCAACCGGGTCCGCCGTGCACGCCCAGCGCCGTGCCGAGCGGAATGATGGGCAGCACATCCGCTCCCGTGAGACCGGCGACGACGGCATCACGCACCAGCAAGGCGCCATCCGGCGTATTGGCGTGCGCGACGCCTATGCGCCAGCGCTTGCCGGGGTCGAGTCGCCGCCGCAGGAACCTGCCGAAACGGGTGTATGGACTGGCGCGGCCGAACAGCACGCCACCGATGCCGAGGCTTCCATCGGCATGCACGGCGAGTATCGGCGTGAGCTGCAGCAGGTCCGCCAGGGTCTTGACCCAGCGCGGAACGCGGCCGCCACGCACGGCATACTCGAGCGTGACCAGGCAACCCCAGGTGCGAGTCCGGCGGCGGGCTGCGATCGCGGCATTGCGTACCGCCTCCGCGTCACCGCCCGCCGCCGCAACCTCCGCCGCGCGCATGGCAATCAGGCCCTGACCGAGCGCGGCCGTCCCGGAATCGACGGTGACGATCCGCGCGCGGGTGCGCGCGCGCCCGGCGGCAGTCTCTGCACTCTGGAAAGTGCCGCTGACGCGCGATGTCAATCCGACGTAGACGACGGCCTGGTAGTGCGAACCCAGGAATTCGAAGGCGCGCCTGAAGTCGCCCGGCGGCGGCAGCGAAGTCTTCGGGTGCTGTGGATTCGTGGCGAGCTCATGGAAGAACTGCTCAGGTGAAAGGCTGATCTTGTCGAGATAGCTGTGGGCGCCGAAGTGCACGCGCACGGGCACCATGTGGATATCGAGAGCCTCCATCACTGAATCAGGCAGGTCGGCGGCGGAATCGGTAACGACTGCGACCTGCCTGCGTGATTCATGGTGCGCCATCTCCTGCTGTCGCTGCATGTCGTCTGCCTTCTCGCCGCTGACCGCCCCGTGGCGGGCCGCGAGTTCGAACAGCAGGCTGGGTTCGTTCAGGTGCAGGTGCAGCCGGACCTTGCGATGGGTGCCCGCGACGACAAGACTTGCTCCAAGAGAGGAAGCCTCTTCGCGCAGCTTGCGCCGGTCGATGCCGTCACCCGTGATCATGCATTCCGCGCAGTAGCGGTACTCGAGGTCCTCTTCCTGCCCGGCGGCCGACTGCTCGTCATGAACGAGTTCGATCGGCGCGTCATCAGCCGGGGCGATTCCGGTGTCGAGGTAATCTGACATCCCGGCGACCAGCTCGACGAAGCCGAGGGCGCCGGCATCCACGACATTGGCGCGGCGCAGCGCCTCGAGCTGCCCGCGAGTGGCTTCGAGCGAGCGTTGCGCAGTGGCGAGGGCCGTCCGGAACAGCGAGGGAAAGTCGCAAACACCGCGCTCCCGGACTTCGCGGGCGACCGCGGCGGCAAAATCCGTCAGCACCGTCAGGATCGTGCCCTCGCGCGGTTCCGCCAGCGATTCGCGCGCATAGCTCGCGCCGCCGCTGACCGCATCGGCGAAGCCCTCGACGCTGAGTTCTGCGAGATGGCCGGCGCGATCGCCGAGGCCCAGCAGGAACTGGGCGAGGATCGCGCCGGAGTTGCCGCGCGCGCCGTCGAGCGCGGCGTCGGCGACGCGCGTGAGCGTCTGCCCGGCATGCGCATCCGGATTGGCGCGAAGCGCCAGCAGGACGGCCTGGAGCGTGAGTGCAAGATTAGTGCCAGTGTCGCAATCGGCGACCGGGAAAACGTTGATCTTGTTGATGGTCTCTTCGCGCGAGATCAGGCGGTAGATGCCGGCACGCAAGGCTGCGGCCAGATCCATGCCGCTCAGCGTATGGGCGGGCAGCGCAACTGCATTCATGCCGTGGGCGGGCTCGCTGTCTATTGGCGGGGCAGCAGGAAGCGCCGGCCCCGGTAACTGAGAACGGCGCCTTCGCGGTTGATTTCCTCGACTCTCGGGCCTTCGACCAGCACGCCGCCGCGCTGGTAACGCCTGCCGTTGATGAATACGGTGCGCTTCGCGGGATCATCCGAGTAGATGTGCAGGTCGACAGAAAGCTCCGGCAGGCCGGCGGTGGCCTGTGCCGGCAGGTCGGTAATGGGTGGAGGCATTTCCTCGATGGACCCGGCGGCATAGGTGACCGATGCGTCAGGCAGGAGCGTCGGGTCTGGTGCGGGTGGCGGCAGCGTGGCGTCTGCCATCGCGGCTGCTTCTGGCAACAGCGTGTCTGCGGCCGGCATTTCCTCTGCCGGCGGCGCCGTCAAGGGCGCAGGGACCGGCGTGGTCGTGACAGTCGCAGCGCTTGCCGGCGCGGGCGTTGCTGTCGCTTCCACGGCTGCTACTGGGGTCGTGTTTTCCCGCAAAAAGAAGTACAGGAGCACGCCGACATTGATCGCAAGCAGCAAGCCGATGGCGAGCAAGGCCCAGGGGAGGCGCCGGTCGTCGCGCGCGATGGGGAGCTCCGCGATGCTGGGGCCGCTCTGGCGCTGGCGCTCGAGTTCGGACTTGCGCAGTGCATCGAGGATGAAACTCATGCACCGGTCCTCGTTTCCAGGTCCATGAGCGTCGGAGTACCGGGCGCGCCGAGCGCGGCATCCAGCACGAGCTGGGTCTGCACGCCCGCGATACCGTCCACCGAGAGTCGCCTGCTGCGCTGGAAATCCTCGACCAGGCGCTCGAGCTCGGCGTCGAAGACATCCCGCGAAGGATCGGAAACCGGCAGGCCGCCAAGTTGCTCGAGGCCCTGGCGCAACCAGCGCACATCCTCGCCGCGCATGCCCTCGCGCAACGGCCTCAATTCACCGGTCTGCGGGCGCCACAGGACCAGGAATTCGCCGAACCAGTAATCGGCAAGCTCCGCGATCGGCACCTTGACCTCGCTCGCGCCGATCAGGAGCCTCGCGTCACCCTGCTCGAGGCCGGCGAGCACGACCTGCCGCGAGGAATTGGCTTCATCGATCAGCGACAGGATCGCCGGCCGATTGAACAGCTTGAGCTGTGCCAGCGATCCGCGTTGCCAGACGCAGGTGAGCCCCTGCCGGGAGGCCTGTGCGCAGCCGAGGCCATTGCTGGGCTGGTATTCGGCGCCCCACATCCTGAACAGCGAGCCGAACGCGGAGTCCATCGTCGTGCCGGCGGCGTCGAGCGCGAGCAGCGCGCCGAGTTGCGGGCGCGGTGCCGGGGCGGGAGCCACAACGGCGGGCGCTACCTGCGCGACCATCGGGGGAGCCGCCGGCGTTGCATCTTGTCCGGGAATCGCGCGCCAGATCGCGACGGCGAGCAACAGAGTGCCCGCGGTCGCACCTGCCATCGCCACCCAGCGCAACCAGGGTGGAAGCACCGGCCGTCCGTAGACTTCGGCGGCCGCGCGCCGCACGAAACTGCCCGTGACGCGATGCTCCTCGCGCGTGTATGCGCCGAGCAGCGCGCGATCGGCGATGACATTGATGATGCGCGGAACGCCGCGCGACAAGCGATGGAGTTCGCCGAGCGCGCCAGACGAGAACAGATCGCGTGTCGCGCCGGCCACGCGCAGCCGGTGACGGATGTATGCGATTGTTTCGCGGCGCCTGAGCGCTTCCAGGTGATAGCGGCCGGTTACGCGCTGTGCGAGCTGCCGCAACTCGGGTCGTGCGAGCACCGCACGCAGCTCCGGCTGGCCGATCAGCAGGATCTGCAGGAGCTTTTGCGTGGCAGTCTCGAGATTTGTCAGCAAACGCACCTGTTCCAGCACGTCTGCAGAGAGGTTCTGCGCCTCGTCCACCATCAGCACCACGCGGCGGCTGCGGCCGTGCGCGTCGAGCAGGAAATGCGTGAGCAGGTCCACCAGCAACTTGACACTGCCGACGGCCGTGGCCGGCACCTGCACGTGCAGTTCGTCGCAGATGCATTGCAGGAACTCGGCGGGCGTCACGCGCGGATTGAGGATCAGCGCGACATCGCAATGCGGCGGCAGCTGCTGCAGCAGGCTCCTGAGCACCGTGGTCTTGCCGGTCCCCACCTCGCCGGTCAGTTGGATGAATCCGCCGGCCTCGGCAATGCCATACGCCAGATGCGCGAGCGCTTCCGCATGCCGCTCGCTGAGGTAGAGGTATCGCGGATCGGGCGTGATCGCGAATGGCTTTTCGGTCAGACCAAAAAAGCTTGTGTACATAAGGACTTAAGTGACCGGTCAGGCTTCCGCGGGGGACCATGATGCCTGCAGGCCGGGTACAGCGCAAAGCCGCCTGCCGGGGGCTGCGGGCGTCGCCTAGGCACTGCCGTGGAAGGTGGCGTACCTGTTGTTGGCGCGCTGCCTAATCACTGCCGCGCTTGACCGCCTCCGTCCCGTACCTGCCGCGAATCCGGTCGAGCGTCTCATCGAGTTTTCCGGACTCGACGCTCTCGCGGGTCGTGAAGAGATCGAGCTGCTGCGCGGGCGCCAGGTCGCTGACACCGACGCCCAGCAGCCGCACGGCAGCGCGCGGCTGTTCGTCCATCCAATGATTGAGCAACTCGGTCGCGACCTGCACGACCAGGCGGGTTTCCTGGGTCGGTGGCCTGAAACTTCTCTGCCGCGTGTACGTCTCGAAATCGCGCCGGCGGACCTTGATGCTGATCATGCCGGCCTTGAGCTGCCGTGAACGCAGGCGTTCGGCCGTGCGATCGGCCAGGTGGGCCAGTCGTTGCCGCAACTCCTCGTGATCCTTGATATCGACGTCGAATGTCTCCTCGGAGCTGATCTGTTTCTCCGGAGCATCGGAAACCACCGGGCGATCGTCTATTCCGGAGGCACGCTCGCGCATCTCGCGGGTCTCGCGACGGAACAGCGGCCACAACACGGATTCAGGCGCGCGCCGCAATTGACCGAGGGTATGGATTCCTTGTTGTTCGAGTCGCGCCGCCGTCTTCGCGCCGATGCCGTGCAGGCGGCTAACCGGCATCG
This sequence comes from Betaproteobacteria bacterium, assembly GCA_032128415.1. Classification (GTDB taxonomy): domain Bacteria; phylum Pseudomonadota; class Gammaproteobacteria; order Burkholderiales; family SG8-41. The sequence continues at coordinate 748 of JAQBGW010000004.1, read as the reverse complement.
GGTCGAGAATCATGGTGACTTCCGCGGGCCGGATCACCGCGAGACCATCCGGCTTGTTCATCTCGGACGCGAGCTTCGCAAGCAGCTTGTTGTAGGAAACGCCGACCGATGCCGTAAGCCCGGTTCGCACACGTATGCGGTTCTTGATTTCCTGCGCCATCGCCTCGGCGCTCCCGAACAGGCCCTTGCTGCCGGTCACGTCGAGAAACGCCTCATCCAATGACAAGCCTTCGACGAGATCGGTGAACTCGCCGAAGATCTCGAATACCTGATGCGATACTTCGCGATAGCGTTTCATGCGCGGACGAATGACGATCGCATGCGGGCAGCGCTTCAGCGCCTCGCGCATGGGCATCGCGGAGTGCACGCCGAATCGGCGCACTTCGTAGCTTGCGGCTGCCACGACCCCGCGGCCGCCGGTGCCGCCTACTACGACCGCCTGGCCGGCAAGTTCGGGGTTGTCGAACTGCTCGACCGACGCGTAGGAAGGCGTCCATGTCAACGTGCAGGATCGCGCGATGGTCGCTCATGTCAGGGCGAGCGCAGAGTAGACGAGGCCCGCAAACATCGTCACGCCGAGCAGGATGAAATAGATCGTCCCCATGGCGGTGAACTTCAGCAATGTCCTGGACCGGCTCTCGCCATACACGACGCGCATGGAGCGGAAGATGTAATACGGCAGGTAGGCGTACAGCACGAAGGTGAGGAAGCCGAACAGTCCGAACAGCGGCATTTCTATCGTCGACAG
>JAQBGW010000003.1:0-3615 GCA_032128415.1 Betaproteobacteria bacterium | reverse complement strand
GGCGATGTCGCTGGAAGGCCTGCGCGACTTCTCGGTCATCGCCACCGCACCGCAGCGCCGGCTCGCCATCAAGACCTTCGTCGCCCGCTACGCCAAGTCGCTGATCCGTGAAGCCGTGCTGCGCGAGCTGAAACGCGGCGGGCAGATTTATTTCCTGCATAACGACATCGACACCATCCGCAACGTCGAAGAAGAACTCACACGGCTGCTGCCCGAAGCACGCATTCGCATCGCCCACGGCCAGATGCGCGAACGCGATCTGGAGCTGGCCATGCGCGATTTCTACCAGGGCCGCTTCAACGTGCTGCTGTGTACCACCATCATCGAAACCGGCATCGACATCCCCACCGCCAACACCATCATCATCAACCGTGCCGACCGCTTCGGCCTCGCGCAACTGCACCAGTTGCGGGGCCGCGTCGGCCGCTCGCACCACCAGGCCTATGCCTACCTGCTGCTGCCCGACGAAGGCAACATCTCCGCCGGCGCGAAGAAGCGGCTCGAAGCCATCCAGTCCATGGAGGAACTCGGTTCCGGATTTTTCCTCGCCATGCACGATCTTGAAATCCGCGGCGCGGGTGAGGTGCTGGGTGATTCGCAATCGGGTGAGATGCAGGAGATCGGCTTCAATCTGTATTGCGCCATGCTTGATGCCGCGGTGAAATCACTGAAGGCGGGCAAGGAGCCGGATCTCAACGCGCCGTTGGGCGTCACCACCGAGATCAACCTGCACGCACCGGCGCTGCTGCCCGACCTCTACTGCAGTGATGTGCATGAGCGGCTGGTGCTCTACAAGCGCCTCGCCAACTGCAACAGCGAAGACACGCTGCAGCTATTGCAGGAAGAACTGATCGACCGTTTCGGCGAACTGCCGGATGCCACGCGCACCTTGATCGATTGCCACCGGCTGCGCATCCTCGGCAAACCGCTGGGCATCGCCCGCATCGACGCCAGCGAGAACGCGATCCAGTTGCAATTCATGCCCAATCCACCGATAGAGCCGATGAAAATCATCAAGCTGATTCAAGCCAAAAAACACTACAAACTCGCCGGGCAGGATCGGCTGCGTGTCGAAATCCAATTGCCGGACCTGAGGCCGCGCGTCGCTGAAATCCGCAGGATTTTTACGGAGCTGTCATAATTTGACGAGCCTGCGGTTTACCGCATAGGGGAGAACATCATAATGAGAGGCGCAATCTACGCGACACTGTTTACCATCCTGTTGCTCGCCGCCGGAACTGCAGCAGCGCAATCTACTGCAGATATCGGCATCGTTATCATGCACGGCAAAGGCGGCAGTCCCACCGGGCTGGTAAAAAAACTGGCGGATGGCCTGAAATCCAAAGGTTTTCGTGTCGCCAATCTGGAAATGCCGTGGTCCCGCAAACGTGATTACGACAAAAACGTCACCGACGCGGCACAAGAAGTCAGCGCGGCGCTGGATAAACTGCGTGCCGGGGGCGCACAGAAAGTGTTCGTTGCGGGCCACAGCCAAGGCGCCGTATTTGCGCTGCATTATGCCGGCAAGCACCCGCTGGACGGCCTGATCCTCATCGCACCCGGCGGCGATGTTTCTACACGCTTCTACCAGCAGAAGATTGGCTCTTCAGTTGATCGCGCGCACTCGCTCGTCTCCGACGGAAAAGGGAATGAACGCGGCGAATTTGATGAATTCGAGGGTGGCAATGGAAACTGGACCGTACGCACGACAGCCGCCACATATCTCACGTGGTTTGATCCCGACGGTGCGATGAATCAGGAGAAGTCTTCGCGAGCGCTGCCAAATTCATTGCCCGTACTGCACGTGGCGCCTACGTCTGATTACCCCGCGCTGATGCGGAGAAAGCAGGAGATGTTCGATGCACTGCCCGATCACCCGCTGAAACGATTATTTGAACCCGAGGCCAACCACCGCAGTGCGCCCACGGCTGCTCTGGAAGAAATCACGCGCTGGACTGCAGAGGTCGCCGCCCGCAAGCAATAGCATCGCCGGCTGTTCAGACCGCCGCGTTGGAATGAAATATCAGTCCGGCATGCTCACGCAGTGCGTGGAATTCAATTTTGGGCCATTGTTCAGTGGCGACTTCGATTTCAATGAGATTGCCGGCGAGAAAAGCCGGCGCACCGACCGCGTCGTGGGCCACGCGATGGGCATTGGCGTCGATGAAGCGCTGCAATTCCCGCTCGTCATCACAGGTGACCCAGCGCGCGCCGACATAACGCGCCGGTGCCATGCGCGCCTCGCAGCCATATTCATGTTTTAAGCGGTGCGCTACCACCTCGAACTGCAACTGGCCGACGGCACCCAGCAGCAGCAGGCTGCCGGCGACCGGTTTGAACACCTGGATCGCACCCTCCTCGCCCAACTGCGCGAGACCGGTACGTAACTGCTTGCTGCGCAGCGGATCCGCGACTTCGACGGTCTGGAACAATTCCGGCGCAAAAAACGGCAGCCCCGTAAATTGCAGATCTTCGCCCTCGGTCAGCGTGTCGCCGAGTTGCAGTACGCCGTGGTTGGGAATGCCGATGATGTCTCCGGCATAGGCGTCCTCGACCTGCTCGCGGCGCTGCGACAAAAAGGACACCACGCTGCTCGGCCGGAAGAATTTACCGGTGCGGCAGTTTTTCAGGCGCATGGTGCGCTCGAACCGCCCCGAGCAGACGCGGATGAAGGCAACGCGGTCGCGGTGGCCCGGATCCATATTGGCCTGAATCTTGAACACCACGCCGGAGAATTTCGGTTCAACCGGCTCGACTTCGCGCTGCTGGGCATGATGCGGGCGCGGCGGCGAGGCGAAATCTACCACCGCATCCAGTACTTCCTGCACACCGAAGTTATTGATCGCCGAACCGAAGAACAGCGGCGTCTGCTTGCCGGCAAGGAAGGTTTCGCGGTCATAAGACGGCGACACGCCCTGCACCAGTTCGATTTCCTGGCGAGCATGGGTGAAAATATCGCCGTAGCGTTCGATACATTGTGGATTATTGATACCGGCGATGATTTCATCCGCTTCGCCGATGCGATCCTCACCCGGCTGGAACACGCGCATGCGGTCACTGCGCAAATCAAATACACCCTTGAACTGTTTGCCCATGCCTACCGGCCAGGTGCACGGCACGACAGGCATGCCCAGCGTGCGCTCGATTTCATCGACGAGATCGGTAGGCTCGCGCACCTCACGGTCCATCTTGTTGACAAAAGTGATCACCGGCGTGTTCTGCGCACGGCACACCTGCAGCAACCGCAGCGTCTGCGGTTCAATGCCGTTGGCGGCGTCGATCACCATCAGCGCGGCATCCACCACCGTCAACACGCGATAGGTATCTTCGGAAAAATCGCGGTGACCCGGTGTATCAAGCAGATTGATCACGCAATCGCGATACTCCATCTGCATCACCGAACTTGCCACCGAAATGCCGCGCTGCTTCTCGATTTCCATCCAGTCGGAGGTCGCATAGCGCGAGGCCTTGCGCGCTTTCACGCTGCCGGCGATGTGGATCGCGCCGGCGTACAGCAGCAGCTTCTCCGTGAGCGTGGTCTTGCCCGCGTCCGGGTGCGAGATGATCGCGAACGTGCGGCGCCGCGCGACTTCCCTGGCGATGCTCATGAGTGCG
>JAQBGW010000002.1:0-17182 GCA_032128415.1 Betaproteobacteria bacterium | reverse complement strand
GCCATGCAGCACGCCGCCGCGGAAGCGAAGAAACCGGGGGGCGTAAAATGAGCGATCCGATCGTCGCCCTGTTTATGCTGGGGCTGTTCATCTTCCTCATCCTGCTCGGCTTTCCCATCGCGTTCACGCTCATGGGCATGGGCGTCGGGTTCGGCTATTACGCCTATCACGTTCCCGGCACGGAGCAGTTCCTCGACAACCGGGTGTTCTACCTGCTGACGCAGAACACCTGGAGCATCATGAGCAACGACGTGCTGGTCGCGGTGCCGCTGTTCCTGTTCATGGGCTACGTGATCGAACGCTCGAACATCCTCGACCGGTTGTTTTACAGCCTGCAGGTGGCGTTTCGCCACATTCCGGGTTCGATGGCGGTGGCAGCGCTGGTGACTTGTGCGATGTTCGCGACTGCGACCGGTATCGTTGGCGCAGTGGTGACGTTGATGGGGCTGCTGGCATTGCCGCCCATGCTCAAGGCGGGTTATGACCAGAAGCTGGCCACCGGCGTCATTTGTGCGGGTGGTACCCTCGGCATTCTGATTCCACCTTCGATCATGCTGATCGTGTATTCAGCGGCCGCTTCAGTATCGGTCGTGCGATTGTACGCTGCGGCGCTGATCCCTGGTTTTCTGCTGGCAGGGTTCTACGTCACCTACGTGATTACGCGCGTGGTGATCAATCCCAAGCTCGCGCCGAAACTTCCGGATGCAGAGAACATACCGTGGATTGAAGCCGCGCTGTTGCTGCTGAAAGCTTTCGTGCCACTGGCTTTGCTGATCCTCGCGGTATTGGGGTCGATATTAGGTGGATTGGCAACCCCGACCGAGGCGGCTGCAGTTGGCGCGCTGGGCAGTCTGTTGCTGGCTGCAGCTTACCGGGCACTCACCTGGGGCCGCCTGCAGGAAGCGGTCTACCTTACCGCGCGCACCACGGCGATGGTGTGTTTTCTGTTTGTCGGTTCCTGGACGTTTTCGTCGGTATTTTCGTATCTTGGTGGCGAAGGACTCATCAAGGATTTCGTGCTTGGTATGGACCTCAACTCAGTCACGTTCCTGATTCTGTCGCAAGCCATTATTTTCCTGCTTGGGTGGCCGCTGGAATGGACAGAGATCATCATCATCTTTGTGCCGATATTCCTGCCATTGCTGCCCCACTTTAACGTTGACCCGATGGTCTTCGGCATTCTGATAGCGCTCAACCTGCAGACTTCGTTCCTGACGCCACCCATGGCCATGTCGGCTTATTATCTGAAAGGTATCGCGCCGGCGAGTGTGGAGTTGTGGACTATTTTCAAGGGCTGTTTTCCATTTTTGGGTATGGTGTTCCTCACCATGATTATTGTTTATGTCTTTCCGCAGACGATGTTCTTTTTGCCAGACCTGATCTACGGCAGGTAATTGTCGAATGGACGCATCCCGCCTCAATCTACTGTCTGCGACCGATGCTGCGCGCGCCATTCGTGAAGGTGCGATCAGTGCTGAGGAATTGACGGAATCCTGCCTTGCGCGGGTGCGTGAGGTGGACGCACAGGTGCAGGCATGGACGTTCCTCGATCCGGAGTACGCGCTGGTGCAAGCGCGTGCCCGCGATACTGATCGTGCTGAAGGTCAGCCGTTAGGCCCCCTGCATGGCATTCCGGTGGGCATCAAGGACATCATCGATACGGGGGACATGCCGACCGAAGATGGCAGTGCGCTGCATGCGGGCCGTACGCCAGCGCATGATGCAACTGTGGTCACATTGCTGCGTGCGGCTGGTGCGGTGATCATGGGTAAAACGGTGACGACCGAGTTCGCGACCTATACGCCGGGCAAGACGCACAATCCGCACAACCCTGAACACACTCCCGGAGGCTCATCCAGTGGCTCGGCTGCTGCTGTTGCCGCTGGTATGGTGCCGTTGGCACTAGGCAGCCAGACCAATGGCTCGGTCATCCGGCCCGCAGCATTTTGCGGCGTGTATGGATTCAAGCCGACGCATGGTCTGATTTCACGTGGCGGTGTAATGAAGCTGTCGCGCACACTGGACCAAATGGGTATTTTTGCGCGGACGCTGGAAGATATTGCGCTGGTTGCGGAGCGGCTTGTCGGCTACGATCCGCTGGACCCGGATACCAGGCCACGTGCGCGCGTGCCCTTTAGTGCGATCGCAGGCGAAGAGCCGCCGTTGCCGCCACTTATCGCCTTCGTAAAAGGCCCGGTTTGGGCGCAGGCAGAAGAAGAAACAAAAGAAGCTTTTGCCGAACTGGTGTCAGCACTTGGTGATCGTGTAGTGGAGATTGATCTCCCGGACTCGGTGAGTCAGGCTGCTGACTGGCATCGAACGATCATGGAAACCGAAATGGCGGCGAATCTCGATCGTGAATGGGAAAAAGGCCGAGAGCAATTTTCACCAGCCTTGCGTACACAACTTTCCCGTGGGCGCGAGGTTAAGGCGCTGGATTATCAGATTGCGTGTGCACGCATACCGTTGATCAACGAAGGCTTTGAGGAAATTTTTAACCGATGTGATGCCATCATTACGCCTGCCGTGATGGGCACTGCGCCGAAAGGCCTTGAGTCCACGGGGGACCCGGCGTTTTGTACGCTTTGGACGCTGTGCGGCATGCCGACACTGAATCTGCCACTGATGCGTGGCGGAAACGGTTTACCCTTGGGATTGCAGTTGGTGGGAAAACGCAACGGCGATGCGCGGTTGTTGCGTACCGCGCGTTGGCTTGCAGCGCAAGTCGAGTCGAACTGAGGTCATACGGAGAGGTTGCAAATGGCGTTCAAAATATTCGCAAGTATCGTGGCAGCGGCGCTGCTTCTCATTTTCGTGGGTCCTGTGGTAGTCAAACTCAAGGACTATGCACTCACTGGTGTGGTGTTGATCGGGGTGACGATGATGGTTGTCGATATATGGCAAGCATTGCGGTCGAATGACGAGTGAGCGGAGAGACTGGTGGTTCCGACGGACATAGTCGTCGGCCGAAACAAACACGATCAGTGACGCCAATTTCCGCTGCATCGCGCCGTCGCTTTTTGCGGAGTGCGGGCATAGTCGGCGCAAGCGCCGCCGCGGGATTTCCGATGATTGCCATGGCGCAGCCGCCAACCGTGCTGCGCTTGCAGGGTGCGTGGTCAGCCCGGGACATCTTTCACGAATACGCGCTGGATTTCGCGAAGAAAATCAACGATATGGCAGGTGGCCGTCTGCGTGTGGACATGCTGCCTGCGGGCGCAGTGGTCAAGCCGCAGGATCTGCTGGATGCCGTACATCGCGGTGCCATTGATGGTTGTCATGCCGTTGCTTCGTTCTGGCACGGTCGTAACAGCGCGTTCTCGCTGTTCGGTTCGGGGCCGGCGCTGGGCATGGATGCCAACACGTTTCTGGCCTGGATGCGTTATGGCGGCGGCATGGCGCTCTACACCGATCTGGTGCATGGCCAGCTCAATCTGAACGTCATGCCGTTTTTTACCGGACCAATGCCGGCGCAGGCGCTGGGCTGGTTCCGCAAACCGGTGAAATCGCCGGCTGACTTCAAGGGCTTGCGCATACGTTCATCCGCACTGGCCGCCGACGTGCTGAAAAAAATGGGCGCAACGCCGGTGGTGCTGGCCGATGAGGATGTGGCCGCGGCCATGCGCCGTGGCGAGATCGACGCGGCTGAACTCAATAATCCCAGCACCGATCGCGGTCTCGGCATGCCGGATGTGGCGAAACACTGCATGTTGCGCAGCTATCACCAGACCAGTGAAGTGTTCGAGGTGCAGATCAACCGCGCCAGGTTTGAGGCTTTGCCGGCGGAACTGCAGGCCATCGTGCGACACGCCGCAGACGCCGCCAGCGCCGATATGTCGTGGAAAGCACTGCGGCGTTATCCCGAGGACCAGGCCGCAATGCGCGATAAGCAGGGCGTGCAGTTTCACCGCACGCCGCCGTCCGTGCTGCGGGCGCAGTTGCAAGCCTGGCAGGCGGTTATGAAACGAACCGCCGGCAGCAATCCATACTTCGAAAAAGTATGGAAGTCGCAGGCGGATTGGGCGCGCCGCACAGCAGGATGGCTGCGCGGCACCACGCCTGACGCGGCGATGGCCTACGATTTCTGGTTTGGTGGCGCCAGCCGCAAGCCCAAGTCTTCATCTGCGGACAAGAAAACATCACGATGAGTGCAAAAAAACCAAAGATTCTGGTGACCAGAGAAGTATTCGACGAAACCCTGGATTATCTGCGCCAGCATGGTGAGGTGCAGGCGAATCAGGACGATGCGCCTTTTGCACCGGATGCATTGGCGACCGCAGTTGCCGACAAGGACGGGCTGATGTGCTGCCTGACCGACCGCGTCGATGCGGCACTGCTGGCTGCTGCACCTGGCCTCAAAGCAGTGGCTAACATTGCCGTGGGCTACAACAATATCGATGTGCCGGCCTGCACCGCACGCGGCGTGATGGCGACCAACACACCGGGCGTGCTCGACGACAGCACAGCCGATCTGGCATGGACGCTGATGCTCGGCACTGCACGGCGCATTACCGAAGTGGAACGCCGCGTCCGTAGCGGCGAATGGACCGGCTGGCGGCTGAAGCAATGGCTGGGAGTGGACGTGCATCACGCGACGCTGGGTATTGTCGGCATGGGCCGCATCGGTCAGGCGATTGCGCGGCGCGCGTCGGGTTTTGAGATGAAGGTGATTTATCACAACCGTAATCGCATCGCGCCGGAACTGGAGCGCAAATGCAATGCGACTTATACCGGTCTCGACGGATTGCTGGCGCAAGCCGATTTTGTGGTACTGCAGGTACCGTATTCGCCGGCGACGCATCATCTGATTGGAGCAGCGCAACTGGCGAAAATGAAACCGACTTCGATCCTGATTAATTCCACCCGTGGCGGCGTGGTCGATGATGCGGCGCTGGTCGCTGCCTTGCAGAACGGCACGATCCGCGGCGCGGGACTCGACGTGTTCGAGAATGAACCCAAACTCAATGCAGGTTTTCTGGCGCTGGACAATGTGGTGCTGGCACCGCATATCGGCAGTTCGACCGAGGCGACACGCCAGGCGATGGCCATGCTCGCGGCGCAGAATCTGGTGGCGGCACTGCGTGGCGACAAGCCGCCGAACCTGCTCAATCCCGAGGCGCACCGCAGCCGCTGACGGATGTGGGTCATTAAGTTATAAGTCATTGATTTTATTGATATTTTATAATACTCTTGGGCGCCCTGCTGACCGCGCCGGGTGCCGGCAATGAGCTACGCAGCACAACTTCTCGATCTGCTGGTGCAGGTCATGCTTCCCCTCTCGCTGCTGGTCGCGGCCGGAGCGCTGTGGCCACGTTTCTTTCCCGACACCGATGTCGAGCAGATGCGGTCCTCGCTCAACCGGCTGGTGATGTATCTGCTGTTTCCCTGCATCCTGTTTGCAATCTCGGCGACGACACCGATCAGCATGAATCTGCTGTCGGTACCGCTGCTGGTCGGCATCGGCTCGCGGACTGCCGGCGGCATCCTCTATCTGTTGCTCTACCGTATCCGCCTGTGGCCGCATCTCCAGGACGGTACACGGGCATCGCTGGTATTGGCAGGCATGTTCGGCAACACGTTCAACATCGGTTTGCCGGTGCTGGTTTTTTTCTTCGGCGCTGCGGCAACCAGTTACGCTGCCTTTAACGACATGCTGATGACCATGCCGCTGGTGTGGAGCCTCGGGGTGTGGATTTCGACGCGGCTCGGCGGACGCAATCCGGGGGTTGCGCAGCCTTCGGTGTTCCGGATCATGATGTCGATGCCGCCGATCTGGGCATTCCTGCTCGGTACCGCGAGCCAGCAACTGGGACTGACTTATGAGCCGTTGGTCAACGCGGCGCGGTTCATCGGTCTGGCCAATATCCCGGTGATCCTGTTCGTGCTGGGCATGACCATCCCCTGGCGCAACCTGAAGCCGCGTCCGGAAATTCTGGTGGTGGCTGGAGTCAAGCTGCTGGTGACGCCGCTGATCGTATGGCTGGTGGCGCCGCAAATTTTCGACCACATCGGTGAGGCCCAGTATGCGGCGGTTGCGTTGGCGACCACGCCGTCGATGATGACGGCATTGCTGCTGGCTAACCGCTTTGGTCTGGATGACGCGGCGGCTGCGCTGCTGATCGGCTGGAGCACTATACTGTTCTGGATCACCTTGCCGCTGATCATGGCCTTCGGCTGGATCGGCACTGCCTGAACAGATCGTGACGCAAAGGACTGTGACATGAACGTCGGATTCATCGGATTGGGCGCGATGGGGCGCCATATGGCGGGACATCTCCTGCGCGGCGGCCACACGCTGGGCGTCTATGCGCGACGCGCGGAGAGCGCTGCGCCACTGGTTGCGGCAGGCGCCACGCGTCATGCGACGCCTGCGGCACTGGCGGCAGCCTGCGATGTGGTGTTTACGATCGTCACGGCTTCCAGCGACTTCGAGCAGGTGGCACTGGCTACTGATGGCCTGATTCACGGCGCAAAACCCGGCAGCGTGGTGGTCGATATGGAAACCATTTCTCCGGCGGTGGCGCGGGCGGTGGCGCAACAACTGGAGGCCAAGGGCATCGCCATGCTCGATGCGCCGGTCTCCGGCGGGCCGATGGGCGCGGAGCAGGGCACGCTGGCCATCATGGTGGGCGGCAGGCCGGAGGTATTCGAGCGGGTGCAGCCGCTGTTCGCCTGCATGGGCAAGACTATTACGCGGGTAGGTGACAGCGGCGCCGGGCAGGTCACCAAGGCCTGCAATCAATTGGCATTGCTGGTCACCGCGCAAGGCGTGGCCGAAGCGCTGCATCTGGCGGCGCGACTGGGTGCTGATCCCGGAAAAGTACGCGACATCATGCTGGGCGGCATCGCCGCGAGCCGCGTGATGGAAGTGTTCGGCAAACGCATGGTCGATCACAATTTCGACAACGGCATCGACACCCGGCTGTATCACAAGGATCTCGGCATTGTGCTCGACCTGGCGCATCAGGCGCAGGTGGCCTCGCCCGGTGCCGCACTGGTGATGCAGCAGATCAATGTGCTGATGGGGCAGGGCAAGGGGCGTCAGGATCTGGCGTCGCTGATTACGGTGCTTGAGGGCATGTCGGGATCGGACGCCAGGAAATAACGGCAACAACAAGGAGCGGCCATGAGTTTTACCCAGTTCGAATCCGCTACACCGCGGCTGACGCGCTCGGAACTGGCGGTGCCCGGCGTCAATCCGGCATTGTTCGAGAAGGCTGCAAAATCCGCGGCCGATGTGATTTTCCTCGACCTGGAAGATGCGGTGGCGCCCGACGACAAGCCGCAGGCGCGCAAGAACGTGGTCGCCGCGCTGAACGACATCGACTGGGGCAAAAAAGTACTGGCGGTGCGTATCAACGGTCTGGATACACATTACATGTATCGCGATGTCATTGATCTGGTCGAGCGATGTCCGCGGCTCGACATGCTGGTGATTCCGAAAGTTGGCGTGCCCGCCGATGTCTATGCGCTCGACATGCTGGTGACGCAGATCGAGCAGGGGCTGGGACGTGGACAAGAAGGCCGCGGCAAGCGCATCGGGTTTGAGGTATTGATCGAAACGGCGCTGGGGCTGGCCAATGTGGAAGCCATTGCGCAATCCAGCCGCCGGCTCGAAGCGCTGGCTTTTGGCTCCGGTGATTTCGCTGCTTCCACGCGCGCGCGTACCACCATCATCGGTGGACTGCATCCGGACTATGGCGTGTTGTCGGATCGCGATGAACAGGGCCGGCGCGAATTTCACCAGACCGATCCATGGCATGCGGCGCAGGTGCGCCTGCTGGTGGCGTGCCGCGCCTACGGGCTGCGGCCGATCGACGGGCCATATGGCGATTTCAAGGATGTCGACGGTTATCTGGCCGCAGCGCGGCGGGTTGCAGCACTGGGCTACGAGGGCAAGTGGGCGATCCACCCGTCGCAGATCGCAGCGGCCAATACCGTGTTCAGCCCGTCGCCGGAGGAAATCACCAAGGCGCGCCGCATTGTGGAAGCGATGGCACAGGCCGCGCGCGAGGGTAAGGGCGCAGTACAGGTTGACGGCCGGCTGGTCGATATTGCCAACATCCGCATGGCGCAGAATCTGCTGAAAAAATCGGAAGCGATTACCGGTAACTGACGCGGTTGGCCACGGAGCGCTTCGCATCGGCCTGAAAATTGGCTAGACTGTTTCCCCAGCCGATGGAAATCGGCGTCTCCCCGAGGAGAACATCATGAAAACAGTAAGCGTTAACCAACTGTTGCAGGGCAAGAGCGCTGGTGTGCTCTCAGTCACCCGGGAAACCCTGGTGTTTGATGCGCTGAAACTGATGGCCGAGAAAAATGTCGGCGCACTGCTGGTGATGAACGGCGACAAGCTGCTCGGCGTCCTGTCGGAACGCGATTACGCCCGTAAAGTCATCCTGCTCGGTAAATCCTCGCATGAAATCACGGCGGGCGACATCATGTCCGACGAACCGATTACGGTAACGCCGAAGCAGACGGTCGAGGACTGCATGGAATTGATGAGCAGCCGTCGCATCCGTCACCTGCCGGTCATCGACAACAGCCGCGTCATCGGTGTGCTGTCGATTGGAGATCTGGTCAAGGCCGTCATTGAAATTCAGCAGGAAACCATCAAACAGCTCGAGAGTTATATCCACACCTGATCGCGCGCCGGCAAGCCGCCCAAGTGCGGCCTGCTGCGCCCGCCTTGTATTCACTACTTCCCTGAAAAGTTTTTATGAAATTTGGCGCCATTATCATCGGCGATGAGATCCTGTCGGGAAAACGCCAGGACAAACATAAGGTAAAAGCGATTGCCACGCTGGGCGAACGCGGGCTTGAACTGTCATGGGTGCAGTATCTGGGGGACGATCCGGATTTGATTGCCGCCACGCTGCGCCGCACGTTCGCCGGTGACGAAGTCGTATTCAGTTTCGGTGGCATAGGCGCAACACCCGACGATCACACGCGACAAAGCGCAGCGCGTGCTGCCGGCGTGCCGCTCATGTTGCATCCCGACGCCGAGTTTGAGATCCGCGACCGTTTTCGCGATGACCCCAAGGGCGTGACGCCGCAGCGGCTGATGATGGGTGAATTTCCGCAGGGCGCCATCATCATTCCCAATCCCTACAACCGAATTCCGGGATTTACTTTTCGCAACCATCATTTTCTGCCGGGTTTCCCGGAGATGGCATGGCCGATGCTGGCGTGGGTGCTGGATCATTGCTACGCGGATGTGGTCGCGGAACGCACCGTCGAGGCGGCCATCATCGTGCGCGAAGCGGGCGAGAGTCAGTTGATCGAACTGATGAACGAGTGCCTGCGCGCCTATCCGACGTTGAAAGTATTCAGCCTGCCGCGGGTCACCCCCGAGCGTTTCATCGAGCTTGGCGTGCGCGGCAACGCCGTTCAGGTGGCGGAGGCCATCGCCATGCTGCAAACCGGCGTCAGCGGGCTGGGATTCCCCTGGACGCCGGCACCGGGCTGACTGCAGGGGAAAGGGTGTAGAAAAGAAAAAAGCCCTTGAATTTCTTCAAGGGCTTTTTGTTTGCTGCTTGTAACTGAGACTTAGGCGGCTTTCTTGGACTTCTTCACCGAGGCAGTCGCTTGCGCTGCGGTCGCTTCCAGATTGGACTGGGTGGCTTGCGCGAGTTGCTTGGCGACTTTCGACAGATTGTCGTAGGCCGAGTTGACTGCGGCGATGCCCGACTTGACTGCGGCGATACCGACTTCAGAACCCGCCGGGGCGTTTTTCACCAGCTTGTCGAGACCGGTGATGACTTCCTTGTTGAAGTCAGCCACTTGTGCTTCGACCAGCTTGCCGAATTCAGCTTGCGTGCCGTTGGCGACGTCGTAAACGCTTTTGGCGTAAGCGGTCGCTTTTTCCAGCGTCGGTTGCGCCAGGGTGTCTTTCAGCGCGGCCAGTTGCTGGAAATCCTTAACGGCGGCCAGTGCTTTCGCACCTTCAACGCCGTCGGCGAACGCAGCTTTAGCGGCTTGCAGTTGCAGTTCCATCATGCGCTCAGCGCCTTCGATGGCTACGCCGGCAAAGCGCATGGTGGCTTCGAGGCTGGATTTGTTCATTGCAATAAGTTGTTCCGGGGTTTGATACATGATAAATCTCCTTTTTAAACATTAAGTTAGGAAAAATTCATGTTCAGTTTGAATTTTCCCGCTGCAGTTATATTGCGCTGCACAATTAGTATTATAAGGGCTGAAATCACCATGTCAAGGGTGTGAGTAAAATATTTATTGCAGTGCGTCATAAAAAGTCAGTAAACGCTGACTTTGACGCTGGGCAGGCCGCCCGCTAGCATGGAAAAAACCTGCCGAATCAGAGGCTTGCTGTAGCGCAGTCAGCCTCTGGCACCATCTCAATAAATATTTGTTTTTAAAGGATTTTATGGCCACTCTATTCAGCAAGATCATCGCCCGCGAGATCTCCGCCGACATCGTCTATGAAGACGAACATTGCCTCGCATTTCGCGATATCAATCCCCAGGCGCCGACTCACGTATTGCTGATCCCGAAACAGGAAATCCCCCGCCTGGCGGATGCGCAGTCCCCCGATCAGGCGCTGCTGGGGCATTTGCTGCTGACTGCCGGCAAGGTGGCACAGCAATTGGGTATCGGTGATGCATTCCGGCTGGTGGTCAACAATGGCGCCGCGGCGGGGCAGACGGTGTTTCATCTGCATTTGCATATTCTCGGTGGCCGGTCGCTGCACTGGCCGCCGGGATGAACCTGTTGCGCGTAGCGATTGCTTGTTCGGATTCAGCATCGCCGGGCACAACTCTCAAAATTACCGTTCGCCCTGAGCCTGTCGAAGGGTGGATGGTCATTTTTCGAACAGTCCTTAATCAACGATCAGAGTCGGAATCTCCACGCTGAACTGCACGCCGCTGCCGTCGGCGAAGTTGGTGGCGATTGCGCGTCCGTGATGAAACTCGGCGATCAGCCGCACGATATACAGCCCCAGCCCCAGATGTATATCCGGTCCGGTTTCGCGCCGCGCTGACTGCATGGATTCGAACAGCCGCAGTTCTTCCGGCAGCAGTGCCCCACGATTGCTGACGGTCAACACTGCCGTAGTGCTGCGCAGCGCCAGCACAATCTCAATCACTGATCCGGCAGCCGCAAAATCCACGGCATTCGCGGCGAGCTTGTCGAGCAGCTGTGCGTAAAGATCAGGGGCACCGCTGAGCATCACCGGCTGTTGCGGCAATTGCGCCGCAAAAAGACTTTGCGGAAAGGCGGCGGCATAGCCGGCGACACATCCGGCAACGACGGCGGTGGCGTCAAAACGCTCGCGTTCGGTGCCGCGCACCGCCTGTTCCAGACGCGAGGCCTCGGTCATGCGCGTTAAAGCCATGTCCAGCCGCTGCAGGCCGCTTTCCGCGCGGTCGAGATACACGGCAGCGTCCGGCGGCAATGGTTTCAGCTGCAGATTGTCGAGCGAGGAGCGGATGACGGCAATCGGCGTGCGCAATTCATGTTCCAGCCGCCGCGCCAGATTCTCCAGATAGGCGTTGTAGTTGGCGAGGCGCGTCAGCGCCAGAGAGAAACTGCGCGACAGATCGCCGATCTCGTCGCGGGCGTGTTCTGCAGTCACCAGTTCACGTACATGGCCGCGCGAATCGATGGCCTGCTCGGCTTCATCGCGCAGGCGGCGCAGGCGCACGGAGATGCGCGAGGCGTACAGCAGCAGCACCAGAGCCGCCGCGCCGAAGGCAATCAGCGTCACCGCAATCAGACGCTCGATGGCGCGATCGCGGAACGATACGTTCGCACCGGTGCTTTCTTCGACGATAGCGACGCCGGCTACTGTTTCGCCAATCCAAACCGGATGCGTCACCGTGACGATGGGTGCGCTGCCGCCGGGTCCCGGCCGCCGTTTCAGGCTGACGGCGCCGTCGAGCGCGCGCTCGACTTCACGTCCGCCGAAAACCACGTCATTGGGAATGAATTCTTCGGAGGGGAGGGCAGGTGCATCCAGCCATCGCGCCAGCAGCGGGCGCAACACCGCCCGTACCACGCGCTCGATACTGCCGAAGGTGGTGGCACCGGGATCCGGCCCGGTTGTACCGGCAATGTCGCCGGCAACGGCGATCAGTTGTAATTGATTGTCGATCACCCAGATGCGCAGACCGGTGCGCGCAACGGCGGTGACCAGCGCGCGCACTTCGGCGCGGGCGGCCTCGCCGTCACTGGATTTTTCACGCAGTGTGGCGAGGCGCGGGCGGTCGTTCAGTGCGGCGGCGATGGCGCGCGCCGCACCCGTCAACTGGCGCTCCTGCTGTTCGCGCAGCAATTGTTCCGAGGCCTTGATGTACGAATAACCGGCCCAGGGAATCACCAGCAGCACCAGCGCGACGAGGATCAGCTTGCCGCGCAGACCCAGCGCCGGCAGTGCGGCTTGCTTCAGACGTCCGCCTGCCACCGGTAGCCCATGCCATAGACCGTGTCGATGCGGTCAAACATGGCATCGACAGCGACAAATTTGCGGCGCATGCGCTTGATGTGCGAAGTGATGGTGCTGTCATCGACAACGATATGCGCTTCGGCCATCAATTGATCGCGGTTTTTGACGTGACCGGGGAAGCGGGCAAGCGCATGCACCAGCCAGAATTCAGTCAACGTCAGATCGACAGGTTGCTCGCGCCAGGCGACCGCAAAACGTTTCAGGTCGATGCTCAGTGCGCCGCGCGTGAGCACATCTTCGGCGGTGGTCGTCGCGGCGCCGATCTGGGCGCGGCGGAACAACGCGGCAATGCGCGCCAGCAGATGGGGCAGGCTGACGCTCTTGGTCACATAGTCGTCGGCGCCCAGGCGCAGGCCGGAGACCATGTCGAATTCATTGTCGCGCGCAGTCAGAAAAATAATCGGCAGCGTCGCTGACCGGCTGCGCAGATCGCGGCACAACGCAAAGCCGGCATCGGGTTCTCCGGCAAGCCCGATGTCGAGCAGCACCAGATCGGGTAGCCGATTGCTCAGCCCCGCCAGCGCCGCCTGGCGATCGGCATAGAGCTGTACGGCGTAACCGTGCGCGGTCAGTGCATCGGCGTAATTCGCGCCGATCGCGGGATCGTCTTCAATGATGGCAATGCTGTGGGGCATGGAGAGTGTTGCTTTACAGTGATCTTGCTGTGAATGTTGCAGCGACTATACCGCAGCACAACGGCCTCCATGCCGGTTGCCACAGGTTTGCCACAATTCACCGGCGGTTTGCCATCACGCCGCCTGCGTGCCGCCACCGCTGATTGCTGAAATGACCTTGCCCGATTGGGGCGAGCATCCTAGGAGCAGCGGAAATGACTACGCAAACCATGGCAACACCGGCAATGGCATCACAGGCAAATTCAACACAATCAACAACGGGTGCAGTCAGCGCACGGCAAATCGCGCTGGATCTGGGCCGGTCACTCGTGCATGCAGTAATGGCAGGGGTGCTGATCGGGCTGAGCTGCGTGGCAGTCGTCGCGCTACTGGCCACGGTGAGCGCGTAACTCAGGGCGCTGCGGGCCGGTGGCTGGGGCAGGGCTGTGGGAAACATGACAGGTGAGCGCGTTGCGAGCCCCCCGAGGGAACTTCCTTCGGGGCGCGTAGCGAGTGAGCGCGTGCCTCCAGGTGTTCGATGAAGCGAGTGATGACCAGTCAATTGTTAGGGTCAAGCATGCGAAATCTGAAACTCCCACAGTCCTATCAGCGTGGTGAAACCTATTGACTCCTACCTGATATCACGACGTGGTGCTGCGCCTACGCACCGGTCCCCAGTTTCTGGCCCACAGCGCCTTGGCAAAAAATATTAATAAAAACATAAGGATAAAAAATGATCCGCCGTCTGTTAGCCATCGCTTTCATCTACTGCTGCACGGCCATCGCGTGGTGGGTACTGGCCGGCGTGACCAGCAGTCGCACCCATCAGGCCGATCAGGGGATGCGTAGCCGCGTCGTGCAACTGTGGGGCGCGCCGCAAAGCCAGCAACCCCCGACGGTCGCGGTGGTGCGTCACGAAACCTCGCAGATCGAAACCGAAATCAACGGCGTCAGATCCCGTAAGACCATCAGCAAACGCGTCACCGAGCCGGTCGTATTGGATTCCAGCGACGTGCGCGCGGCGCTGGCTCTGGAGCACCGGCAGAAAGGCCTGTTGTGGTATTCGACTTACAAAGTGCGCTTCGATGCCGCCTACACGCTGGCCAATCCGCATCGCGAGCGCCACGTGATCAAAATCGCGTTGCCGTTTCCGGCGCAGAAAGCGGTGTTCGACGATCTGCGTTTTGAAATCGACGGCAAGCCGTGGCTGCAACCGCCGGCGGCGAAAGACGGGCGCATTACTGGTACCGTCGAATTGGGCCCGGAGGAGCAGGTAACGTTGCGCGCGGGTTATCGCAGCCAGGGTCTGGGGCGGTGGACTTACGCCTTCGGTAGCGGCGTGTCGGAGGTGCGCAATTTCCGGCTGGCCGTCACCACCGATTTTCGTGACGTGGATTTCCCCGAAGACGGCATGTCGCCGACCCGCAAGGAAATCACCGACAACGGCTGGCATCTGGTCTGGGAATTCCGGCGGCTGGTCGCCGGCGTCAACATCGCGCTGGTGATGCCGGAGAAACTGCAGCCGGGGCCGCTGGCCGCAGAAATTGCCGCCTTTGCGCCGGTATCGCTGTTCTTTTTTATCGTCGTGCTGCTGGCCATCGGCATCGTCAAAAATATTGAAATCCATCCCATGCACTTCTTCTTCCTCGCCGCCACGTTTTTTTCCTTCCACCTGCTGTTTGCGTATCTGGCCGATCAGGTCAGCATTCACGTCGCATTCGGTACGGCCACGGTGACCTCGCTGTTCCTGACTGTTTCCTATCTGCGCGCGGCGATTGGCGGCCGCTACGCAATGCTTGCCGCAGGAACAGCGCAGTTGCTTTATCTGGTGTTGTTTTCATATGCGTTTTTCTTCAAAGGTCTGACCGGGCTCGCGGTGACTATCGGCGCCATCGTTACGCTGTTCGTGCTGATGCAGCTCACTGCGCGGGTGAATTGGCGGGCGGTGTTTGCGGGTAATCGGGTTGAAAAATTCGCAGGTAACGACTTGCAAACTGAAAGGAGGTGATTCCATCTGAGATTCCCCCCCGCAGGCAGGGGGCCAGGGAACACTTGAGGCGGAGCAGAGGGCCAGAGAAGAGGAAAACACGCAAGCCATTGCTCTCCGGCATATTTAAATAGTTCAATTAAAACAATAAGTTATGAAAGGTTGCAGGCGTAAAAACGGCGCTCCATCAAAGTTTTGCCGCGTGACTTGCGGGGGTTGGCGTTTTTGTTAGTACCCGTCCGGAAGACTATGATCCCGGACGACAGTTTGAATTTCATGAGCCCCAATGGTCAGAGCCCCCATTTTTTTCAACTACTTTGAGAGAAATGCCATGTCCGCCTTCACACGCTTGCTGTTTGCCGCCCTGCTTGCCGTCACGGCCGGTTATACATCGGCGGTTGCGGCGGAACGGGTCGAAACCATCCCCACCCGCACGGGGATCACGGTCAAGGCCATCGTCAACACTGAAGCCGGCGCCGCTGCCCCCATCGTCATCCTCTTCCCCGGCGGCGACGGCCTCGTCAAATTGGACGATTGGGACGGCAAGCGCAACCCGACCAGTAATTTCCTGGTCCGCACGCGCAAGCACTTTACGCGCAACGGGTTGCTGGCGGCGGTGCCCGACGCGCCTTCGGATCGCCAATCCGATGGCCTGGAGCAGTGGCGCACCAGCGCGGAACATGCCGCTGACATCGCCGCCGTCATCACGCATCTGCGCCGGTATTCCAAGGGGCCGGTGTTCCTGATCGGCACCAGCCGCGGCACCATTTCCGCCGCCGGCGTGGCCGCTCAATTACCGCCGGGCACGGTCGCGGGGGTTATCCTGACCGCTACTGTCACGCGCACCAACAGGGGCGGGGACAAGCAGCGGATCGAGGACGCGAAGCTGGACAACATTCGCGTGCCGGTCCTGCTGGCCCATCACGAAGACGACGCCTGCGACGTCACGCCGTTCTCCGATCTGCCGGCGCTGGCCAGGAAATTCGTCAACGCGCCTTCAGCCCGGATCAAGGGCTACACCGGTGGCGGCAATTATCGCGGCTCCGAATGCGGAGCGATCTCAGCGCATGGGTTCCGGGACATCGAACGCCAGGTCGTCGACGACCTCGCACTATGGATCAAAACCGTAGCGGCGGGCGGCAAGCCGTAGCCCTATGTATACCTTCCAGTTCGTCGATCAGGTCCGAAATCAGCCCCAAGGGTCAGAGCTACCATTTTTTTCAACTAGGCTATGGGTGCGAGCTCTGATCCTCATGGCGCTCTCGTGTCAACTAATTTACGTTAGATAACAATGTCTCGTGATCAGGATCATGTACAGCTTCAGCGCAATATCTGGCGATTGGAAGCTCTAGTTTCATTTGCGGAAATTATGAGTAGTGACCCAGAAGCTGCTGCGAATCAGTTGCGCCGATACTTAAAAAAAACAGCTTTGGCGTGGCGAGGAAAATGAGATCGTATTAAATGAATTTTTGCTGGGTAAAATTGAAGCTACCAAGGTATCCGACCATTTCAAGGAATAGGATGACGAAGCCGATGGCATTGTTATCTAACCCTGCGTTCGAGAGCGGACGCGCTAAAAGCGGCGCGCCCGCTCAACGCGAACGTTAAGACTCCAGCGGCAACCGCACCGGCTTGCCGTCCTTCGCCGACCGTTCAATCGCAATCGTCGTTTCCAGGTTGATCCGTGCCTGCTGCGGCGTGGTGTGTACGGTTGGATTTCCGGTCACCAGATGATCCAGCCACGCGCGGGTCTCGTTGCCCAGTGGTCCCCAGAAATCGCCGACTGCCCAGTCGCCTGCGGTGTTGCTGCCGAGAAAAGCCATGTTGACCTGGTGATCGGGCACGTAGGCGTGCGGAATGCCTTTGTCCGAATACAACAGGTGATTCATGTGATCGTCGTCGATGATCATCGTGCCTTCGGTGCCGAGCAATTCCACGCGGTCGGACTGGCCCATGGTCGGATACTTGGCAGGCAGCGCGTAGCTCACGCCGAAATTCACCACGGCGCCATCGGCGAAAGTGACGATGGCCCAGGTCACGTCATGCGCGCTGTAACCCGCTTCCTTGAAAATGCCATATTGTCCGCGGGCGATGACTTCGACCGGTGGATTGCCTTCC
>JAQBGW010000001.1:0-19997 GCA_032128415.1 Betaproteobacteria bacterium | reverse complement strand
CGGGCCTTGGCCAGCGCAATCAGTTCCCTGACATTTTTGACCGGCAACGTCGGCGATACCGCCAGCATCAGCGGGGAGCTGATCGCCTGCGAGATGGCCTGGACTTCTTTCTCGACGTCGTAAGGCAGATTGGGCGTGATGCTGCGGTTGATGGCGAGCGGACCGGCGCCCGCATAGGCGATGGTGTAGCCGTCGGGCGCGGACTTGACCAGGGCCTGCATGCCGATTGCGCCGCCGGCGCCCGCGCGGTTTTCGACGATGATTTGCTGTCCGATCTGATTGGCCAGCTGAACGCCGAAGATCCGCGCCGAGGAGTCGGTCGCGCTACCGGTGGCAAATGGCACGATCAGCCGGACCGCGCGCTCGGGATAAGCGGTTTGCGCGATGGCGGGGGTCGCGACCGAGGCCAGCAGGCACAGCACGGTACAGCGATGGGCAATCGAAAACTTTTTCACGGCGCGTTCTCCTCGGATCAGTTGGGTGCGGAAGGCATAATGTCATCGTGGGGCAACAGGCTTTTAACGCTTTAGCCCAGGTGCGATTATGAACCCGTTCCAAGGGGTCAGAATCAGCATTGTTTTCATGTAAGTAAAAGAATGCTGACTCTGACCCTTGGCAATGCCGTTTATTCCCCCGGCATCGTCGCAAACGCGCTGTCAGGCGTCTTGCCCGCAATGGTCGTGCGGTGCAGCCTGCGTTTGTATTTGGTCCTGTCGAATGTCGTCGCGCGGTGCAGCGTGCAGCGGTTGTCCCACAGTACCACGTCGCCGTCGCGCCAGCGGTGGCTGTAGACGTATTGGGGTTGCGTGCAGTACGCCGTCAGTTCGTCGATCAGCCGGGCGCCTTCCGCTGGCGGCATGCCGACGATCTCCTGCGCGTGCGCGCCGACGTAGAGCGCCTTGCGGCCGTTGACGGGGTTGGCGCGGATCAGCGGGTGGGTGACGACATGGCGCTTCTTGTCCTCCTCCTTGTAGCCTTTGTCGTTGTCCGCGTCCCGCAGCGTCATGCGGTGCAGAACGGTCAGGCCTTCGAGCGCGGCTTTGCGCTCAGCGGGCAGGTCCGCGTAGGCCGCCCTGGCGCTGGCGAAATCGGTGTTGCCGCCAACCGGCGGCACGATTCGCGACGCGAGCAGCGACGCCAGCGCCGCCACCGGCTTGAACGAGCTGTCGCTGTGCCAGTCCTCATTGCGCGCCCGGTGCTGCATCGCCGGATGGTCGGGGGGCAGGAAATTTTCGTCCTTGCCGAGATTGGCCATGACAGAGATGTGCCCGGGGTTCCAGTCGTTGCCGGGGTGCGCGATCATGGTTTCGAGTTCGCCAAAGTGGCGGCTGAACGCGATCTGCGATTCGTCGTCAAAATTCTGGTCGCGGAACACGAGGATCTGGTGCTCGTTGAACGCATCCCAGATCGCGCGGAAATCCTCACGCGGCACGGGCACCGTCAGATCGATACCGGTCACCTCGGCAACGAACAGCGGATGCAGACGTTTGATGGTGATGCGTGACTTGATGGACTCCATTGTTCCTCCTGTGGCTGATCGGGTAAGACCGCGTTACCTGTCGACTCGCTGCACCAGTTCGAGAATGATATGGTAACCGAGCCCAATTCTCTCTGAACTCCGAGCCTATAAACGAACCAGCCTCGGCAACTGCGCGCCCTCCACCAGCTCACCCTGCTTCGTCGCGTACGCCCGCGCCTGCTCGGTCAGCTCCCCCGCCACCACATACCGGCATCCCTTCGGGGATTACCAGGTGTCAGAGTCAGCATAGGTTTCATGTACGCAAAAGAATGCTGACTCTGGCCCTTGGCAATGCAGCATTTTTGAGGCGGCCTCTAGCTCATGCGATATTGCTCGAGCTTCTTGTCATCGAGGGTGATGCCGAGACCCGGCCCATCCGGCAACGAAATACTGCCCGCAGAAATATCCAGGCGCGTCGTTGCGACCGTATCTTTTACCTTGAGCGGACCCACGCATTCGAGTCCGGGCACCACGTTGCGTGACGAGGCGGCCAGCATGATTTCTGCAATCGTGCTGGGATCGAGTCCGAATCCATGGCCGATGACGACTGGAATGCCGGCGGCCTCCGCGGTGGCAGCATGCGCGACGCGCGCAAAATACCCCCCGCCTGCTTGATGCCGAACTTGACATAGTCAGCCGCGCCGGCCTTGATGATCGCGATGAGGCTCGCATGATCGCTGACGGATTCGTCGGCCATCACGGGTATCCCGCCTTCTCTGCGCACGCGCGCCAACCCTTCGAGATCGCGCAGATGCGCCGGCTGTTCGAAAAGCTGCATGTCGTACTTTTTGACCAGGCGACAGAGTTTGAGAGACGTATCGGCGTCGTATTGCAAATTGGCGTCCATGCGCAGCTGCATCGCGCTGCCCACCGCGTCGCGTACCGCGGCGACGCGGTCGTGATCGGCTTCGACACCGCTGCCGACTTTGATCTTGGCGGAGCGGAACCCCATTTTGAGCCACCGCCGCGCTTCTGCCGCAGCCTCATCCGGCGGCAACTCCCCGATCCAGCCGTTAAACAGCACTTCCGGCTGGGCAACGCCGTTAAGGTAGGTGTAGAGCGGTACGCCCTGTAGGCGTGACGCGAGTTCGAC
The DNA here is from genome assembly GCA_032128415.1 of Betaproteobacteria bacterium. Classification (GTDB taxonomy): domain Bacteria; phylum Pseudomonadota; class Gammaproteobacteria; order Burkholderiales; family SG8-41. The sequence continues at coordinate 17,385 of JAQBGW010000001.1, read as the reverse complement.
GCAGGCCATTTCCACCGCGGCGGCGGCGCCAGGCTGCTCGGGCGTCAGCTTATCCAGCAACTGGATCAGATGATTGATGTTGGTCGGATCCAGTCCGATCACCGCAGGCGCGATGCGATCGCGAATGGCGACCGCGAGCTCCACGGCCGTGCCGGGGGACTTGGCGGCGGCCGACGGCTCTATGCTGCTGATGCCCACCGTGCCGTCCGATGCGGTAAGGCGCAACACCACGCATTTGGTGGCTTGCTTCGCAATGCCGGCGCTCTTGAATGTGCCGATCAGCGGCATCGCAACGCCAAACACTTCGATTTTCTTAATTTGCAGCTTCATTAGAATGCTCCCCAATCGTTATTCTTACTGTCCCTGCATTCTAACAACCCCTCTGACGGTCGTGGCCGGGCCCGGCCAGGCAATCTACTAAGCCTTGGCGGCGCCATGCCCGTACGCGCAGCCTTCCAGCGCTTCTTACCGGTGAATGGGTCCGTTTAACTTTATGCGTCGGCGTATTGGCATGTACTTTTTCTTAAAGTTACACTGGTCTCACTTCACCTCAGGGCACACCCACCGTGGACCAAGAAAACTGGATTGACGTCGGCAGTGCTGCCACACTGGAAAAACTACCCTTGCAGCAGGTCATGCTGGGCACGTCCCGCATCGCACTGGTGTACAAAGAGGGCCGATTCAGCGCGATCTCGGGCACCTGCAACCATGTCGGCGGGCCGCTCGGCGAGGGCCGTCTCGAAGGCGACTACGTGGTCTGCCCCTGGCACTACTGGAAATTCCATTGCCGCACCGGCGAAGGCGAACCCGGCTTCGAAGCCGACAAAGTACCCACGCACGAGGTCAAAGTCGAAAGCGGCCGCGTGCTGGTCAACGCAACGCAGGCGACGAAACGCGGTCGCAAACCCCATCCGCCGCACCCGCTCGCGCGTGAAGTGGCGCGCGTGCCAGGGCCGATCCGTGTCGCAGGCATCTCCACCACGGTGATGACTGCCGAACATCCGCGCTACAGCACCTCCGATGCGTTGCTCGAAGTGGCTATTGCCCACGCGCAGTCCGCGCTGGGCTGCGAGACGCAGCTGATCCGGTTGAATGACCTCAAGTTCCGCGCCTGTGAGGGTTTTTACTCAAAGAGCGCGCGCGCCTGCACCTGGCCGTGCTCGATCACCCAGATGGATCCCGATGATCAGCTCGACCGCGTCTACGAGGCCTTCGTGCACTGGGCCGATGTACTGCTGATCGCCACGCCGATCCGCTGGGGTGCGGCCAGCAGCCTGTATTACAAGATGGTTGAGCGGATGAACTGCATCCAGAATCAGGAGACGATCGCCGACAAGCACCTGCTGAAGAATAAGGCCGCGGCCTTCATCATCACCGGCGGCCAGGACAATGTGCAGGGCGTGGCCGGACAGATGCTGGGATTTTTTGCCGAGATCGGCTGCCAGTTTCCGCAATTTCCGTATATCGCACACTCACGCGGCTGGAGCGCGGAGGACATGGAAAACAACATGCGCTATGTGCAGCAGTCGCAGACCCTGCGTGAAGGCGCACAGGCGCTGGTGGCACGCTCGGTGGAAATGGCCGCGCTCATGGTCGGCGGACAGCTCAAGGCACCCACGATGGCCCGCGGCGGACGCAAGGCGCATCAGCTGGACGTCAAGGCGCAGACCTGAGCGCCTGCTGCATCAGCTGCGAATTTCCCTAACTACGCCGCCAGCACCAGCCGAATAGAAGGGGTCAGGTTGGGAATTGTTTTCCGAGATCTGCCGACGGAAGAATCCCCAACCTGACCCCCTCTATTCGGAAAACCTCGTGCCGAACAAGCTTTGCGACAAATAATTCAATAAAATCAATTATTTATTTTATAGATCGGCTGTGTAGTCCGTGGTATGCGGGCTTGCCTCCGGCCATGACCGGGCATAATATGCTTCCGTAACATAATTCTGTAACCCGTTACGGTGATGCCATGGAAGTCAAGGAACGCATGAAGCGTTATCGCGTGCGGCGGCGCGCGGCGGGCTTGCGACTGGTGCAGCTCTGGGTGCCCGATACGCGTTCACCGGTGTTCGCGGCGGAGTGCCGCCGCCAGTCGGCGCTGATGCGCGGCGATCCGGCTGAAGCCGAGGCGCTCGCGTTCATCGGCCAGGCCGCGGCGTGGACGGATGATGCGGCGCGGTGACTTCGTGACCGTTGCCGCGCCCGGTGATTACGGCAAACCGCGCCCGGCGCTGGTAATCCAGTCGGACCTGTTCGACGCATTGCCCAGCGTGGCGTTGTGCCTGGTGACGAGCGAGCTGCGCAACGCGCCCATCTTTCGCATTACTGTGGACCCGGGGTCGGACAACGGGCTGCAAAGCATCTCGCAAATCCAGATCGACAAAATCCTGTCGGTGCCGCGCGAACGGGTCGGTGCCGTGATCGGCCACGTCGACGACACCACGATGCTCAAAGTCAATCGCTCGCTCGCGGTGTTTACCGGTATCGCCTGATGTTGGCGCTCAGGAAAATAAAAAAGGGGCAGGTCTAGCTAAGTAGCGTCCCCCCTGAGAATAGAAGGGGTCGGGTTGGCGATTCTTTTGTCGACGGTGTTTGGGTAATAATGGCCAACCCGACCCCTTCTATTACGCGCTTCTATTACGCGCAGCCCTCCAGCGCCGCAACCAGGCCGGCCCGAAAAACCGGCGGCGTACGATACGCGCAGGGCGGTCAGTCATGCCGGTACTCGAACTGCGCTTCGATGACCCGGGAACCCGGCCTGCGGATTTGCACCGTGATTTTGTAGGGCACCTTGCCCGGCATCCGGAAGTAGTTGCCGTAGCTGATGGTGTTGTTGAACGCCATGAGCTCAAGCCTTTTCGATTCGTCACCCATAACCGGATCGACGACTTTCGCTTCGACCAGTGCATCAGCGATTGCCATCTTGGTTCGGCGGTCGAGCAGCGAGATATTCACATGGTAGCTGTGCTTGCGGGCCGGAGCGCCTTTGTGCATCAACCGTTCCTGATCTTTTTTCGCATGTTGCTCACGAATGGAATCAGCCGACACCACACCCAGGTAAATGCCCATGCCATCAATAATCTTGTAGTTGGGGCCGGTTGCTTCGGCCAGCGCGGGCGCGGGGCCGGTCACGGTGACAATGCCCTGGCTGAACATGTAGATGACCGCCTCGCGTAGTTCAGGATCGGTCAGCGCGGCCATGCCGCCGCGTGAGGGCATGTTCCCGTGGCCCCTGATCGCGGAGAGCACCAGAGCATCGACGCCGTACTTCAGACGCGGTATCCACGCGGCCCGGTCACCGATCCTCGGTGCGCCGTGCTCCCCGGTGCCGTGACACTTGATGCACTGCATTTCCACGATGGATTCTCCGCTGTGCATGCGGCTCTGGGCCATTACATTCCCGAATGTGATTGGCACCATGCAGGCCAGAACGCTATAAAGGACCAATCGCCCGGAATTTCCCGCTGATGATAAATATTCTTTGATGAAAATTTGGTCGCTCATGAGAATTCTCCTCTCGCGACTAGGCCATACCTGTGGGGAACCGCCGGATTCAATGCGCGATTAATCTGAAACCGGCAGGCTTGGGTATGCGCTGCGCCATTTCCGAACGCGATGTGCTTACGGTGGTGGCACCGACCGTTGTAGCAGATTTTCGACCAGTGCAATCCGCGCGTCCGCCATCGAAACGGACATGGGTTGAGTGCAATCCCATTCGTCCTTTGATGAGTCTGCGCCAGAAAAACTACTGTAGAAACGAGTATCCGGGTGGTTGTTGATCCAGATCAAGGGCGTCGCGGTTTGATCAAGCCGAAGAGGCCTCTATCCTGATTCGCTGGGAAGGAAATTAATAATACCCAAAGGTACCGAAGTCGATTTCTATTCCAACCATTCGACTCGACGTTTTGTTTATCGTTATAGATCACCGCCACCGCAATTAGCAATCAGCAGCTTTTGGCGCGATACTTCTACGACAAGTGTGGATTGTTCCGACTTGTCCTGATGGGCTTGCCCCTCCTTGGATATCGAAACGAGCAGCAACTATGCACAGAGCTGGCAAAACCCGGGACGCCGCCGAAAGGCGCATGTGGTCTGTGAGCGTCCTCTGCAAATACTGGGCGCTGCAGGTGCCGGAGGCTGCTCTGGTCGTGGTGATTCTGCTGTTGTTGCAGGGGTGGCTGGGGTTTTCAACGTGGCTGACCTGGAGCCTGGCAGGGTTGTGGGTGGCAAAGGATGCGGTGCTGTACCCGTTCGTGTGGCGCTCCTTCGATCCCCACTATCCGGCAACCATGCACGCCCTTGATGGCGAACAAGGCGTGGCAACCGAGCGGCTCGATCGCACAGGTTACGTACAGGTGCGCGGTGAGATATGGCACGCCGAACTCGGTCGCGGCGCCCGGCCGGTCGACAAGGATGAACTGGTTGAGGTCCGGGAGACGCGCGGCCGTACGCTGATCGTCGCGGCGGTGAACGAATAGCCTCTTTGACGCCTCATCATCCCCACGAAAACCGCGACCGCCCAGGAATTCACCGTGACCCCGGCTGACCTCGTCACCTGCCGCCTCCTCGATCCTGAAACGAGTTGGGCCATCGGCACGTTCGGTGCGATTGCGGAGTTCCACCGCGACGACGACGAATCGGTCATGTTGTCGGAATACAGCGTAATCACGCCACGCGGTGGCATTCGTCTTTGTCTGCCAGAGTCGGTCCGGGCCGTCGCCTGGGAGCGTCCTACCGCCGGCGAGGCCTGGACGCAGGGTATTGCGTTGTGCCTTTCCGCTGCGGAAGGTGCGATGGCGGGTCGCACGGAAATCACCGAACTCGGCGCTGACGATGCCGCGCTCCGAACGGAGGATCGCGACGCGGTGCTGTTTGATCTCGGCATCGGTGCGCCGCATTGCAATGCCTGCGTCCGTGTCGACGATCCGGCGATGCTGCGTACACTCCGCGCCGCGACGGGACAACAGCTGATGCAATCCGGGTTGCTCGGTGAACTCGCGGCGATGAGCCCGACGCGGGTGTTTATCTCCCGCCTCGGCCGACTGGAAGTATGCACGCCGATCCCGCATCCCGACGGTGATACGCCGGATGGTCCGCACACCCACGTCCTGCCTGATCTCCTCAAGCACAGACGCACGCACGCAGCGACGGTACCGCTGCCCTCGGGCATGGTGCCGGGCGCGGAGATGTTTCCGCCCAGCGCTATTCATGACGCACACGGGCGGCGGGCGCCGTTCGATGCGGCAAGGCACGCGGCGTTTCAGTCGCTGCTGACAGCGTACGGCGATGCCGGATGCGTGCGTGCAAAAGCCGAGACCATGTCTGCGGTGCGCGCCGCCAATTCACCGCGCGATGAGCCCTCATACGCGCGTGCCCAGCGTCTCAGCCGTCGCGTCGCGCTGCGCCAGTTGCTGCAGACCGACGGCCCGTCAGAGGCGCTCGCCGCATGGCGGGCGGCTTTCGATCGCGACTAGCGCACAGGTTCGGCAACCAAAGGTACCGGAGTTGAATTCTTTTTTAACAATTCGGCTTCGGTACATTTTTGCTTTTTTTAATCTGCAATTCCGCTAATGGCGCCAGACCCTGCAACGGGAGATACGCGTAATCTTGATCCATATCAAACACGTATCGACGGTACAGCGCTACAAGTGAGTTGTAACTTCTTGGACTGCCAGTCCTCGAAACTCACAAACAGTGAAAGGACACCCTCAAATGAAAACCAAACATATCCTGGGATTAATGGCTGCTTTTGCAATCGCATCGTCCGCATATGCTGCCGGCGATCTGAGCCGCGCCAACCCGACCGAAGTCGTGCTGGAGATGGGTACTGCGAACAACAAGATGTATTTCAAGCCCAATCAATTGACGTTCGAAACGGGCAAAGCTTACAAGCTGGTCCTCAAGAACGTGGACAAGGTGAAACATGAAGTCTCATCAACGGGGTTGGTCGAACGGGTTTTCACGCGCAAGGTGGAAGTGCTCGATGCCAAACACCAGATGATCGCGGAGATCAAGGGTAACGTGCGGGAAATCGAAGTCGCCGGTGGCGGCGTGGTGGAGTGGTTTTTCGTGCCAATACAGCCCGGCAAGAACTTCGCGGTGGAATGCGAAATCGCCGGACATAAAGAAGCCGGCATGGTCGGCACCATCACGATCAACTGAGAAAAATCGGCAGAACAGAAGCAGAACAGTAGAGGTTGGGCTGGGGTTTTACACGAAAACGTCGTCAACAAAAGGATTGCCAACCCGACCGCATCCATTGTTTTGACATGATGTCTCCTGCCCTTTGTGTTTGGTTCGAGAATGATTTGAATCTGGCGCCGCCGTCAATCGCGGAGGGGTGAAGCTGACCACTTAAACTATACTGACCCGGTCTACCCCCCCTTCAGGAAGTACATTGCCGAATCTGCCCGCGTCTGCGGACGAGCATCGCCGTCTCATCACGCTGTTGATCGTGTCCGCTTTCCTGGTAGCGGGCGGCATTCACTATCAAACGCCGATGCTGGCGGCGATCGCCGCGGAATTCCAGGCGGATGCTGCGACTACGGGCTGGATACCGACGTGCTCTTTCGGCGGCATGCTGGCGGGCATCGTTTTTCTGGTGCCGCTCGGGGATCGCGTCGACAAGCGCAAGCTGGTGCTGTGCAAATTCATCGTGCTGATTCTGGCGCAGGCAATGATGGCGCTGGCGCCGTCGATCGCGGTATTGGCTGCAGGCAGCCTGGTGACCGGTATCTGTTCGTCGCTGATTCAAACCTTCATCGCGCTCACCGCTGAAACCGCCAACCCGAATGAGCGCGGCCGCGCACTCGGCACACAGCTCACCGCATTGTTCAGCGGCATCCTGTTCGCGCGCATCGTCGGTGGATTGATTGCGACTCACGTCGGCTGGCGCTACAGCTACGTGCTCTCTGCGGGCATGCTGCTGATTCTCCTGCCCGTGCTGTGGACGCGGCTGCCCACCACGCAGCCTACTTCGCAGGCGCCGTACCGCGAACTCTTATGGTCCATGTACCGCCTGCTGCGCGCGCATGGCGACATTCGGCGCGCTGCAGCGATACAGTTCATGCTCGGCATCTGTTACGGCGGCTTCTGGGCGGTAGCCGCCCCGATGCTCGCGCTGCTGCATCACGTGGGGCCGACCGGCGCCGGCCTGATGAGCATCCCCGGTTCAGCGGGCATACTGGTCAGCCGTCCGGCGGGGCGCTGGATGGACCGTGCCGGAATCATGCCGGTGGTACTGACGGGGATATGCGCGATGCTGGCCGCCTGGCTGGCGATGGGTTTCGGCGTGCGCTCGATCGTCGCGGTAGTCATCGGTGCAGTCCTGCTCGACTGCGGTCTGCGTGCGGCGATGGTCGCCAACCAGACCATGGTCAATGCTGCGGTACCGGATTCGCGGTCGCGTGCCAACACGCTCTTTGGATTGCACGTGTGGAGCGGAAACGCGCTGGGCGCGTTCCTGATGAGCTGGGCGTTCGCGCAATTCGGCTGGCTCGCGGTGTGCGGGGTGGCGCTGACCGCGACGGTCATCGCGCTCCTGATCCATCTCAGGATATTTCCCGTGGGAAAAACCAAAACGACAGCATAAAATATATAGAGAATATTTAGGATCAGTGTGAGCTGACCCCTTCTATTCGACAACAAACAGAGGGCACCATCACCATGAACAATGCCGCACTGCGTGCCTTATTGCCGATTGCCGGCTGGCCCGAGTCGCTCGCCGAAGCCGTAGAGATCACCGGCGGTGTAGATCCGATTCTGCGCACACCCTTCCGCATCAGCGAGACCGCCGCCGCCACGCTGGGGGCGGTGGGGCTGGCGGCGGCGGACCTGTGGGCGCTGCGCACCGGGCGCGAACAGCGCATTGCCGTCGACACCCGGCAGGCGACGGCGTCGCTGCGCAGCGGCCATTACCTGACCATCGACGGCCGATACGTCTCGCCCGCGCCCAACCCGGTGATGGGCACTTACCCGGCGAAGCACGGGCGCTGGAGTTATTTGCACTGCAATTTTCCGAATCACCGCGCCGCCGCGCTCAAAGTGCTTGGCGTAGCCGAAGACCGCGAAGCCGTGCGCAAGGCCGTGGCGCAGTGGGACGCGCTCGAGCTCGAAGAAGCCATCATCGCGGCCAAGGGCGCGGGCGGCATGGTGCGCACCATGGCCGAGTGGGCACAGCACCCGCAGGGGTTGGCGGTAGCCACGCTGCCGCTGATGGAGATCATCAAACTCGGCGACAGCCCGGCCGAGCCGCTGCCCCCGGGTGACCGCCCGCTGTCGGGCATCCGGGTGCTTGACCTGACGCGTGTCATTGCCGGACCGACCTGCGGGCGCACACTTGCCGAGCACGGCGCCGACGTACTTAAAATCAGCGCCGAACATCTGCCGAGCCTCGGCCGCCAGGAATACGACACCGGCCACGGCAAGCTCTCCGCGCATCTCGATCTGCGCGACGAGCAGCAAAAAGAAATCCTGCGCGGGCTTGCGCGCAAGGCCGACGTGTTCTCGCAGGGCTACCGGCCGGGCACGCTGGCGGGGCGCGGTTTTTCGCCCGAGGCGCTGGCGGCGCTGCGGCCTGGCATGGTCGTGGTATCGCTGTCGGCCTTTGGTCATGTCGGGCCGTGGGCGGCGCGCCGCGGTTTTGATACCGTGGTCCAGACGGTAAGCGGCATCACCCACCGCCAGGGTGTAGTGTTTCCCGGCGCAGCACCCGGGCCCCAGTTCTATCCCGTGTCGGCGATCGACTTCCTCACGGGCTATCTGATGGCCTTCGGCGCGATGGTGGCGCTGGGTCGCCGCGCCCGTGCAGGTGGCAGCTGGCAGGTGCGGATTTCACTGGCGCAGGTCGGGCGCTGGCTTGTTGACCACGGCGAAGTGCCGACGGCTGAGCTTAAAAATGCGGTGAAGGATTTCACCCGCGAAGAACTCGAAGGCTGGTCGATAACCAGCCGCACGCCGGTGGGTGTACTGCAGCATCTCGGGCCGACGCTGCGCATGTCGGAGACGCCGCCGCGGTGGGCGCGAACCATGGTGCCGCTGGGCTACAACGAACCGGTGTGGCCGGCGCGGGGCACGTAAACGCCGTCGTGGACCACGCCCATCCGCTCAAATTTAACGACGCCAGGCACGGGTTTCCCACGACGACCTTGAGCCTGCCGGTTGATACTGGTTACGAGTAAATTACCCCATGAACATCAACAGCGATTTCAGTGCGCGTGTCGTGCAACATGCAGCAGATGCAGTATGGACTGCGTCGCCGTTGCCTGGCGTGGACCGGCGCATGCTGGACCGGGTCGGTGATGAGGTCGCGCGTGCAACCAGTATCGTGCGCTACGCCGCCGGTTCACGCTTCGATCAGCATGTGCATCACGGCGGCGAGGAGATACTGGTGCTCGACGGCGTGTTCTCGGATGAGCAGGGTGATTTCCCGGTGGGTACCTACCTGCGCAATCCGCCGGGCACCCGCCACACACCGTTCTCGCGTGAAGGCTGTACGCTGTTCGTCAAACTCTGGCAGTTCGCGGCGGATGATCTGACGCCGGTGCGCATGGCGACATCGACGGCGGCCTGGCGGCCCGGGCTGGTGCCCGGCCTGAGCGTGATGCCGTTGCATGAATACGGCGGCGTCAGCACGGCGCTGGTGCGGTGGGCGCCAGAGACCCGCTTTGATACGCATACGCACCCCGGTGGCGAGGAGATTCTGGTGCTGGAAGGCGTTTTCCAGGATGAAGACGGCGAATACCCGGCCGGCACGTGGCTGCGCAATCCGCGCTGGAGCCGCCACACGCCCTATTCGGGTCCGGAAGGTGCGCTGATTTACGTCAAGGTCGGCGCTATCGATGCGCCGTTCATGACGTTGCCGCGCTGACCGACATTGCGCGGCTTCACGAGTCTGGCAAAAACGCGAATTAAAGAATTATAGGGGCACGATATATTTGGCGAGTCGCGGGAGATGTCGACCTTGGCCTCTTTAGCTGCTTATACTTGTAGCTCATGACTCCCCCGCCGACATCCGGTAACGCCACGGTCGAAGTTAAGAAGAACGGCCCGTATTTGCTTCGCGGCGCAGCCCGTGTTTGCGACTCGGCCGGGGCCGAGCTGCCGGCTCGCGATACCGTCGCGCTTTGCCGATGCGGCAACTCCTCGAATAAACCGTTCTGCGACGGCACGCACACGAAAATCGGTTTCAACGGGGAGCGCTTCACGGTGGGGCCTGCCGATACCGCACAGCAATACCGGGGCAAACGCATCACCATCCATGACAACCGTACGATCTGCGCGCATGCCGGCGTGTGTACTGACCACCTGCCCGGCGTGTTCCGCCTGGGCCAGGAGCCGTGGATCGATGCGGACGGCGCAGACGCTGCCGCCATTGTTGCGCTCGTCAAGCGCTGTCCGTCAGGCGCTCTCAGTTGTTCGATCGAAGATTCTATTCCGGCTGCCGAACCGGCTGAGTGCCAGGTCATCATCTCGAAAAACGGGCCGTATTTTATGAGTGGCGGTTTGCCGCTCAAAGCCGATGGCGCGCAGCCGTATCGCCCCGATAGCTATGCGCTGTGCCGCTGCGGCGCATCGAAAAACAAGCCGTTCTGCGACGGCGCGCACTGGGCAATGGGTTTCGACGATAGCCGCGGGCTACAGGCGGGCGTATGGGCGCCACCGCTCGGCATGCGGCGTTTCAGTTTCATCTGCGGTGGTTTGCTGATCGCCGCGATTGCTGCCGCGATTCTCGGCATTGAAGCCGCAGGTAATACATTATCCATTGTGAAATTGACGCGCTCGGGTTCGCTGCTTCCCGAGCTCAACATCGCGCTGGAAATCCTGCTGGTGGCGGGACTGACATTCGGCGCCCGGCTCGCGAAACGGGGCAACATCGCCGCGCATGGCTACAACCAGACCATCTGGGTGCTGCTCAACTCGGTGCTCGTCGTGCTCATCATGGCAGGCGGCATGGAGAATGCATTGGTGGAGAGCCCCGCCGATCTCGCCATCGTCGGTAACTGGGTGCCGTGGCTGCACGCTGTGATAGGTGCTGCGACGGTGATTGCCGGCCTGTGGCTGGTGCTGCAAATGAATGGCCTGCTTCCGCGGCAATTCCACGTGCGCGGCTGGAAAACGTTAATGCGCCTGACGCTCGCGGGTTACTGGGCAGTCGCGCTGACCGGGATGGCGCTCTACTACGTCTGGTTCCTGCACTGAAGAACTAAAGGGGCCAGGCTCAGCCTGAGCCCCTTTAGCGTCGGAGCGCTATCGCTTGCGGGGCACCAGTTCCACGCGATCCATCACGCGATCGCCTTTGGAGTCACGTTTGTAGAAGATTTTCGCGTCGAAATTGCGCGCGTCATCGTACTGTTGCTTCTTGGTATATTCGTGCACCTGGCGAATAGCACCTATCAACGAAAAAAGCAGGCCCAGCGAGCGCGTCTTGGCCTCTTTGGGATCGACCGATACCGTCTCGATTTTGCCGCCGCTTGCGTCAACCGCGGCCAGCCATTTTCCCAGCCGCGGCGGCATTTGCCGCAGCGATATGTGGTCGGCGCTGGTAACCACCACCGGTGCCTTTGCGTCCGACAACGACTCAGCAAGTTGACGGTCAAAACTGGGCAGATCGGCAAATACCAGCGGTCCGCGCGCCGCCGGTGCAGCGCTACCCGATGTCGCACCGGCCTGGACCGATGGCGACATGGATTCGCCAGACTGCATTCCGGCATCGGTTGCACAGGCAACCGCAAGCGCGGCAACCGACAAAATGGCGATTAGTTGTCTCATGGAGTGACCCCAGTTTGGATTGAATACAATTCTGAGCGCGACCTGTGCCACACGCAAGCAGGCATTGTAACGGGCTAACACCATTAAAGGGCCAGGCTGAGCCAGCCCGGATTTCACGGACACATTTGAAGGTAGACAATACCTGTGGCAATAAATGGGCTCGGGGGCACGTGCTGCTATTCAATTCGCTGGATTGCCGCCAGTCCTTCCATCGCCAGGCCGTAACCAAGCAAATCGTGCATGCGCCGTTTGAGATCCTGGGTCAGCATTACGCGCGAATAGCGCAACATCAGTGTCGGCCTTTGCCGCAGCTGGCGTGCAAGCTCCCAGGCACGCGGCAGTAATTTGTCTCTCGGCAGTACTTCGCTCACCAGGCCGAGATCCTTGGCCTCACTCGCATTGAGCACCTGCCCGGTGAGCAGAAAATAGCGTCCGCGATTGGTGCCCATCAGTAGCGGAAAGACGATGTGCACGCCGTCGCCCGGCACCAGGCCGCCGTTGAAATGCGCCGAGTCCTGTATCGTCGCGTTTTCCGACGCCAGCACGATATCGGAGAGCAGCGGGATCTCGGCGTGGCGTACCGCAGGGCCATTGATCGCGGCGATCACCGGCACCTCGATATTGAGCAGGTTCATCAGCAAATGTTTGCCTTCCCAGTACCAGGTCTTATCCCATCCCATCGCATCGAGCGGTTTTTTCGGATTGTGGTGCCCACCCTGTCCGCTGGGCTGCACCGCCGGCCCGGCGTATTCATTGCCCGTGCCGGTGATGATCATGACTTCGTTCTCCCGGTCGCGGCCGGCGTCGAGAAAAGCGCTTTCGAGATCCCCATGGGCGAGTTTGCTCCAGCGCAGCGGTCCGCCATCGGTGTGAAATTGCATTTCGAGGATGCCGTCCTCGCGGCGCATGCGCACGGATGAGTACCTGGTCGAATATTCGTCAAATGTGGTCATCTGATTAATGTCTCCATGGTGTTTTAAGAATCAATGAAATAGAGGACGGACTGAACTGGTCCGGCGCAGCCGGGGCAAAGACTGGTACCGGCTATTTCCCGAACACCGTCTTCAGCAATTCCGTCGTGCGGGCCACCGGGTTGGTACGGATTTTCTTCTCTTCTTCGCCGACAGTCAGGAACAAGCCGTCGAGCGACTTGTTGGTCACGTAATCGTCCAGGTCCAGCGACTGCTTTTTCACAAACGGCACGCTTTCGTAACGCCCGATCATGTCTTTGTAGGCGCGGGTGGCACCGACCTCGCCGACCTTTTTCGACACGATCGGCTTGAAGGCGGCATAGAGATTGCCGCGCATTTTTTTGCTGAAAAATTCGGTGGCGGCGGTGTTGCCGCCGGTCATGATGCCGCGCACGTCTTGCAGCGACATGTCGCGGATCGCGTCGGCAAAGTGTTTAGCCGCCAGCGGTGCGGCAGCCTCCGCCGCACGATTCATGCTCAGCACAAACGCATCGACCTGTTTCTGGAACCCCACCTTGCTGGCAACATTCGCAACTTTTTGGAAGCTGTCGGGCATCAGGATCTTCACCACCTGGTTGCCGAAATAGCCGTTAACCCCCGAGAGGCTTTTTACCGCCCGCTCAGTGCCCACGGCCAGCGCCTCCTTGATGCCCGCCCCGGTGGTCTTGTCGTCGGTGCCGCCACCAGACCTGCCGGACTGGGTTTTGGTCAGATTTTCGATGCCCTTCATGATGCTGTCGAGACTGGGCATTTGCGCTGATGCCGTACTCGCAATCAGTGCGCCAAGCACGATTGCAAATAATTGTTTCATCAAGTTCTCCTCTGCATTCCGGTCAGTTTACTGGAAATTCCAGGTATTCATCCCTTTGCGCACTGTGAATTTGGCCATCCCTGCTTTTTTCAGTTAACCGCCCTTGCGTCTTCTAAAACGATGCCGTGGTGGTCAAGATCGTTTCGTATTTCCGGTTGCATAGTTGGAGGCCGTCGCCATCCGGCACCAATGTGTGTAAGCCGCAAGTGCGTGATTTGGACCCAACTAAAGAATTAAAGGGGCCAGTAAAGTGCCGTGATAATCTTCAGGCAGCGATACCGATTTCCGGAAGCTGGGGCCGGCAATCGCAACCCGTAATCCCAATAAAAACAATCCCGAACAAGGATGGCCATGAATACTGCGACTTTCGATTTCACACCGCTGTTGCCCGCGGGCCTGCCGCCACCGGCGGCGCGCTGGAACGGGCGCGTCAAATACGATTTCACCGGCGGCAACAATGATCCGGACGCGTTGCCGCTGGACGGGCTGATTGCGGCGGCTGATGCGGTGCTGCGGCGCGAGGGACGCACGCTCTCGACTTACGGGATGAACAGCGGCCCGCAGGGCTACCGCGCCCTGCGTGATTTTCTGGTCGGCAAGTTGAAAGTCGACGCCGGCATCAGTTGCGCCGCTGACGATATTCTGATCACCTCGGGCTCGCTGCAGGCGCTGGATCTGGTCAATCACACGCTGCTCACGCTTGGCGATACCGTCATCATCGAAGAGGATTGCTATCAGGGCTCGATCAACCGCCTGCTGCGCATGGGCGTGACACCGGTGGGCATCCCGCTCGACCGCGACGGCATGCGTATTGATGCACTCGCCAACGCGCTCGCCGATCTGAAGCTGAAGGGCATCCGCCCCAAGTACATCTACACCATACCGACGGTGCAGAACCCGACGGCCACCATCCTGCCGCTGGAACGGCGCGCAGCACTACTCAAGCTGGCTGCGGAATACGGCGTGCCGGTGTTCGAGGACGACTGCTATTGCGATCTCACGTGGTCGGGGCAGCGCCCGCCCGCGCTCTACGCCATGAGCGAACACGGCAATGTCATTTACATCGGCTCGTTCTCGAAGACCATCGCGCCTGCCCTGCGCGTGGGCTACATCGTGGCGCCGTGGGCGGTACTGTCGCGCATGCTGGCGTTGAAAACCGATGCCGGCTCCGGCGCGCTGGAACAGATGGTGCTGGCGGAATACTGCACGGCGCATTTCGCCAGGCATGTACCCTTGCTGCGCAAAAGCCTGCGCGCCAAGCTGGTGACGCTGATGGAGTCACTCACCGAGCATTTCGGCACGGCAGCGGAATTCGACGACCCGCAGGGCGGCATCTTTCTGTGGGTGAAGCTGCCGGACGGCGTAGATGCGTTGAAGCTCTACCAGTCGGCACTCGCGGCGGGTGTCGCCCTCAATCCGGGGCCCGAATGGTCGGTGAACAAGGCACACGCCCGCAGCCGGGTGCGGCTGTGCTTCGCCAATCTCAGTCACGAGGAAATCAATCAGGGAGTTGCGGCGCTGGCCGAAGTCTGCCACAGCGAGTTTGGCGTGCCCACATGAAGCGGTAGGGGAAATAAATGGGTCCAAAATATTCGGGGCCAGTACCGTATACCGAATGGTACCGGCCTGAAGGTCAGCCGCAGGAGCAGGTCACTCACGGTAGCGGCACGATCGCCTCGATCTCCACCAGGAACGCCGGATCCGCCAGGCCCGCGACCACCAGCAACGTATTCGCCGGCGGATCGCCCTTGAAAAATTCCTGGCGCACTCGACCGACTGCTTCGCGGTGTTTGATGTCGGTAATGAAGACCGTGGTCTTGGCGACGTCCTCCATCCGCCCGCCAGCGCCCTCGACGACTCTTTTCATATTCTCCAGCGTCTGCCGGGTCTGACCTGCCGCATCGCCCTTGCAGACGATATTTCCCCGCACATCGCGGGGTGTCTGTCCGGCCACGTAGAGAGTGCGCCCCGCCTCGACGATGACCCCGTGGGAACAGGTGTTCCCGGCAGGAACAAATACATCGGCGGGTTGATACGCAGTACGATTCATGGGCGCCTCCTGAAATTGCAGCGCAGTTAAAGTGCCCGATCGTTCAAACCAACCTTCGAGTAAATCTGGTTGATGTGTTCCTTCACGTCATCTGGCGTGTCGTCGTGCTCGGGCTTGTGGGCCCAGCCTACCTTTTCGCGCGCGTAAATCGCCATCACTTCATCCTGATCAGATGTGCCGCCGCTGATGCCGTAGCAGCCAACCATCTCGTCGCCCTTGAAAATCGGCGCGCACCCGCCCGACACCACGACGCGCCCGTTGCTGAACACCGACGCGTTCATCAGCATTTGCGGATTGCGTTCCTTGAACCACTGCTGGATCACGAGACCATCGGTAAAACGCGGGCTCATTGAGCGGAATGCAGCCACGGTGTAGGCCTTGCTTTCCGCAGTCTTCGGCGTGATGAAGCCGGCGTCATCCATGCGCTCTAACGCGAGCAGGTTACCCTCTGCGGTGACGATGGCGATCGCCACCGGCACGCGCATCTCTTCGGCCTTTTCGACGACCGCCTTGATGAATTCGCGGCACTCCACCGCGCGAAGTTTCGCCATGATGTTCCCCCATCCCGTAGGATTGATGATTGAGCCGTGAAGTATAGAGGCTCGGCAGTCGCGATGGCACCACGCCGGCCTGCCCGAAAGTGAACAAGCTGCTCGCCAAATCCGGCCTGGATCCAGTGATCCAACACCCCTGCCGAGTTCGGCGCATTTCTGCGCACCGACATGGATAAATGGGCGAGGGTGATCCGGGAAGCGAAGATCCGCGTGGATTAGGCGTTAATTGAGGAACGGTGCCAGCGGATTGCAAGGCCAAACGCCCTCAAAATGTGTGGGTTCACTTTCCGTCTTGCACCGGTGAAATGTGAAATTGAACCTGTTTTTTTGACCTGGATCACCTTCTCGTAGAATTACTCAGCAAACAATATTGACGTGCATCCGGGAAAGGCGTTAACTGGAATTGCTGCGGTGATCCGGTTTGGGATAGGTTCTCGAACTAACGATAGCTCCGGTTGTTGCCTTGGTGTTTCGCTGTTGTGCGCGCCCCAAGTTGCGGGTGTACCTGAAGCGAACTGGCGGCGACCACCTTCGACACTATGTTTGAGGGGTATTCCGGGTCGGGAAACCAAAGCAGGGTCGTGGCGCGAGTCGCGCTGCTGTTACCCCTGCGGGGAGATTTAGGCGTTGCTTGAAGCCGAAAAAGGAGGCCAATCTATAGATGAAACTTCCGACAGCGTTATTCTAAAGCCGGTCATAACAACCGGCCTTGCGTCGCGGTAACGCGACGACATTCAGCCACACCGGTGGCTGACCTCTGAAGCCCTGCGAGAACATCGCGGGGCTTCGCATTTGCGGGGTGCATTCGCACATGTCGATCAATGTATGAAGTCAGAACTTCTCCACCCAGGGGCGCAGTTCGATTTCCCAGGTCCAGGCGCTGCGATGCTGGCGATGGATTTGCAGATAGGCCTGTGCAATGGCGTCCGGATTGAGCAAACCATCCGCGTCGCGCGCTGCCGCCCGTTCGTCTTCACCGTCGAGCAGCGCGATCCCGCCATCAATCACAAAATGGCCGACATGAATGTTCTGCGGCTGCAATTCGCGCGCCAGACTCTGCGCAAGACCACGCAGCCCGAATTTGCCCATCGCGAAGGAGGATGAATTCGGGTAGCCCTTGACGCCGGCCGAGGCGCCGGTCAGCAGGATGGTGCCGCCACCCGCCGGAATCATCCGCTTCGCCGCCGCCTGCGCGACCAGAAAGCCGCCGAAGGCGGTAATCATCAGCGCGTT